>DASPPI010000203.1:0-7355 GCA_035625615.1 Steroidobacteraceae bacterium | reverse complement strand
ACAACCCCCGGGCCTGCAACCAGTACGCGATGCTGCCGGAGTTCCTGGCACGCCACCCGCTCGCGCCGGAGTCCCACGGCCAGGGCCTGCTCGCCTGCCTGTACGAGCTGCAGGAGATGCTCAAGGCGGTGTCGGGCATGGCAGGCGTGGCGCTCTCCCCGATGGCCGGTGCGCAGGGCGAATTTGCCGGCGTCGCCATGATCCGCGCGTATCATCGCTCGCGCGCCGATGCCGGGCGCAACGAGATCATCGTGCCCGAGGCGGCACACGGCACGAATCCGGCGACCGCCACCATGTGCGGCTGCGTGGTGCGCGAGATCCCGGTCGGCCGTGAAGGCGATGTCGACATCGAGGCGCTCGCCGACGCCGTCGGCCCGAACACCGCCGGCATCATGCTGACCAACCCCTCCACCCTTGGTGTGTTCGAGCGGCGCATCGCGGAGGTGGCGCGCATCGTGCACGACGCGGGTGGATTGCTCTACTACGACGGCGCCAACCTCAATGCCATCCTCGGCAAGGTGCGGCCCGGCGACATGGGCTTCGACGTGATTCACATGAACCTGCACAAGACCTTCTCCACGCCGCACGGCGGCGGCGGCCCGGGAGCGGGTGCGGTGGGCGTAGGCGAACGGCTGCTGCCCTTCATGCCCATCCCGGTCGTGGGCCGGGAGGGGGAGCGCTACCGCTGGCTCGCGGAAGAGGATCTGCCGCACTCCATCGGCCGCCTGTCGGCGTTCATGGGCAACACCGGCGTGCTGCTGCGCGCCTACATCTACATGCGCCTGCTCGGGCGCGACGGCATGCGGCGCGTGGGCGAGTTCGCCACGCTCAACGCCAACTACCTGCTCAAGCGGCTGCAGCAGGCCGGGTTCGACGCGGCCTATCCGCAGCGGCGCGCCAGCCACGAGTTCATCGTCACGCTCAAACGCCAGGCGCGCGAGCTGAACGTGACGGCGATGGATTTCGCCAAGCGCCTGCTCGACTACGGCTTCCACGCCCCGACGACATATTTCCCGCTGCTGGTCCCGGAATGCCTGCTCATCGAGCCGACCGAAACCGAGAGCAGGGAGGTTCTGGACGCTTTCGTGACGGCCCTCTCGTTAATACAGAAGGAGGCGGAGCACGAGCCCGGGCGCGTGACCAGCGCGCCGCATACCATGCCGGTGCGCCGCCTCGATGACGTGCGGGCGGCGCGGCAACTGGATCTCACATGGAAGCCGACGGCGCAGCCGTAGACCGTTACAAACCGCGCGGGGTGACCCGCGTGCTGCGCGCCTTGAGCTCGAGCCTGCACGGGTTGACAGGCGCGTTCCGCGAGGAAGCCGCCTTCCGCCAGGAACTCGGCCTGGCGGCGGTCGTCATACCTCTGGGCCTGTGGCTCGGCCACAGCGGTGTGGAGCGCGCGCTGCTGATCGGGCCGATGCTGCTCATCCTCATCGTGGAACTGCTCAACAGCGCCATCGAGGCGACAGTTGATCGCATTGGGTTCGAACGGCATACGCTCGCGGGGCTCGCCAAGGATATCGGCTCCGCCGCCGTGTTCATGTCGTTCGTGCTGCTCACGGCCGTGTGGCTGCTCGTGCTCCTCGGCCGCTGACACGATGCGACTTTTGCCTCTCGCGCGGCTGTGCCTGATGCTGTCCTGGCTGACGCTGTGCCAGGCGGCCGGCCCGACCACGCCCGAGCCCGCACCCGCACCGCCCGCCGCGGCGGTGCCGGAGCCCGTGCCGCCCGAGCCGGCAGTCAGCCCGCCGTCCGCCGCGCGGCCCGCTCCCGGCGCGGAGGTGCAGGCGGCGGCAGCCGCGCAGCAGGCCGCCGCCGTCGAGGGCAACCCCGATTGGGCCGAGACGCTCGAGCGCATCGCCGGCAGCGTGCTCTCCATCAATGTCGACGCCGTGCGCGCGTTCGACACCGAGTGGAACTCGACCGCTCAGGCGACCGGTTTCGTCGTGGACGCCGAGCGTGGCCTGATCCTCACCAACCGTCACGTCGTCACCCCGGGACCGGTGACCGCGGAGGGGACCTTCCTCAACCGCGAGGAAGTGCAGCTGTATCCGGTGTACCGCGACCCGGTGCATGACTTCGGCTTTTACCACTACGACCCGAAGAAACTGCGCTTCATCAAACCCAAGCCACTGCCGCTGTATCCGGAAGGGGCGCAGATCGGCCGCGAGATCCGCGTCGTCGGCAACAATGCCGGCGAGCAGCTGTCGATCCTGGCCGGCACGCTCGCGCGGCTCGACCGCGACGCTCCCGAGTACGGCGTCGCCAAGTACAACGACTTCAACACCTTTTATCTGCAGGCCGCCTCCGGGACCTCCGGCGGCTCTTCCGGCTCACCGGTGATCGACATCCGCGGGCGGGTGGTGGGCCTCAATGCCGGCGGCGCGAGCGGCGCGGCCTCGAGCTTCTATCTGCCGCTCGCCCGCGTGCGCCGCGCCCTGACCCTGATCCAGCAGGGCAAGCCGGTCACGCGCGGCACGCTGTACACGGTGTTCAACTACATGCCCTACGACGAGCTCGAGCGCCTGGGGCTCGACGCCCTCACCGAGGCGGCGGTACGCAAGGACTTCCCGCGCTACACCGGCATGCTAGTGGTGACCGAGGTGCTGCCGGGATCGCCGAGCGAGAACGTCCTGCAGCCCGGCGACATTCTGCTGCGACTCAACGGGCGCTACGTCACGCAGTTCGAGCCGCTCGAGGAGGCGCTCGACGCGTCCGTCGGCGCGCAGGTGGAGATGGAGCTCGAGCGCGGCGGCAAGCCGGTGTCCGCCAGGCTGCCCGTGGGCGACCTGCACGCCATCACCCCGAGCGCCTACGCGGACTTCGGCGACGCGGTGGTGAACACGCTTTCCTATCAGCAGGCGCGGCAGTTCAACGTACCGATCCGCGGGGTGTACGTCGCCAACCCCGGCTACGTATTCGGCGCGGCCGCCATTGCCCACGGCGCCGTCATCCTCGCGCTCAATGGCAGGAGCACCGCCACGCTGGCGGATTTCGAGGCGGGGATCGCCCAGCTCGGCGACGGTGATCGCGCCACGGTGCGCTACCTCACGATCGAAGAGCCCAACAACCGCGAGCTGCGCGCCATCCGCATGGATCGGCTGTGGTTCCCCGCGCACCACTGCGATCGCAACGATACCAGCGGCCTGTGGGACTGCAAGGCGCTGCCTGCCGGGCCGACGCCGAAACCGGTGGCGGTCAGCTCGACCGCGTTTCCGCATTTCAGCGACCCGCGCCGCAATGCGCTCGCGCCCTCGCTCGCGATGGTCACCTTCGACATGCCGTACTCGGTGTCCGGCATCACCGAGCGCAACTATCACGGCACCGGGCTGGTGGTGGACGCGCAGCGCGGGCTGGTGGTGGTGGACCGCAACACCGTGCCGGTGACCGTGGGAGACGTGACGGTGACCTTCGCCGGCACCGTGCAGGTGCCGGGACGCGTGGTGTACGTCCATCCGCTGCACAACTATGCCGTGGTGGCGTACGACCCGCGCCTGATCGGCACTACGCCGGTCAAGGCAGCCACCCTGACTCCGCGCGAGCTGAGTGCCGGCGAGCAGTTGTGGGCGGTCGGGCTCGGCAGCGACAGCCAGATGCATGCGCGCGCGACCGAGGTCGCGAGCATCGAGCCGCTCGAGCTGCCGCTGTCGCGCACCATGCGCTTCCGCGACGGCAATCTCGAGACGGTGCAGCTCGTCAACCCGCCGTCGGAATTCGACGGCGTGCTGGCCGACAAGAATGGCAACGTGCTCGGTACCTGGTCGAGCTTCGCCTACGAAAGCGGCCGCGAGCTCACGCAGGACAACCGCGGCGTGCCGATCGACGTAGTGGCCGACATGATCGACCGCGTGCGCACGCACCGCGCACTGCACTCGCTCGAGGTGGAGCTCGGCGTGTTGCCGCTCGCCGGCGCGCGCGAGATCGGGCTATCGGATGCCTGGACGCAGCGCCTCGCGCAGCACACGCCGACGCGGCGCCAGGCGCTCACCCTGGTGCGGCTGGTCGGCGGCTCGCCGGCCGCCGAGCAGCTGCAGCAGGGCGATCTGCTGCTCGCCATCGACGGGGCGGTGGTCACGCGCTTCCGTGAGGTCGAGCGGGCCACGGCCGACCGGGAGCAGGTCAAGGTGACTGTGTGGCGCGGACAGGCGGAGCTCACGCTCGATGTCGCCACCGCCGAGCTTCCGGGCACCGATGTCGATCGTCTGGTGGAATGGGCGGGGGCCACGCTGCAGGCGCCGCATCGTGCGATGAGCGTGCAGCGCGGGATTCCGCCAGTCGGCGTGTACGTCGCCTATTTCGCCTACGGCTCGCCGGCGACACGCTACGGTCTGTTCCCCGGGCGGCGGATCGTCGAGGTTGACGGCATCGGGACGCCGGATCTCGATACCTTTCTCAAGGTCGTGACCGGTCGCCCGGACCGCTCCTCGCTGCGCCTGAAGACGATTACCTGGAACAACGCTCCGGAAGTGATCACGCTGAAGCTCGATAAGCATTACTGGCCGGGGTACGAGCTGCGACGCACGCCCGAGGGCATGTGGACGCGTCGCGCGCTCGAATGAGGGCTGCGCGCGGCGCCGGGCCTGTGACATATCCGATCTGATGCTTTCCCACAACACGCGGGAGCCCCCGCCCGCGGCTTGCTAGAATTCTTTCCTCTATGGTTCGTGTTGTCAGGGCTACCCAGGTCGAGATCGAGACCGCCGTGCAGGCGCTGCGTGACGGCGAGCTGGTGGCTTTCCCGACCGAGACCGTGTACGGCCTCGGCGCCAACGCCCAGAACCCGGTTGCCGTGCGCAAGATTTTCGAGGTCAAGGGACGCCCGCCCGATCACCCGGTGATCGTGCACCTCGACAGTCCGCGCTTCCTGCACCGCTGGGTGCGCGAGGTGCCGCAGAGCGCGACGCGGCTGGCTGAGGCGTTCTGGCCGGGGCCGCTCACGCTGGTGATGCCGCGCGCTCCCAACGTGCACGACGTGATCACCGGCGGCCAGGACACCATTGCCATCCGCGTGCCGGCGCATCCGATGGCGCAGCAGCTGCTCACGGCTTTCGGCGGCGGCATCGCCGCGCCGTCCGCGAACCGCTACGGGCGGCTGTCGCCGACCCGTGCCGAGCACGTGCGCGAGGAGTTCGGCGATGCGGTGCGCGTGATACTCGACGGCGGGGAGTGCCAGATCGGGCTGGAGTCGACGATCGTGGCGTGCGCCGGCGAGCAGGTGCGGCTGCTGCGGCCGGGTGCCGTCACCGCGGCACAGCTGCGCCGCGTCGTCGGCGAGGAGCTGCTGCTCGGGACGGACCTCGGCTCTCCGCGCGTGCCGGGCAGCGCACCGACGCATTACGCTCCCGCCACGCCCATGACCATCGTACCGGCCGGGGAGATCGATGCGCAGGCGGACGCGGCTTCCGCCGGCGGCCGCCGGGTCGCCGTGCTGGCGCAGCGCCTGCCGCTGCGCTCGCACAAGTACGTCACCTGGATCAACGCCGGCCGGCGGCCGGAGAGCTACGGCCGCGATCTCTATACCAACCTGCGCACGCTCGATAAGGCCGGTTGCCAGTGTATTCTGGTACAGGGCGTGCCCGACGGCGAGCAGTGGGACGCCATCCGCGACCGCCTGCTGCGGGCGGCGACCAGCGTGGCCGCGAGCGACGACGGCACGGGCACCATGGCGGTCCTGCCGTGAACCCTTAAGTGCCTCGCCCGCGCTTCATCGATCCGTTCCGGCCCGCCGAAGTCCGCCGCCTCGTGGGGGAGTTCGGCTCACCGCTCGTGATCCTCGACTGCGAGCGCGTGCGCGTGCAGTTCCGCAAGCTGAAGAAAGCACTGCCGCGCGTGGATCTGCACTATGCGCTCAAGCCCATGCCGCATCCGGCAGTGGTGCAGACGGTGCTCGCGGAGGGCGGGTATCTCGATCTCGCCACCACCGGCGAGGTGCAGCTGGTGCAGCGCCTGGGCGTGGCGCCGGAGCGCTGCATTCATACCCATCCGATCAAGCGCCCCGAGGACATCGCCAACGCGCTCGAGTTCGGCGTGCGCACGTTCGTCGCCGACAACCCCGACGAGGTGCGCAAATTTGCGCGCCTCGCGCAACGGGTCGAGCTGCTGCTGCGGGTCTCCTTTCGCAGCCCCGGCGCGGTGTGCGACCTGTCGCGCAAGTTCGGCTGTGATCCCGAGGGGCTGCTGCCGCTGGCGCGCGCGGCGGCCGATCTCGGCATCCCGGTGCGCGGCCTGTCGTTCCACGTGGGTTCGCAGGCCGCCGACGCCACCAAGCACGTCGAGGCGCTCGGGGCGTGTGCGAGGCTGATGGCCGCTGCGCGCCGCGAGCGGCTCGGCGCCTGCGACACGCTCGACATCGGTGGCGGCTTCCCGATCGACTATGCCCAGCCGGTGCAGGACATCAGCCGCTTCTGCGCGCCGCTGCGTGCCGCGATCGCGAGACTCGCGGCGCGGGTGCGCGTGATCGCCGAGCCCGGCCGCTACATCGTGGGTCCGTGCGCCATCGGCGTCGCCTCGGTCATGGGACGCGCGCAGCGCGAAGGGCACTGGTGGTACTACCTCGACGACGGGCTGTACGGCTCCTACAGCGGACAGATGTTCGATCATGCGCGTTACCCGGTCGAGCCGCTGCGCGAGGCTGAGGAGCGGCTGCCGTCGGTGCTCGCGGGGCCCACCTGCGACAGCATCGACGTGGTCGCCGAGAACCTCATGCTGCCGCTGCTGAAAGCGGGCGACCTGGTGGTCGGGCGCGCCATGGGCGCCTACACCTGGGCGAGCGCATCGGAGTTCAATTTCTATCCCCGGGCAACGGTGGTGGCGGTCAACAGCACGCCCGGCGACACCGGCAGCGTCACGGCGCTGTGATCCGCAATATCGTGTTCGACATCGGCTGGGTGCTGGTGCGGCTCGACTATCGCCCGCTGCTCGGCTTCCTCGCTGCTCACGGCGCACCGGTCAGCGACCGCGCCGGCGTGATGGCGCGCATCGGGCTCGAGGATCATGAGACCGGGCGACTGTCCGGACGCGGACTGCTCGAGCGGCTGGCCGCGCTGACGGACGCGCGCCCGCTGGTGGCGCCCGATGAATTGCTGGCGCACTGGCTCGACATGTTCGAACTCGAGCCGGCGATGGTGACGCTCGCCCACCGCCTGAGCGAGCGCTACCGCGTGTTCCTGCTCTCCAACATCGGCGATCTGCACTGGGCACACCTGTCGCGCGAGTACCGCCTGCACGCCATCGGACAGGGTGCCCTGCCGTCGTACCTGGCCGGCGTCATGAAGCCCGACCCGGGTATCTACGCCGAGGCCGAGCGGCGCTTCGCGCTCGAGCCGGGCGCGACCGTGTTCGTCGACGATCGC
>DASPPI010000202.1:0-7916 GCA_035625615.1 Steroidobacteraceae bacterium | reverse complement strand
GCGCGCGTCCTCGAGGTGCCCGAAGCCGACGTTGTAGGCGGCGACCGTGAGCCAGGTGCGGTCGGGCTCGGGAATGCGCTCCGGAATCATCTCGCGCAGCCGGGCGAGGTAGCGCGCGCCGGCAAAGATGCTCTGCTCAGGGTTGGCGCGGTCGCGGATACCGAGAGCGCGCGCGGTGTCGGCGGTGAGCATCATGACGCCGCTCGCGCCCTCGCCGGACTGCGCGCGCGGGTCCCATTTCGACTCCTGGTAACCGATGGCGGCGAGCAGCCGCCAGTCGAGTCCCGACTGCGCGGCCGCCTGCTCGAACCAGGAGCGATAACGGGGCAGGCGGTCGCTGACGTGCTCCTGGAACTCGCGCGACTCCTCGTACTCGAAGCGCCGCGTGTCGCCCGAGGACTCCTGTACCAGCTGCGGCAGCTGGCCGGAGGCGGTGAGATCGCGGAAGAAGGCGTTGACGCTCGCGAGCAGTGCCGGCTCACCCTTGCGCACGATCCACTGCGCCGGCCGTCTCTCGGGCAGCTCGAAGCCGACCAGCACGTTCGGGTACAGATGGTGGGCAAAGGAGAACTCGCGCGCGTCGGTGATCGCATACTGGGCGTCGCCGGAATCGACGTCCGCGACCGGGTCGGCGGAACTCGGCGCGGTTTCCTCCCACTTAAGGGTCGGCGCGACCGTGCTCTGCAGCCGCTGCAGGATGCGCTCCTGCGGGCTGCCGGCGCGCACGGCGAGCTTCGCCGATTCCAGCTGCAGCGTGTCGCGCGGCCGCACGCCGTCTCTCTGGTAGACCACGAGTTGCGGAATGAGAGTATAGGGCCCGGCGGCATCGCCGGCGCGGCCCCACTCCTCGTTACTGGTGAGCGAGGCTGCGGCGATGTCGGCGCGACCGGACAGCAGCTCCGCCTGCATGGCGCGCTCGTTGGCGACCGGGTACATGTTGAGCTTGACGCCCAGCCGCGCCGCGTAGGCGCCGGCGAGCTCGAACTCGAGGCCCTCGGTGCCCTGTGCGCCGAGGTAATAGCAGGTCGGCAGATTGAGCGTGACCACGCGCAGCTCGCCACGGGCGCGGATGCTCTGCAAGGCAGACGGCGCGAGCTCGCCGCAGCCGGCAAGGCCGAGGAGCCATCCCGCGGTAACGGCGAGAATGAGCGCGCGCACGATCCTCCCCGCGCCGCGGGACCTTTCCGCTAGAATGGCCGCCCCGCGAAAGCCAGCGGGGCCGGGCCGGAGAGGTACCGAAGCGGTCATAACGGCGCCGACTCGAAATCGGATGGTCGGGTAAAACCGGCACGTGGGTTCGAATCCCACCCTCTCCGCCACTTCCGTCATCCGACAGGGCTCCATCCGGTGGAGGCGAAGGTTCACTATATCCGCAGCGCTGCGTGATGCAAAAGCGCGCCGCCCGTGACGGCGACACTCGCGCCTCAGGTGGACGGTGGCTTCTTCAGCGCCTCGCGGTAGGCGCTGGCGAACGCCTCCACGAAGGTGTGGGGCAAGTGATCCGCCGGCATCTCGATGAGATTGCGGTAAAAGGTGGTGAACAGCTCCCAGTACTGTGCCTTGTCGGCCGAGCGCGCCTTGCCGCGGCGCGCGGCCCGCTCGAAGCGCGCCTCGAGCTCGGCGGGATCGAGGCGGTCGAGGAATTCGATGAACGCGCTGCGCAGGGCCTGGGCGGTGGCGTTCTCGTGCAGCTTCGCCTCGCTGACGATCTCGCGCAGCCATTGCACCGAGTCGAGCTGGCGCCCCTCGTGCTGCACGAGGAGCGCTACCGTCAGATCCTCGACCACGGAGTTGGCGAGCGAGGGACGCGGATCGTCCGGCGCCGGCTGCGGCGCTTCGATGCGGTAGCGGTTGCGCGTCTCGGCGCGCGCGCGTTCGAGTTCCCTGAAACCCACCAGCGCCTCCCGGAACAGCCGGCCGGCGAGATGCAGCAGCCGCGTCTGCGCGTCCGCCGGCAGCCGCTCGGGATCGATGCCTGCGCCGCGGCAGAAGGCGTCGAGTCCGCTGTGGATGTCCTCGAGCGCCAGCGCGCCGCCGGCGTTCTTCGGCTCACGGCCCACGACCTCGGCGAGTCGCGCCATGCGTTCGGCGTGCGATTGCCCGGCCGGCGCCGCGGAGCCGGCCTCGGCCGGCCTGCTATCGGGAGTCAGGGGTACTTCGTGCGCAGAGCCCGCCAGCGAGCGCACCCGGTCCGAATCGACCGACTGGCCGTAGGCGCCCACGGGCAGGATCGGGTCCATGTCAATGACCGGCACCAGCAGCTCCTCGACATTGAGCTTCGCGTCGATGTCGCGCTCGCCCGGGCGCCCGAGGGTGCGCAGCGCGTGAATGCTGGTCGGCACGGCGGCGGCGCCGGCTTGCTCGGGCACGGGACCCTGCTCGAGCGCGGCGACGATGTGATACTCGCCCATGCGCAGCACGTCGCCGTTGGCGAGCCGGTAGCCGCTCGAGCCGCGCTTGGCGAGCGGCTCCATGTCGTCGTTGAGGTACACGCCGTTGGTGCTGACGTCCTGCAGGTAGAAGTGACCGTCGCGGAACAGCACGCGCGCGTGATGCGCCGACACGTAGCGCGACGGGTCGGGCAGCACCCAGTCGTTGTCGGCCGAGCGGCCGATGGTGCCGCCTTCGACGGAAAAGATGGCGCTGCTGCGGTCGGCGAGCGATCGCCGCTGATCACTGACGATCCGCAGCCTGAGCGTGGTTCCCCGACTCAAAGAGTCATCCATCCCTATAATGAAGAATTTCTGCAGCCATTCCCCGCGGGCAAAGCCAAGCCGCCGATACGCGGCCCGGACATATAATCCCATTTTTAAAAGTAGCAGCGCTTCCGCACCCCGCCATGGCAGCCAGTCACATTTTCCGGATTATGTTCGTGAATCAGGGCAAGGTATACGAGGTCTACGCCCGCCGGGTCAGCCACGGCGAGCTGTTCGGATTCATCGAGGTCGAGGAATTATTGTTCGGTGAGCGCTCCTCGGTGGTGCTCGATCCTTCGGAGGAGCGCATCAAGGGCGAATTCTCCGGCGTGAAGCGCACGTTCCTGCCGATGCATTCCATCCTGCGCATCGACGAGGTGAAGAAGCACGGCTCGGCCAAGATCACCGCGCTGGAAAGCGGCGCCAACGTCGCGCAGTTCCCGATGCCGATGTATTCAGTGCCGCCGGGCGAAAAGAAATGAGGTGCGGGTAGCACATGCTGCAGATCGCCGGGCCGCCCGCGCTGTCCGCATTCCGCATCGCCAAGCTCCTCGACCGGCTGACGGCGCTCGAGTCCGCCGTGAGCGGCCTCGAGGCGCGTTTCCTGCACTTCGCCGACCTGGCGCAGCCGCTCAGCGCGAGTGAGCGCGCCATTCTCGAGCAGCTGCTCACCTACGGGCCGCGCCGGCCGGCGCCCGCCGCCGACCTCGGCGGTGAGCTGATCCTGGTGGTGCCGCGCGTCGGCACGATCTCACCCTGGTCGAGCAAGGCGACCGACATCGCGCAGGTGTGCGGCCTCGGCAGCGTGCGCCGCATCGAGCGCGGCATCGCCTACCGCTTGCGCGCGTCGCTGCCGCTGGGGAGCGCGCGCCTGACACGCCTCGCGACGGTGCTGCACGACCGCATGACCGAAGAGGCGCTGCTCGAACCTGCCCAGGCGGTGCGCCTGTTCGAACAGGCGCAACCGCGCCCCACCACGCGCGTATCGCTGCGGGAGGGACGCGCGGCGCTCGCAGCGGCGGACCGGCGGCTGGGGCTCGCGCTGTCGGCCGACGAGATGGACTACCTGCTCGAGAGCTTCGCGCGGCTCGAGCGCGACCCGACCGACGTCGAGCTGATGATGTTCGCGCAGCTGAACTCCGAGCACTGCCGCCACAAGATCTTCAACGCCGGCTGGATCATCGACGGGCAGCCGTGCGCCGAGTCGCTGTTCGCGATGATCCGCCATACCCACGCGCGAGCGCCCACCGGCGTGCTGTCCGCCTACCGCGACAACGCCGCGGTGGTCACCGGGCACACCGGCACGCGATTCTTTCCCGACCCGACGAGCGGCATTTACGTCGCGAGCAGCGAGCCGATCGACATTCTCATGAAGGTCGAGACGCATAATCATCCCACCGCCATCTCCCCCTTTCCGGGCGCCGCGACCGGCGCGGGCGGGGAGATCCGCGACGAGGGCGCCACCGGACGCGGCGCGAAGCCCAAGGCCGGCCTCACGGGGTTTACGGTGTCCAACCTGCACATCCCCGGCTACCAGCGGCCGTGGGAGCGCGAGTTCGGCCGGCCGGCGCGCATCGCGAGCGCGCTCGACATCATGCTCGAGGGTCCGATCGGGGCGGCCTCGTTCAACAACGAGTTTGGCCGGCCGGCGATCTGCGGCTACTTCCGCACCTTCGAGCAGCAGGCGCCGGGCGATCCCCCGCAGCGCCGGCGCGGCTACCACAAGCCCATCATGATCGCGGGGGGCCTGGGCAACGTGCGCCGCGCTCACGTGGAGAAGGCCACGGTGCCCGTCGGCGGGCAGCTCATCGTGCTCGGCGGACCGGCGATGCTGATCGGCCTGGGGGGCGGGGCGGCTTCCTCGCTCGGCAGCGGCAGCTCGAGCGCGGACCTCGACTTCGCCTCCGTGCAGCGCGGCAACCCCGAGATGCAGCGGCGCGCGCAGGAGGTCATCGATCACTGCTGGTCGCTCGGCCCAAGCAATCCGATCGCGCTGATCCACGACGTCGGTGCCGGCGGGCTGTCGAACGCCGTGCCCGAGGCGGTGGCGCACAGCCGGCGCGGCGCACGCATCGACCTGCGCACCATCCCGAGCGCGGAAGCGGGCCTGTCGCCGATGGAGCTGTGGTGCAACGAGGCACAGGAGCGCTACCTGCTCGTCATCGAGCGCGCGGCGCTGCCGCAGTTCGCGGCCGTCACGGCGCGCGAGCGCTGCCCGTTCGCGGTGATCGGCGAGATCGACGCCAGCGGCCGGCTGCGGGTGAATGATCCGCTGTTTCACGACCGGCCGGTCGACTTACCCCTCGAGCTCCTGCTCGGCAAGCCGCCGCGCCTGACACGCGACGTGCACAGCGCCGTGCCCGAGCGCCGCCGCTTCGACACCGCCCGCATCGAGTTGCGCGAGGCGGCCTACCGGGTGCTGCGCCTGCCGGCGGTGGCCGACAAGACCTTCCTCATCACCATCGGCGACCGCACGGTCGGCGGCCTGGTGAGTCGCGACCCGCTGGTCGGCCCCTGGCAGGTCCCGGTGAGCGATGTCGCGGTCACGCTCGCCGACTATCGCGGCACCGCTGGCGAGGCGATGGCGATGGGCGAGCGCACCCCGGTCGCGGTGCTCGATGCACCGGCTTCCGGGCGGCTGGCGGTGGCCGAGGCGCTCACCAACATTCTGGCGGCCGACATCGGCTCGCTGTCGCAGATCCGCCTGTCGGCCAACTGGATGGCGGCGAGCGGGGAGGCCGGCGAGGATGCCGCGCTCTACGCGACGGTGCACGCGGTGGCGCGGGAGCTGTGCCCGCAGCTCGGCATCGCGATCCCAGTGGGCAAGGACTCCTTGTCGATGAAGACCGCCTGGAGCGAAGCGGGCGTCGGCAAGAGCGTGATTGCACCGGTATCGCTGATCGTGTCGGCGTTCGCGCCGGTCCGCGACGCACGCCGCACGCTGACTCCGGCGCTGCAGCTCGACGAGCGTCCGACGTCACTGTGGCTCATCGATCTCGCCGGCGGCCGCAACCGCCTGGGAGCGTCGGCGCTCGCGCAGGTGTACGGCGAGCTCGGCGATGAGCCCGCCGATCTCGATGAGCCGCAGCGGCTCACGCAGTTCGCCGCGGCGCTCGGCGAGCTGCGCGCCGCCGGCCTGCTGCGCGCCTACCACGACCGCTCCGACGGCGGCTTGTTCGTGACCCTGGTCGAGATGGCGTTCGCCGGACACTGCGGGCTCGATATCGCGCTGCCGGCGGCACGCGGGAGCGCGCTGGCGCAGCTGTTTGCCGAGGAGCCGGGCGTGGTGGTGCAGATCATGGCCGCCGATGAGCCGGCGTTCGCGCAGGTGCTCGAGCGTCACGGGCTCGGCGCGGCCGCCCTCTACCTCGGCGCGCCGGTGAGCGAGCTGCGCGTCGAGATCAGGGTAGGCGAGACGCTGTTCGAGGAGGCCTGGGCGGAGCTGCGGGGCGCCTGGTCGGAGACCTCGTGGCGGCTGCGGCGGCTGCGCGATGACCCGCAATGCGCCGACGAGGAGTTTGCCGCGCAGACTGCGGAGGCCGAGGGCGGGCTCAAGGTCGAGCTCACCTTCGACCCGCAACAGGACGTCAGCGCGCCGTACCTGGCGCGCGGCGTGCGCCCGGCGGTCGCCATCCTGCGCGAGCAGGGCGTCAACAGTCAGACCGAGACCGCTGCGGTGTTCGACGCCTGCGGCTTCGCGGCGCACGACGTGCACATGACCGACCTGCTGAGCGGCCGCCGCACTCTGGACGAGTTCCGCGGGCTCATCGCCTGCGGCGGTTTCTCGTACGGCGATGTGCTCGGGGCCGGCGAGGGCTGGGCCAAGTCGATCCTGTTCCACCAGGCGGTGCGCGAGCAGTTCCAGCGCTTCTTCGCGCGCAGCGACAGCTTCGCGTTCGGCATCTGCAACGGCTGTCAGATGTTCGCCGCCCTGCGGGACATCATCCCCGGGACAGAGCACTGGCCGCGCTTCGTGCAGAATCGCAGCGAGCAGTACGAGGCGCGCTTCTCGCTGGTGGAGGTGCTGCCTTCGCCGTCGGTGCTGCTTCAGGGCATGGCGGGGTCGCTCCTGCCGATCGCCGTCTCGCATGGCGAGGGACGCGCGGAGTTTGCCTCCGCCGCCGCGGCGCAGGCGTGCGCGGCGAGCGGCCTGGTGGGCCTGCGCTACGTGAACGGCGATCGCAGCGTCGCGACCCGCTACCCGGCGAATCCGAGCGGCACGCCCTTCGGCATCGCCGCGCTGTCGAACCTCGACGGGCGCGTAACCATCAGCATGCCGCACCCGGAGCGCTCATTCCGCTATCTGCAGAATTCGTGGCGGCCGTCCGGCGCCGGCGAATGGAGCGGCTGGATGCGGCTGTTCCGCAACGCGCGACGCTTCGTGGAATGAGAAGTGCGGGGGGCCGCCGACCAGCTCGTGATCAGCTCGCCGAGACCAGCGGCGCCACATGACTGCCGGTCTCCTCGAGGAAGAAGCGCCGCACCATGATCGCCTGCTGCAGCCTGCCCTTGCGCACGTAGGCTTCGTACAGCAGATCCTTGACGACCTCGAGCATGATGCCCGCCTCGTAGCCGTCGAGCAGCGGCAGCGGCGCGCGGGCATCGAGCTCCGCACCGAACAGGATGCTGCGCATCTTGGCGAAGATCTCGGGCGCGATGCGGGCGAGCTCGCGCACCTCGTTAAGCTCATCGAACAGCCGCAGCTTGCCGGCTTCGCCGAGGTCGGCAAACATTGCTTGCGCCGAGCGGCGGCACATGGAGGCGAAGGCGTTGAATGCGCCCTGCGAGAAGCAGGCGAGCGCCTCGCGGAACAGCAGCTCAACTTCCTCGGGGATGTAGGCGAAGCTGAACTTCTCGCGTGCCCGCTCCACCTCGGTGAACTGCGGCGACAGCTCGATGCGCGCCGCGCCGTACACCCGCACCGTGAAGCGCAGGAAGATCGGCATATGGCAGGCGTCGCACAGGTACACCACGCCCACCTGCTTCGGACGGTACAGCTGCAGATCCTCGAAGCGGGGCACGGCACAGGGCGTGATGTGCGCGACCGCCTGGCAATGGGGGCAGGTCACCACCAGGTTCTTGTCCCGGTCGTGATGCAGTTGGCTCGCCGAATCGATGTACAGGGACATTGGGGTCAGCGGCTCATGTTTGTTGTCGGTAGCCGCCCGGCCATGTTAACTCAGTGCGCGCCCGCTCACCCGCCCCGTGCGCGCCGGTGCG
>DASPPI010000201.1:0-23397 GCA_035625615.1 Steroidobacteraceae bacterium | reverse complement strand
CGCAGGATTCCTGGTGCGCGGCATGGCCCAGGTTTCCATGAACCTCACCGATTTTGATCAGACGCCCATCCATCGCGTGTTTGAGATGGTGAAGCGCGAAGCGGCGCGCTATGGCGTGTCACCCGTCAGCAGTGAAATCGTGGGATTGATCCCGAAAAGAGCTTTGGAAACGGCAGCGGAATGGTTTCTGCAAGTCGAGAACTTTGATTCGTCAGTGATTCTGGAAAACCGCTTAGCTGCGGTGATGGGCGGCAAAGCGGCGGTCGGCGGCTTGCGCGCCGGAGTCGAGCCGTTTGTCGAGCAACTTGCAGCGCCCACCGCGGCACCTGGGGGCGGCAGCGCTTCGGCCGCCAGTGCTGCCATGGCCGCGGCGTTGGCAACGATGGTGGCTTCTATGTCACGGGGCAAGAAAGCCTACCTCCCGTATGAGCGTGAGCTCAGTGATGCGATCGGGCGCCTCGGGCAGTTGCGGGAAGAATTGAAGGCTGCCATCGATGCCGACGCCGAGTCTTTTAACGTTGTGATGAGGGCTTACAAGCAGGCGAAGGGATCGCCCGACGCCGACAGCATGATCGATGCGGCGCTGAAGCAGGCCACCAGCGTGCCGTTGGGGGTCGCTGAGAGTGGCCGCGAGATCGCGGCAATTGTCGAGAAACTAAGGCCCATCACCAATCCGAACATGAAGTCCGATCTTACGACGGCTTCGGCCTTGGCCCACGCCGCTATCGAGGGCGCAACGGCAAACGTCGAGATCAATCTGGAGTCGCTCAAGGACGCCGCCTTTGCAGCGGATGTCCGTAAGCGTGCCGCAGTGCTACGACAGTAGGCTGGATCTTCGCCGGCGGGCGCGATGTAATCGACTGCGTGTGGCGCGCGGGAGTCAAGCGGGTGAGCGGCGGACGGCATCGCGAGGCGCTGGTCGCGCGCTATGCGCAGGCGCTGAAGCGCCGGCTGGCGTAGCCCGTGCAGGGGGAGCCCGCGTGATGAGAAGGCTCTCGGGGGTGGTGCTGGCGGCAGCGGGAGCGCTCGCGCTGGGCGGCGTCGCGCTCTATCGGCTTGAGCCCATCAATTCGCTGTGGATCGTCACGGCGGCGGTGTGCTGCTATCTGCTGGGCTATCGCTTCTACGCCACCTGGATCGCGACGCGCGTGCTGCTGGTCGATCCTTCGCGGGCGACACCCGCCGAGCGGCTCAACAACGGGCGCGACTTCGTCCCCACCCACCGGGCCATCGTCTTCGGGCATCACTTCGCGGCGATTGCCGGCCCCGGGCCGCTGGTGGGTCCGACGCTCGCGGCGCAGTTCGGCTATCTGCCGGGCACGCTGTGGATACTCGTCGGCGCGGTCGTGGGCGGCTGCGTGCAGGACATGACGATCCTGCTGCTGTCGACCCGCCGCGACGGCCGCAGCCTCGGGCAGATGGCGCGCGATGAGCTCGGGCCGATGGGAGGATTCGCCGCGCTCATCGGGACGCTGCTCATCCTGATCGTGCTGGCCGCGGTGCTCGGTCTGGTCGTGGTCAATGCCATGAAGCACAGCCCGTGGGCGACCTCGACGGTAACAGCCACCATTCCGGTCGCGATCCTGGTGGGCCTGTATCTGCGGCTATGGCGGCCGGGCCGCGTGCTGGAGGGCTCGCTCATCGGGCTCGTGCTGGTACTGCTGGGCGTGCTGGCGGGCGGCTGGCTGGACCATCAGTCCACCCTGCGCGGCTGGTTCGACTACGACCCGCTGCCGCTCGCGGGGGCCGTGGTGGTGTACGTCTGGGTGGCCGCCATACTGCCGGTGTGGCTGCTGCTCGCGCCGCGCGACTATCTGTCGACGTTCCTGAAGCTCGGTATCGTGGCCCTGCTCGCCATCGCCATCGTGCTCACCCATCCGCAGATCCGCATGCCCGCGGTGACGCAGTTCATCGACGGCAGCGGACCGCTGTTCGGCGGCAAGGTCTTTCCGTTCGTGTTCATCACCATTGCGTGCGGGGCGATCTCCGGCTTTCACGCGCTGGTGGCGAGCGGCACCACCCCGAAGCTCATCACCAGCGAGGCGGACGTACGCCTGGTCGGCTACGGCAGCATGGCGCTCGAGTCCTTCGTCGCCATCATGGCCATGATCGCCGCGACGCTGCTCGATCCGGGCGTCTACTTTGCGATCAACACCGGCGCTGGCGTGGTTGGCACTGCTCCCGAAGTCGCGGTGCAGACCATCAGCAGCTGGGGCTTTCCCGTCACGGTCGAGCAGATGCACTCCCTCGCCGCCGCCATGGGCGAGCACACGCTGTTCGCCCGCACCGGCGGCGCGCCCTCGCTGGCGGTTGGCATGGCGAGCATCTTCGGCAACAGCTTCGGCCGGGGACTGCTCGCGCTGTGGTATCACTTCGCCATCATGTTCGAGGTGGTGTTCATCCTGACGACGCTCGATGCCGGCACGCGCGTCGGGCGGTTCATCCTGCAGGACCTGCTGGGCCACGCCTGGGCGCCGCTCGGCCGCACGTCGTGGTATCCGTCGGTGATGTTCGCCAGCACGCTGCTGGTCGCGGCCTGGGGCTACTTTCTCTACGTCGGCGTGATCGACCCGAACGGCGGCGTGAACATCCTCTGGCCGTTGTTCGGCATCGCCAACCAGATGCTCGCGGCCATCGCGCTGTCGGTCGCAACCGGCATCATCATCAAGTCGGGCAAGCGGCGCTACGCGCTGGTGACGCTGGTGCCGCTCGCCTGGCTGGCGGTGGTGACGAGCACCGCGGCGTGGCAGAAGATCACCAGTCCCGATCCGCACATCGGCTTCCTGGCCGCAGCCGCAGACCTCGCGGCGAAGCTGGCGGCGGGCGCGCTCAGCCCGGAGCGTGCCGCGGTCGCCCCGCAGCTCATCTTCAACCAGCGGCTCGATGCGGCGCTCACCATCCTGTTCTCGACACTGCTGTGGCTGGTAATCCTCGATATGGCGCGGCTGTGTACACGGCGCCTGCGCGGCTTGCCGGTGCGCTCGAGTTCCGAAGCTCCCTATCGGGTGAGCCGCCTGCCGGGTGCGGCGCTCGTGGGGCATTGATGCGGCGCGCGTCGAGCACTGCACTGTGGGCGCGGCTGCGTGCGCGCTGTGGCAGGGCCCGCGTGCCGGAGCCCGGACACGCGAGAAGTGCTAAACTTATTTGTTTTACGCACGCGTTCGGGTCGGGGAACCGACCGACCCGCGTCGCCGCTGCGGAAGGTGAAGTATGGCATTGAAGATCATGATTCTCGGGGCGAACGGCTTCATCGGCAGTGCGCTCACCAACGCAATCCTGCGCCGGCGCTCCTGGGAGGTCTACGGCATCGATCTCGCCGACAACAAACTCGGTGACCTGCCCGAGGACGACCGCTTCCACTTCGTCGAAGGCGATATCACCATCAACAAGGAGTGGGTCGAGTACCACGTCAAGAAGTGCGACGTCGTGGTGCCGCTGGTGGCCATCGCCAACCCGGCACAGTACGTGACACATCCGCTGCGTGTCTTCGAGCTGGACTTCGAAGCCAACATCGACGTCGTGCGCCATTGCGTCAAGTACGGCAAGCGCCTGGTGTTCCCCTCGACGTCCGAGATCTACGGCATGTCGCCGGACGCGGTGCTCGACGAGGAGACCAGCGCCCTGGTCTACGGCCCGATCAACAAGCAGCGCTGGATCTACGCGGCTTCCAAGCAGCTGCTCGACCGGGTCATCTACGCCTACGGCGTGCGCGACAACCTCGATTACACCCTGTTCCGGCCGTTCAACTTCATCGGCCCGAACCTCGATAACGTCGAGGAGCCGAAGGAGGGCAGCTCGCGGGTGTTCACCCAGTTCCTGTCGAACGTGCTCCACCGGCGCCCGATCAAGCTGGTCGACGGCGGCAGCCAGAAGCGCTCCTTCACCTACATCGACGATGCCATCGAGTGCCTGCTCACCATCCTCGAGAACAAGGACGGCTGCGCCAGCCGGCGGATCTTCAACATCGGCAATCCCGGCAACTGCATCTCGATCCGCGACCTGGCGCAACGCACCATCCGCATCGCCCAGGAGTTCCCGGTGCTGCGCGACAACGCCCGCGCCACGGAGATCGTGGACGTCTCCGCCGGGGTGTACTACGGCAAGTACTACCAGGATATCCAGGTGCGCGTGCCCAACATCGAGGCGGCGCGCAGCGCGCTCGGCTGGGCACCGACCACCGACATGGACACCGCCATCCGGCGCACCATCGAGTTCTACGTGAACCAGGAAGGCTTCGGCACGCGCGCGGCCGCCATGGCGGCGATCTAGGGTCGCGGAGTTGCGGCAGGGGTGGCGCACCGCGCCGGCGTGGCTGCTGTGGGGACTGCTGGCAGTCGCCTGGCTGGCGACGCTGCAGCTGCGTCCGCTGCTCGACCCGGACGAGGGCCGCTATGCGGAGATCCCGCGGGAAATGCTGGCGAGCGGCGACTGGATCAGCCCGCGCTTCGACGGCCTCAAGTACTTCGAGAAGCCACCGCTGCAGTACTGGGCGACCGCGACGGTGTACGCCGGCTTCGGCGTGCACGAGTGGAGCTCGCGGCTGTGGGCGGTCGGGCTGGCGTTCGCGTGCCTGCCGCTGGTGTTCGCGTGGGTGCGGCGCCTGTTCGGCAATGAGTGCGCGCTCGCCGCGCTCACGGCGCTCGGCGTCAGCCCGTATTTCGTGATCGTCGGGCACCTCGATCTGCTCGATGCTGCCTTCACCTTCTGGCTCACCGCGGCGGTGCTGGCGTTCACGCGGGCGCAGGCATCGGCCCCCGGGTCCGGCGGCGAGCGGCGCTGGATGCTGGCCGCTTGGGCGCTGGCGGCGCTCGCGGTGCTGTCGAAGGGCATCGTGGTCGGTGTGCTCGCCGGCGGCGCGCTGCTCGTCTATACGCTGCTCGAGCGCGACACGCTCACGTGGCGCCGGCTGCACGCCGCGCCCGGACTTGCGCTGTTCCTGCTCATCGCAGCACCGTGGTTCGTCGCCGTGTCGCTGCGTAACCCGAGCTTTCCGGGATTTTTCTTCGTGCACGAGCACTTCGCGCGCTTTCTGACCACCGAGCACCATCGCGAGGAGCCGTGGTGGTTCTTCCTGCCGCTGCTGCTCGCGGCGGTGCTGCCGTGGGTCGCGCCGCTGGCCGCCGCCGTTCGCGCTGCCTGGCAGGAAGAGAGCGTCAGCGCGGCTTCCGCAGCCGGGGAGGCGGGCACACGCTTTCGGCCACGGCGCTTCCTGCTGATCTATGCCGTGGTCACGGTCGTGTTCTTCTCCGCCTCGGGATCGAAGCTCGCACCCTACATCCTGCCGGTGGTGCCGGTGCTGGCGGCGCTCGCCGGAGCGGCGGAGCGCGATCCGCAGCGTCTCGCGCGTCACGCGGCGCGCAGCGGCGGCGCGCTGGTGCTGCTGGTCGCCGCGGGACTGCTGGTCTACTGTGCGCGCCGCAACAGCTTCGTGCCGCACGAGGCGGTCGGTTGGACACTGGGCGCCGCCGCAGTGGCGCTCCTCGCCCTGACCGTGAGCCTGCTCCCGCGGGTGCGTCTGCCGGCATTGGTGCTGACCGGCGTCGCGGGCGCGAGTCTTGCCTGGCAGTGCCTGCTGTGTGCGTACACGGTCATCCCGCCGGCGCGCTCGGCGCGCGACCTGGCGCGCGCCGTCTGCCCGTTCATCGGCGCGGATACACCGTTGTACAGTGTCGGCCAGTACCGCGAGACGCTGTCGCCCTATCTCGGCCGCACCCTGCAGCTCGCCGGCTACGAGGGGGAGCTGCGTTTCGGCCTCAGCGAGGAGCGTGAGCGGCAGATGAGCGCCACGCAGTTCGTCGCCCGCTGGAGCGCCGGGGGCGAGGCCGTGGCATTCTTCGACCCCGGGACCTGGGACACCTGGCGGCGGCAGGGTCTGCCGGGACGCGTGATTGCCGCCGATAACTACACGGTCGCTGTGAGCCGCCTGTGAGACTGACCGATTTCAGCTTCTTGTTCTGCGGGGTGCTGCTGAACGCTCTGGCGCAGATCGCCCTGAAGTCCGCGACTCGCATCAGCGGCCCGCTCATCGCGACCGATGCGCGCGTCGTGCAACGGGCGCTCGACCTGCTGGCGGTGCCCCCGCTGTGGTATGCCGTGGGCGCCTACGCCCTGTCCATCATCGTGTGGACGGTGGGCCTGTCGCGCGTGCCGGTGAACCAGGCCTACCCGTTGCTGTCGCTCGGCTATGTCATCAATATCGGGCTCGCCTGGTGGCTGCTCGGTGAGATTCCGAACGCCCAGCGCGTCGCCGGCATCGGCGTCATCGTGCTGGGGGTGGTACTGGTGGCACGTTCATGAATGATTCGACCCGGACCGTGAAACCCTGGCTGCCGTTCACCCGGCCGAGCATCGACGAGGAGACGATCGCGGCGGTGGCCGAGGTGCTGCGCTCGGGCTGGCTGGCGAGCGGACCGAAGGTGGCGCAACTCGAGGCGGAGCTTTCCGCCTATCTCGGCGGGCGGCCGGTGCGTACCCAGACTTCGGCGACTGCGGGCCTGGAAATGGCGCTGCTCGCCTGCGGCATCGGCGCGGGCGACGAGGTCATCACACCGGCGCTGAGCTTCGTGGCGACCGCCAACGTGATCGTGCGCGTCGGCGCGCGCCCGGTATTCGTGGACGTCGGGCTCGACTCGCGCAACATCGACCTCGAGCAGGCCGAGGCGGCGATCACCCCACGCACGCGGGCGATCCTGCCGGTGCACTTCGCCGGCCTGCCGGTCGACATGGAGCGCCTGTACGCGCTCGCCGAGCGGCATGGAGTGCGCATCATCGAGGACGCCGCCCACGCCATCGGCTCCGCCTGGCGGGGGCGGCGCATCGGCAGCTTCGGCGACCTGGTGTGCTTCAGCTTCCATCCCAACAAGAACATGACCACCATCGAGGGCGGGGCGATCTGCGGCGGCTCGCCCGAGGAGATCCGCTCGATCGAGCTGCATCGCTGGCACGGACAGGTCAAGTCCGGCGTCGACGGCTTCGACACGCTGCTGGCCGGCGGCAAGTGCAACCTGTCGGACGTGGCGGCCGCGGTGGGTCTCGGGCAGCTGCGGCGCCTCGAGCAGTTCAACGCGCGGCGCCGCGCGCTCGTGGCCCGCTACTACGAGCTGTGGGGCAGGGAGGCGCCGCTGCGCCTGCCCGAGCGCGGCGATGACGGACACAGCTGGCACGTGTTCACACCGCTGCTGCCGCTGGCCGAGCTGCCGCTCACCCGCGCCGGATTCATCGAGGCGATGAAGGCACGCGGCATCGGCGTCGGGGTGCACTACCCGGCCATCCACCTGTTTACCGCCTACCGGGCACTCGGCTACCGCGATGGGCAGTTTCCCAACGCCGAGCGCATCGGGCGCGAGACGGTCACACTGCCCCTGTTTCCGGCGATGGAGCTGCACGACGTCGATCGCGTGGTCGAGGCCGTCACCGCCATCGTGCGCGGAGCGCGCGCATGAATCCCGCCGTCTCGGTCGTCATCCCGGTGTACAACGAGGAGGACGGGCTGCCGCTGCTGTTCGAGCGCCTCTACCCGGCGCTCGATGCGCTCGGCCGTTCCTACGAGATCGTCTTCGTCGACGACGGCAGCTCGGACCGCTCGGTCGCGGAGCTGCGCGAGCAGTTTCAGCGGCGGCCGGACGTCACCCGCGTGGTGGTGCTGGCCCGCAACGCCGGCCAGCACATGGCGATCCTGGCGGCGTTCCAGCACACCCGCGGCACCTGCGTGATCACCCTCGATGCGGACCTGCAGAACCCCCCGGAGGAGATCAGTCGGCTGCTGGTCGCCATGGACGCGGGCGCCGATTACGTCGGCACCATCCGGGTGAGCCGCAAGGACGTGCTATGGCGCAAGGCGGCGTCGCGTCTGCTGAATCGCGTGCGCGAGGGGACGACCTCGATCCACATCACCGACCAGGGCTGTATGCTGCGCGGCTATCACCGCAGCGTGGTCGACGCCGTCAACCGCTGCACCGAGGTCAGCACCTACGTGCCGGCGCTCGCCTACACCTTCGCGCGCCACCCGGTGGAGATCGAGGTGGCCCACGCCGAGCGCACCGTCGGGGTGTCGAAGTACTCGCTGTTCCGGCTGATCCGCCTGAACTTCGACCTGATGACCGGCTTCTCGGTGGCGCCGCTGCAGTTCTTCTCCATGAGCGGCATCGTCATCGCGCTGCTGTCGCTCATCTTCGTGCTGTACCTCGCGGTGCGGCGCCTGATCGTCGGACCCGAGGCCGAAGGGCTGTTCACGCTGTTCGGAATCGCCTTCTTCCTGATCGGCGTGGCGCTCATCGGCTTGGGCGTGGTCGGCGAATATGTCGGGCGCATCTATGAGCAGGTGCGGCAGCGGCCGCGCTACACCGTGGCAGCGGTGCTGGAGGAGGGTGGCGGCGATGCCGCGCTTCTCGCGCGCGCGCCGCCGCCCGAGGCCGCCCTGCCGGCGCGGCGCTCGCCGGCGGAGCGCGTGGGAGGAGCGGTGGAGTGAGCCCGGCGCGGGCCGTGGTGTTCGCCTACCACGACGTGGGCGTGCGCTGCCTGAAAACGCTCATCTCCGCGGGAGTCGAGATACCGCTGGTGGTCACGGTGCCGGACGATCCGCACGAGACTCACTGGTACGCGAGCGTCGCCGCCACGGCCGCCGACTACAGGCTGCCGGTGATCGCACCGCCCGACCCCAACACGCCGCAGCTC
Source organism: Steroidobacteraceae bacterium (assembly GCA_035625615.1). Lineage (GTDB taxonomy): Bacteria > Pseudomonadota > Gammaproteobacteria > Steroidobacterales > Steroidobacteraceae > 13-2-20CM-66-19. The sequence continues at coordinate 14,724 of DASPPI010000201.1, read as the reverse complement.
GAGCGCGACGTGGGCGCGCTCAAGCCGGACTTCGTGTTCTCCTTTTATTACCGCGCCATGCTCGACGGTCCGCTGCTGCGCGCCGCGCGCCGCGGCGCGCTCAACATGCACGGCTCGCTGCTGCCGAAGTACCGCGGCCGTGCGCCCGTCAACTGGGCGATCCTGCGCGGTGAGCGCGAGAGCGGCGCCACGCTGCACTACATGACCGAGCGCGCCGATGCCGGTGACATCGTCGATCAGCTGGCCGTGCCGATCCTGCGCGACGACGATGCCCGCGAGGTGCTGGCGAAGGTCACCGTGGCCGCAGAGACCGTCCTCGCGCGCTCGCTGCCGGCGCTGGTTGCCGGCAGTGCGCCGCGCCGACTGCAGCCGATCCTGCCCGGAGAGTACTTCGGCCGGCGCACGGCGGCGGACGGCCGCATCGACTGGCGGCGGCCGGCGCTCGAGATTCACAACCTGGTGCGCGCCGTGGCGCCGCCCTTTCCGGGCGCTTTCGGCGATGTGGCCGGCGAGCGCTGGGCAATCCACCGCACCCGGCTGACTGCCCAGGCGGTCCCGGGCGGGGGACCGCAGCTGTTCGCCGCGCGCGGGGAGTGCTACCTCGCCTGCGGCGACGGCGCGGCGCTGCAGCTGCTCGCGGCCGCGAGTGCCGCAGGTCCGGTCGACCTCACGGCGCTGGCCGGCACAGTGAGCCGCCGGCCGCTGCCACTCGCCTGACGTGGCGCTCATCGCGCTCAAGATCGACGTCGACACCTATCGCGGAACGCGCGAAGGGGCGCCGCGCCTCGCCGACCTGCTCGAGCGGCTGGGGGTGCGCGCCACCTTCCTCTTCAGCTTGGGGCCCGACCACACCGGCCGGGCCATCCGGCGCGCCTTCCGGCGCGGATTCCTCGGCAAGGTGAGGCGCACGTCGGTGATCGAGCACTACGGCGTGCGCACGCTGCTGTACGGCGTGCTGCTGCCCGGCCCGCACATCGGCCGGCGCTGTCTCGAGCCGCTGCGGGACATTGCCGCGCGCGGCTTCGAGGTCGGGGTCCATGCCTGGGACCACGTGCGCTGGCAGGACGGGGTTGGCGGGGCGAGCGAGGCGTGGACGCGGCGCGAGATGGCGCTAGCACGCGATCAGTTCATGGAGGTGTTCGGGCGTGCGCCCCTGGTGCATGGGGCGGCGGGATGGCAGATGAACCGTTACGTGCCGGCGCTCGAGCAGCAGCTCGGTTTCCGCTACGCTTCCGACGCCCGCGGCCGCGGGCCGTTCCTGCCGGTGTTCGAGGACGTCGTCGCGGCGGTGCCGCAGTTGCCCACCACGCTCCCGACGCTCGACGAGCTGATCGGCCGCGCCGATCTGCCGGGCGTGAATCCCGTGGATCATCTGCTCGGCCTGACGCACGGTGCGCCGGGACGCGACCAGGTGTTCACGCTGCATGCCGAGCTCGAGGGCGGCCGCTACCTCGGGGACTTCGAGCGGCTGCTGCGCGGCTGGCAGCAGCGCGGCGCGCACCTCACCGACCTGGCCGGCTATGTGGCGACGCTGGATGTTCGCGGCCTGCCTCACTGCAGCATCGTTGCGGGCACGGTGGCCGGCCGTTCCGGGACCCTGGCCGTGCAGGCGGAGCGGCCGCGGCCCTGAGAACGTACGCTGCGGGTTGACGCCCGGCCGCAGCAGGCCGCACGCTGCTTCCGCAATGGATGCCGCCACCATGACCGCAGTGGAGATCCGCGAGCCCGGGCCGCCGCAGGTGCTGCGCGCCGTACAGCGCCCCATCCCGGAGCCTGCCGCCGGCGAGGTGTTGATTCGGATCGCGGCTGCCGGGGTCAATCGCCCGGATGTCTTGCAGCGCCGCGGGCTCTATCCACCGCCGCCCGGCATCACGGACATTCCCGGGCTCGAGGTCGCCGGTGAGGTCGTGCGCTGCGGCGAGGGCGTGCGCGAGCCGTCCGTGGGCGACAAGGTCTGTGCGCTGATTGCCGGCGGCGGCTACGCGCAATACGCCGTGGCGCCGGCGGTGCAATGCCTGCCGGCGCCCGCGGCGCTCAGCCTCGAGGAGGCGGCCGCGCTGCCGGAGACCTTCTTCACCGTCTGGCTGAATGTCTTCGAGCGGGCGCGCCTGCTGCGGGGCGAGACACTGCTGGTGCACGGCGGCTCGAGCGGCATCGGCACCACGGCGATCCTGCTGGCCCGCGCCTTCGATGCCCGGGTGATCGTCACGGCCGGAAGCGCGGCCAAGTGCGCCGCCTGCCGTGAGCTCGGCGCGCAAGTGGCGATCAATTACCGTGAGGAAGACTTCGTCGAGGCGGCCAGGCGCGCCACCGGGGGCAAGGGTGCGGACGTCATCCTCGACATGGTCGGCGGGGATTACCTGCCGCGCAACGTGGCCGCGGCCGCGGTCGAGGGCCGGATCGCGCTCATCGCGACCCAGGGAGGAGCCAAGGCCGAGCTCGACCTGCGCCCGCTGCTCACCAAGCGGCTGACCCTGACGGCCTCGAGCCTGCGCCCGCAGCCGATCGAGAACAAGGGGCGCCTCGCCCAGGCGCTGCTGCAGAACGTGTGGCCGCTGTTCGCCTCCCGCGGTCTCAAGCCGGTCATCCACGCGCGCTTTCCGCTCACCGATGCCGCCGGCGCGCACCAGTTGATGGAATCGGGTGCCCACATCGGCAAGATCGTGCTGCTGACCTGAGGAAAGTTCTCCCGACCGCCGGCAATTGCCGTACGCTTGCGGCCCGGGGTCCCGCAACAAGAACCGACAACAGAGGCGGCGTCCGCATGAGTCTCTCGCCTTACGGTCTGGTGCCGCTGCCGGTGTGGGGATATTTCCTCACGACCTTCCTCAGCATCCAGGTCATGTTTCTCGGGGTGACGCTGTACCTGCACCGCGATCAGTCGCACGGCGGTCTGATCCTGCACCCGGCACTGCGCCATGTGTTCCGCTTCTGGCTGTGGTTCAGCTCCGGCGCGATCACCCGGGAATGGGTCGCGGTGCACCGCTGTCACCATGCGCACGCCGACCGGGCCGGCGACCCGCACAGCCCGGTGATCTTCGGCCTGCGGCGCGTGCTGCTCGAGGGCGCCGAGCTGTACCGCGCCGCGGCCCGCGACCCGCAGCTGCTGAGCACCTACGGACGCGGAACGCCCGACGACTGGCTCGAGCGGCGCCTCTACAGTGGCCACGCCTATACCGGCATCGTGTTGTTCGTGCTCGCGCACCTCGTGCTGTTCGGCGTGGCCGGAATCATCATGATCGCCGTCCACCTGAGCGCCCAGCCGTTGTTCGCCGCCGGCGTGATCAACGGCCTCGGTCACGCGGTGGGCTATCGCAGCTTCGAGATGCCCTCGCGCGCCACCAACATCGTGCCGTGGGCGCTGCTGCTCGGCGGCGAGGAGCTGCACAACAATCATCACGCCTTCCCGCGTTCCGCGCGCTTTGCCGTGCAACGCTGGGAGATCGATATCGGCTGGCTGTGGATCCGGCTGTTCAGCGCCCTGGGGCTCGCGCGGGTGCGCTGGCTGGCGCCGCGGCCGCGCCTCGAGCGGCGGCGCCGCGAGCTCGATGCCGACAGCGTCCACGCGCTGTTCACCAATCGCCTGCACGTGCTGCGTGCCTACGGCCGGCGCGTGGTGCTGCCGGTGTGGCGCGAGCTGGCATTGCGGGAGCCGCGCGGCGCATTGCCGGCCTCCGCGCGGCAGCTGCTGATCCGCCACCCGGCGCTGCTCGCCGAGGAAGCGCGCCGCCGGCTGCGCGAGCTGCTCGAGCGCTACGAAGTGCTGCGCGGTGTGGTCGAATACCGCGACAGCCTGCAGCAGCTGTGGACCGATACGCCCGCAAACTCCACGCGCGCACTCGCGCAGCTGCGCGACTGGTGCCGCCGCGCGGAAGCCAGCGGCATCGGCGCGCTGCGGGATTTCGCTCAGGGCCTGCCGGCCTACACGCGCAGTTGATCCGCCCGCCGCTACTTCGCCGGCAGGCTGCTGGCGCGCGTCACGGTGCGCATGGCGAAGCTCGAGTGCACCCGCGCGACGCTCGGCAGTCGCGTGAGATGGTGGCTGTGCACGCGCTCGAAGTCCGCCATGTCCGCCACCACCAGCCGCAGCAGGTAGTCGTGCTCACCGGTCATGAGATAGCACTCCATGACCTCGGGCACCTTGCGCACCGCGCTCTCGAAGGCCTCGAGTCCCGGCTGGCTCTGCCGGTCGAGCGTGATGCTGACGAACACATTCACCGGGAAGCCCGCCTTGTGCTGGTCGATGAGGGCGGTATAGCCCTGGATGAGGCCGGATTCCTCGAGTGCCCGCACCCGGCGCAGGCACGCTGATTCCGACAGGCTCACCTTTTCGGCGAGCCGGGTGTTGGTGATGCGCGCGTCCTGCTGCAGCAGTCGCACGATGGCGCGATCGTAGCGGTCCAGCTCCATAGACGCAAAAATCCTTCTAAAAACTGCTCGGTTGCAGCAGATTCTGCCACAAATGGCCTGACCTGGGCGGTCATTACGCAAGCCGCCGCCGCGCGCGGAAAACTACCCTGTGCGGCAAACAACAGGGGGATCCTCGCCATGCGCATCGGTGTTCCGCGGGAAATCAAGGTTCACGAGTATCGCGTCGGCCTGGTTCCGGCGGGCGTACGCGAGCTCACCGCAGCCGGGCACGAGGTGCTCATCGAAACCGGCGCCGGCAACGGCATTGGAGTCGATGACGCGCAGTTTCGTGCCGCCGGGGCCGACATCGCGGCGCGCGCCGCAGACGTGTTCGAGCGCGCCGACATGATCATCAAGGTGAAGGAGCCGCAGCCGGTCGAATGCGAGATGCTGCGCCGCGGACAGCTGTTGTTCACCTACCTGCATCTCGCTGCGGACCCGCAGCAGGCCCGGGGCCTGATGAAATCCGGTGCCACCGCCATCGCCTATGAGACAGTGACCGCACCGAACGGGTCGCTGCCGCTGCTCACCCCGATGAGCGAGGTCGCGGGACGCATGTCGATACAGGTCGGCGCTGCCAGCCTGCAGAAGGCCCACGGCGGCTTCGGCGTGCTGCTGGGCGGCGTGCCCGGCGTCCCGCCGGCCAAAGTGGTGATCCTCGGAGGCGGGGTTTCCGGCACGCATGCCGCCGAGATGGCCGTCGGACTGCGCGCCGATGTCACGGTGGTCGATCGCTCGGTCGACCGCCTGCGCGAGCTGTCGGCGATGTTCGGCTCCTCGCTGCGTACGGCGTACTCGACGACCGAGACGATCGAGCGCCTGGTGCGCGGTGCCGACTTGGTGATCGGGGCGGTCCTGGTCGCCGGCGCCGCCGCGCCGAAGCTGGTCACGCACGCGATGGTCAAGACCATGAAGCCCGGGGCGGTGCTGGTGGATATCTCGATCGATCAGGGCGGCTGCTTCGAGACCAGCCACGCCACGACCCATGCCGAGCCGACTTTCGTGGTGGACGGCGTCATCCACTACTGCGTGGCCAACATGCCGGGGGCGGTTCCCCGGACCTCGACGCTCGCCTTGACCAACGCGACGCTCCCCTATGCGCGCGCGCTGGCGGATCTGGGCTGGCAAGCCGCCTTGAAGCGCGACCCGGGGCTCGCGGCCGGCCTCAACGTGCATGCCGGACACATCACCCACGCGGTGGTGGCCAAGGCACTCGGTCTCGAGGCTCACGCGCTCAGTTGATCCGAGCCTGCGGCCCGGTCTCCGGCGGCCACCGCACCTGGGTCTCCACAAAGGGAGGTGGCCGCGCGCTGCGCCGGTCGCTACGCTACGCCACCCCTTGACCCACCCGGAGGTTTCCGTGACGAAGATTGCGCTGCCGGCGGCGATGCTGGCACTCGTGGCAGGCTCGGCAATGGCTGACCCCGTCACCTACCAGATCGATCCCGCACATACCTATCCGAGCTTCGAGGCAGATCATTTCGGTGGCCTGTCGGTGTGGCGCGGCAAGTTCGACAAGTCCTCAGGGACGATCGTGCTCGACAGGCAGCAGGGTGCGGGAACCGTGGAAGTGACCGTCGACGCGGCCTCGATCGATTTCGGCATGCCCAAGCTCAACGAGCACGCCAAGTCCGACGAGATGTTCGATGTCGCGAAGTACCCCACCGCCACCTACAAGGGCAAGCTGGCCGGCTTCAAGGACGGCATGCCGACCAAGGTCGAGGGTGAATTCACGCTGCATGGCGTGACCCATCCGCTGACGCTCACGATCACGCAGTTCAAGTGCATGGCGAACCCGATGGATAAGAAGGAACACTGCGGCGCGGATGCCTCGGGCTCGATCAATCGCGCCGATTACGGCATCAGTTACGGCGACAAGTACGGCTTCAAGATGGACGTGAAGCTCGCCATCCAGGTCGAGGGGATACGCGCGAGCTGACAACACGCAGCGCCGCGGCAGGTGTGAGGCAAGGGCCGCGGCGCGCCGATCACGACCACGTCCACGCTGTCCGGAGGCACCGTGCCCGCCGTCAACTATCGCCTCGAGGGCGAGATCGCCGTTCTGACGATCGCGAACCCACCGGTCAACGCGCTCGGACTGCCGGTGCGCGAAGGTCTGATGCAGGCCTTGCAGCGTGCCGCGGCGGATGCGGCGGTGAGGGCCGTCGTGCTCAGCGGTGGCGGCGGCACCTTCTCCGCGGGCGCGGACATTAGCGAGTTCGATTCGGGCGCGGCATTGACGGCGCCCACCGGCCGGGACGTACAGGCGGCGCTCGAGGCGAGCAGTAAGCCCGTCGTGGCCGCCATCGACGGGGTGGCGCTGGGGGGTGGCCTCGAGCTCGCGCTTGCCTGTCACTGGCGCGTGGCCGGTAACGGCGCCCGGGTCGGCCTGCCGGAGGTGAAGATCGGCCTCGTGCCCGGGGGCGGTGGCACGCAGCGCTTCACGCGCCTCGCCGGCCCGCAGGCGGCGCTCGAGGCGATTACCAGCGGCGCGCAGCTCACCGCCGAGCGCGCGCGCGAGCTCGGTGTGGTCGATGTGGTCGCCGCCGACGCGCTCGCAGGCGCGATCGCCCACGCGCGTCAGGCGGTGGCGCAGCGCTGGCCGCTGCGGCTCGCGAGCGAGCTCACCGAGCACATCCGCGGCGTGGATCGTGAGCTGTTCGCCGCCTTCCGCCGCAAGATCGAACCGAAGGCGCGCGGGCAGCTGGCGCCCTGGAGGATCATCGACGCCGTCGAGGCCGCCTGCAGGCGTCCGAAGGAAGAAGGCTTCCGGCTCGAGCGCGAGTACTTCCTCGAGTGCCGCGACAGCCCGCAGCGGCGCGCCCTGGTGCACGTGTTCTTCGCCGAACGCGAGGCGCGCAGGATTCCCGGGCTGCCCGCTGACGTGCAGCCGCTGCCGATCCGCACCGCGGCGGTGATCGGCGCCGGCACCATGGGTGGCGGCATTGCGATGAATTTCGCCAACGCCGGGATTCCGGTGGTCGTGCTCGAAGTGAACCAGGAGGCGCTCGAGCGGGGACTGGCGGCGGTGCGCCGCAACTACGCTACTTCCGTGACCCGCGGCAGCCTCACGCAGGCGCGCGCCGACGCCGCGTTGGCCCTGATCCAGGGCGTGACCGATTACGCCGCCGTCGGCAACGCCGACATCGTCATCGAGGCGGTCTTCGAGGACCTGAAGGTCAAGCAGGAAGTGTTCGGACGGCTCGATCAGGTCGCCGCCAGGCACGCGATCCTCGCGACCAATACCTCGACGCTCGACATCGACGCGATCGCCGCCGCCACCTCGCGCCCCGAGAAGGTCGTGGGCACGCATTTCTTCAGTCCGGCGAACGTCATGAAGCTGCTCGAGAACGTTCGCGGCCGGCGCACCTCCGCGCAGACCATCGCCACCGTGATGGCGCTGGCACGCACTCTCGGCAAGGTCGCGGTGCTGGCCGGCAACTGCGACGGCTTCATCGGCAATCGCATGCTCGGCTTCTACGGCGCCGAGTCGGAGTTCCTGCTGGAGGAAGGCGCGACGCCGGAGCAGATCGACCGGGTCGTCGAGGGATTCGGCTTTGCGATGGGGCCGCTGGCGATGCGCGACCTCGCCGGCAACGACGTCGGCTTCCTGATCCGCAAGGGGCGCAAGCTTGCGCCGGATGAGCGCTGGTCGCCGATCCTCGAGCGGCTGGTAGGCGAGGGACGGCTCGGGCAGAAAGCCGGCAAGGGCTTCTATCGCTACGAGGGGCGCACACGGTTGCCGGACCCGCAGGTGACGGCCCTCATCGAGGGCGTTTCGCGCGAGCTCGGCATCGAACGGCGGCCGATCGCGGACGAGGAGATTCTCGAGCGACTGCTGCACCCGCTGGTCAACGAAGGCGCACGCATCCTCGCCGAAGGCGTCGCCATCCGCGCCAGCGATATCGATGTGGTGTACGTCAACGGCTACGGGTTTCCCGCCTACCGGGGCGGGCCGATGTTCTGGGCCGAGCAGTCCGGACTCGCCCGCGTGGTCGAGACCATGCGGCGGCTGGCGGTCACGCACGGCGCGCGCTGGCGCCCGGCGCAGCTGCTCGAGCGTCTCGCCGCTTGCGGGGAAGGCTGGGGCAGCGTGCCGGTGAGCGCGGGAGCAACTCCGGCTCGCGGCTGAACGTAAGGGGGAGCGAGCATGCGCGAGGACTTTGCGAGTGGGGTGCTGGCAGTGCTGGCCCTGATAGCGGTGCCGGCGCCCGCCGTCGCGTCAGCGGCCGATGTGCCGCCCGCGGCGCACCCCCCGCCGCACCTGCCCGCTACTGTCGCGGACTGGGCGCAGGGCGCACGCCTGTTCGACGGACTGGGGGACTTTCACCGCGGCATGACCACCTCCTCGGCGCTCGCACAACAATATTTCGATCAGGGGATGCGCCTGTTGTGGGCGTTCAATCATGACGAGTCGACGCGCTCCTTCGCCAAGGCCGCCGAGCTCGATCCCGCCTGCGCCGCCTGCTATTGGGGCGTGGCACTCACGGTCGGACCGAACTACAACCTCCCGGAGATGGCGGAGCCACGAGCGCGCGTCGCCTGGGAGGCGCTGCACCAGGCACAGCAGAACGCGGCGCGCGCCTCGGCCGTCGAGCAGGGGCTGATCGCGGCGCTGGCCGCACGCTACCCGTCGGCGCAGCCGCTCGGTCCCGAGCATCTCGAACCGGTCCTGATCGCCTACGCCGCCGCGATGCGCGAGCTGGCCGAGCGCTTCCCGGACGACCTCGATGTGCAGACGCTGTGCGCCGAAGCCGGGATGAGCGTGCACGCCTGGAAACTGTGGACGGCGGACGGCCAGCCGGTAGCCGGCACACCGGAGATCGAAGCGCGCCTCGAAGCGGTCCTGCGGCGCGATCCCGGCCACCCCGGTGCCAATCACTACTACATTCACGTCATGGAGGCCTCGCCACACCCCGAGAAAGCGCTCGCCTCCGCGCAGCGGCTGCCCGGCATGATGCCGGCGGCGGGACACCTCGAGCACATGCCGGCGCACATCATGCAGCGCGTCGGACGCTACGAGGAGTCAGCCGTTGCCAACCGCAGCGGCATCGCCGCCGACCAGAAGTACTTTGCCATCACCACGCCTCCCGACTACTACGCGATGTATCTGGCTCACAACTACGCGTTCCTCGCCTTCTCGACGGCCATGGAGGGACGCAAGGCGGAAACGCTCGCCGCGGTGCAGGGCGTGGTCGGCACGGTGCCGCTCGACCTGACGCTTGCCATGGGCGATTCGGGCTGGAACAACCTCAGCCAACAGTACTCCGCGCTGGTGCGCTTCGGACTGTGGGACGAGGCGCTCGCGCTCGAGGCTCCGCCCGAGCGCGCGCCCGGGCTGCGGGCCGGCTATCTCTACGGTCGCGGCGTGGCGCTCGCCGCGCGCGGGCGGCTCGAGGAGGCGCGGGCGCTGCTTGCGCAGCTGCAACAGCTCGGCGCCGCGACACGGGCGGATGCGACGGCGGGATTCAACACGCTGCATGACATCGTCGCTGTGGCCGAGCCGATCGTTGCGGCCCGCATCGCGGCGACCGAGCGGCGCAATGACGCGGCGGTCGCGTTGCTCCGGCAGGCCGTGGCGGCGGAGGACCGGCTGGCCTACGACGAGCCGGCCGACTGGTTTTTCCCCGCCCGCCACCTGCTCGGTGCGCAGCTGCTGATCGGCGGCCGCGCCGCCGAGGCCGAAGCGGTCTACCGCGAGGACCTGCGGCGCAATCCCGACAACGGCTGGGCGCTGCGTGGGCTCGCGACGGCGCTGCGCGCGCAGGGCAAGGCGCACGCTGCGGCGGCCGAAGCGCACGCCGCCAAGCTGGCATGGAAGCATGCGGACGTGCAGCCGAGCGGCTCGGCGTTCTGGTTCGACGGTGCCGACAATACCGTGTGCGAGTGTCAGCGCACGCCGCTCAGGTGACCGGCAGTCGGGTGGTGAATTTCTTGGTCCGCAGAACGAAGCTGCTGTTGACCGAGCGCACCGCCTGAAGCTGCAGCAGCTGAGTCGAGAGGAAGTGCTCGTACGCTTCCATGCTGGCGGCCACGATGCGCAGCAGGTAATCGTTGGCGCCGCTCATCGAGTGACACTCGAGCACCTCGGAGCGCTCCTTCACGAACTGATCGAACTGACGCACCGACTCGGGGTGATGGTTCTCGAGCGAGACCACCGCGTACGCGAGGATCGGGAGCCCTATGGCCGGCGCCCGCAGCAGCGTCGCGTAGCCGGCGATGAATCCCGCCTGCTCGAGCCGGCGCAGCCTTCGCCAGCAGGGTGCCGCAGACAGGCCGACGCGCTTCGCGAGCTCCTGGTTGGAGATGCGGGCATCGGCCTGCAGCTCCTCGAGGATGCGCCGGTCGAGCCGGTCGAGTGTGTGCGCTGCTGTGGGGCTCGCTGGTTTCATGGCGCAAGAATATTGCCAAAATTGGCTTCCGGATAGCAACGGAAGCAAACTAATTGCACTAGAACGGGCATAAGCTGCGCCATCGCACCAGCGAGAGATCCCCATGCCTGCGCACGCGACGGTGATGCCGAGCCCCGCCGGCGGGACCGAAGTGACGGTCCCACGGCCGGACTGGCGGCGGGTGACCTGGCTGCTGCACGCCTCGCGCGCGCTCGACGACATCGAGGAAGCGCGCCTCTTGCCGGAGCGCCGGGTGCTGTACCAGTTCTCGGCGCGCGGCCATGACTTCGCGCAGATCCTGCTCGGACTCGAGCTGACGGATGCGCATGACGGGGTGACGGTCTACTACCGTTCGCGCCCGCTGATGCTGGCGCTCGGCGTGAGTCCCGAACAGGCAGCCGCCGGGCCGCTGGCGCGCAGCGGCTCCTTCAGCGGCGGGCGCGACATCGGTGTGGTGTTCAATCTTCCCGGGCGCGGGCATCCGACGGTGCTGCCCGCTTGTGGCGGCGTCGGCACGCAGTACACCCCGGCAGCCGGATGGGCGCAGGCGATCCGCTACCGGCACGAAACGCTGGCCGACGCCTCCTACGCGCGCAGCATCGCGGTCGTTCTGGGTGGTGACGCCTCGACCGCGACCAACGGCTTCTGGTCGGCGCTCAACATCGCCACGACGCTGGCGCTGCCGATGCTGTTCTACATCGAGGACAACGCCTTCGGCATTTCGGTGCCGTCGCAGCTGCAGACGCCGGGCGGCAACATCGCCGCCAATCTGCGCTCCTTTGCCGGGCTGGCGATCCTCGAGGGCGACGGCTCGGATCCGCGCGCCGCGGCGGAGCTTACCCGGCAGGCGGTTGCGCGGGTGCGCACGGCGCGCACCCCGCTGCTGCTGCGGCTCACGGTTCCGCGGCTCTCGGGCCACTCCGGCCAGGATACCCAGGCCTACAAGTCGGCGAAGATCCTGAGCGAGGAGCGCGCCCGCGATCCCCTGGGTCGGCTGCGCGAGTTTCTGGTGCCGGCCCTCATGCCGGCCTCCGAATGGACGCGCCTCGCGAGCGAGGCGCGCCGCGATGTCGAGCAGGCGGTCGAACGCGCGCTCGCTCAACCTCCACCCGACCCGGGCGAGCTGACCGAGCACGTTTTCTTCGCCAGCGCGGCTGGGGTATCAGCGCTGCAGCAACAGGGCGGACTCGCACCCGAGGGCCTTGCCTTGCCGCACGGCAGCGCCGTACCGCGTCCCGAAGGTGCGCGCATCAACATGCTCACGGCCATCCGCCGCACGCTCGATGCCGAGCTCGCCGTGAATCCGCGCATGGTGGTGTTCGGCGAGGACGTGGGGCCGAAGGGGGGTGTGCACGGAGCGACGCTCGGTCTGCAGGACAAGTACGGTGCGGCACGGGTATTCGACACCAGCCTCTCCGAGGAGGGCATCATCGGCCGGGCCGTCGGCATGGCGATCGCGGGGCTGCTGCCGGTGCCGGAGATCCAGTTCCGCAAGTACGCCGATTCAGCCGCCGAGCAGTTGAACGATTGCGGAACGCTGCGCTGGCGCAGCAACAATCGCTTCGCGGCACCGATGGTGGTGCGCATGCCGGGTGGCTTCTTCAAGTGCGGCGACCCCTGGCACAGCCAGACCAACGAGGTCGCCTGGGTACACGGCGTCGGGTGGCAGGTGGCGGTGCCGTCGAACGCCGAGGATGCCGTCGGACTGCTGCGGAGCGCGTTGCGCGGAAACGATCCGGTGATTTTCTTCGAGCACCGCGCCATGCTCGATGGTGCCTGGGCGCGCCGTCCGTACCCGGGGGATGAGTTCGTCGTGCCGTTCGGGCGGGCGCGCATCGTGCGCGCCGGTGCCGAGGTCACTGTGGTCACCTGGGGCGCGATGGTCGAGCGCTGCGAGCAGGCCGCGGTGCAATCACACGTTGACGCCGAGGTACTGGACCTGCGTACGCTGTCGCCGTGGGACCGGGGGGCGGTGCGCGCATCCGTGGAAAAGACCCGACGCTGCCTGATCGTTCACGAGGACAATTTGAGCGCCGGCTTCGGGGCCGAGATCGCAGCCTGGCTGGCGCATGAGAGCTTCTTCAGCCTGGACGCGCCGATCGAGCGGCTCGCCATGCCCGACATCCCGAGTCCGCACAGTCCGGTGCTGCTCGCAGCAGCGGTGCCGGACGTCGCGCGCATCTGCCGGGCGATCCAGCAGCTCGCGAGCGTCTAGGGCATGAGCGCCGCTATCGAGATCAGAGCCCCGGCGGAGCAGACTGAAGGCACCCGCTCGCAGATCCTGCGCTGGCTCAAGCAGATCGGTCAGCACGTCGATGAGAACGAGCCGCTCATCGAGATCGAGACCGACAAGGTGACCGTGGAAATCGCCGCACCGGTGGCCGGCGTGCTGCGCGAGATCCTGCGCCACGAGCAGGAAGAGATCACGCCCGGAGAGCTCCTCGGTCGTCTCGAGGCCGCAGGCGCGGAGCGTGCCGCGCCGACAGCCTCGCCCGAGCGTCCTGCGGCGATGGACGTGCCGCCTGCGCCCGACGCGGGCGCGCGCCTGCCGCCCGCACCCGCCACCGCACCGGGCGAGCCGCCGCTCAGTCCCGCGGTGCGGCGCCTGTTGGCCGAACGCGGGCTGGAGGCCGCGGCGGTGAGCGGCAGCGGTCCGGGCGGACGGATCACGGTCGAGGACGTGCTGCGCGCCGCGCCCGCCGCGCCGCAAGTGAGGCGCGAGCCGGCCGCGACGGCCGTGCCACCGCCCGCGCCACAGTCTGGCGGCAACGGCGTGCGGCGCGTTCCGCACACGGTGGTGCGCAAGCGCATCGCTGAGCACATGGTGCAGAGCCTGCTGCACACCGCGCCGCACGTGACGACGGTGTTCGAGGCGAACCTCACCGCGGTGCTCGCGGATCGTGCCCGCCGGCGCGAGGAGCTCGCGCGCAGCGGTACGCCGCTTACGCTGAGCGCCTACTTCGTACAGGCGGCCGTGGTTGCAATCCGCGCGGTGCCCGAGGCGAACAGCCGCTGGACCGACACGGCGCTCGAGATCCACGAGGCGGTTCACATGGGTATCGCCACGGCCGTGGAGGGCTCCGGCCTCATCGTGCCGGTGCTGCGCGATGCGCAGGCCCGCGACCTGCCCGACACCGCCCGGGCACTCGACGACCTGGTGACGCGCGCGCGCAGCGGCAAGCTGTCACCCGCGGAGGTGCGCGGCGGCACCTTCACCATCTCGAACCACGGCGTGAGCGGCAGCCTGCTCGCGACCCCGATCGTCATCAATCAGCCGCAGTCGGCGATCCTCGGCATCGGCAAGTTAGAGAAGCGCGCAGTGGTTGCCGAAGAGGGAGACGAGGACAAGATCGTTGTTCAGCCGCGCTGCTACGTGACGCTGACGATCGATCATCGCGTCCTCGACGGTCACCAGGCCAATCGCTTCATGCAGGTCTTCGTGCGCACGATGGAGGACTGGCCGACCTAGGTGCCGCGGCAGTCGCGCAACCATCTCCCCCGATCAGTAGAGACATTTCTTGCGGCAGATCAGGAGCTTACCGGCGGCGTCCGGCGGGCGATGCCGCCAAATCGGGCGCGCGCCGCCGCGTTGGCCGGTGGCAGGGGACGTCGCAGCCGCCGCGCGCACCCGGAGAGATGTCTTTCCGCAGGCAGAAACGTGCGCGCATACAGCGCCCGGCAGAGCCGATAGGCCGCGCGGCCGGCCCAGTCGCGAGGCAGCAGCGCCGGCGGCAGCTGCGGGTCCTTGAGATGGATCTTGCGGTACTCGTGGATCAGGAGCGTGCGCACCACGAAGGCGGTCTCCGGCGTCACGCCGCCGCCCGCGAACGCCGCGGCGACGGGCGCGAAGCGCGCGATGAGCTGGCGGTAGCGTCGCGCCTGCCGGTCGGCATCCCAGCCGCGAGCCGCGAGCTCGCGGTCG
>DASPPI010000200.1:0-4626 GCA_035625615.1 Steroidobacteraceae bacterium | reverse complement strand
CCATCGACGCGGATCATCGGCGGCACGCCCGAGGACAGATGCAGGTCCGAGGCATTGTTCTTGACGGCGAACGCCAGCAGTTGCGCGATATCGACGGCCATTGATGCTCCCAGGACGCAGCACTCCGCAGGCAGGACACCATACGCCTGCGTCCGCAGCGCGTTGGCAGTATAAAGGGGTCACCCGTCCCATATGTTAATGAGTCCGCAGAATTTGGCCGAACGCCTGCGCTCGGTGCGCGAGCGCGTGGCGCGGGCCGCCGCCGCCGCCGGCCGGAGTGCGCACTCGGTCACACTCCTTGCGGTCGGCAAGGCGCAGCCGGCCGAGCTGCTCGCTGCCGCGGCCGATTCCGGGCTCACGCATTTCGGCGAGAGTTACCTGCAGGAGGCGCTGGGCAAGATTGCGGCACTGCAGGAACGTCCGCTCACCTGGCATTTCGTCGGCCGGATCCAGGCCAACAAGACCCGCCCCATCGCCGAGCACTTCGCGTGGGTGCACGCCGTCGACCGCCTGAAAGTGGCCGAGCGGCTGTCCGCCCAGCGCCCGCCGCACGCAGCGCCGCTCAACCTGTGCCTGCAGGTGAACGTCGCGGGCGAGCTGAGCAAGGGCGGCGTGGCACCCGCCGAGCTGCCCGCCCTGGCGGCGGCGGTCGCACGGCTGCCGCGCCTGGCGCTGCGCGGACTGATGTGCATCCCGCCGGAGGAGAGCGAGCCGACGCGCCAGCGCGCGTGGTTCGCGCGGCTGCGGGCGCTGCTCGAGGAGCTCAACGCCGAGGGCCTCCGCCTCGACACGCTGTCGATGGGCATGAGCGCGGACTTCGAGGCCGCCATCCTCGAGGGCGCGACCATCATACGGCTCGGAACAGCGCTGTTTGGTGCGCGCCCGGCCTGAGCCGCCGCCGCGCCGCGATCTTTTCGTACAATCGTTCCCATGGCCAACGGGCGCATCTGCATTCTCGGAGCCGGCAACATGGGCCGCGCACTCATCGGGGGACTGCTGCGCTCGGGCACAGCACCCGAGCGGCTGTGCGCCGGGGAGAGCCTGCCCGCGGCCCGCGAGGCGCTGGCGCGCGAATTCGGCGTCGCCGCCACGGCGGACAATCACGCCGCGATCGACGGCGCCGCGGTGGTGGTGCTGGCGGTGAAGCCGCAGCAGGCGGTCGCGATGCTCGGGGCGCTGGCCGGCCGGCTCGGGGCCGCGCGCCCGCTGGTCATCTCGGTGATGGCGGGGGTGCGCATCGCCGCCCTCGAGTGCGCCTGCGGGCCGGGCGTACCGCTGGTGCGCGCCATGCCCAATCGTCCAGCGCTGATCGGCGCCGGCGCCACCGGGCTGTACGCACGACCGAGCATCGGCGCACCGCAGCGCGCCGCCGCCGAACGGGTGCTGAGCGCGGTGGGTGAAATCGTCTGGGTGAGCGATGAGGCCATGCTCGATGTCGTCACGGCGCTCTCGGGCAGCGGGCCGGCGTACTTCTTTCTGCTCGCCGAGCTCATGGCCGAGGCCGGCCGGCAGCTCGGACTCGAAGGCGCGCTCGCGCAGCGCCTGGCGGCCGCGACGCTCCGCGGGTCGGGACTGCTGGTGCAGTCGGGGGATGCGGACCTGGCACGGCTGCGCGCCGAGGTGACCTCCCCCGGCGGCACCACCGAGGCGGCCGTGCGGGCGCTCGAGGCCGCCGGCCTCGGCCGTGCGGTGCAGCAGGCGCTCGCCGCCGCCACGCAGCGCAGCCGCGAGCTCGCAGCCGCAGGGGCGATCCAGCCGGGGCCGGAGAGAGCATGAGCGCGATCACCTTCATCATCGAGACGCTGCTGTCGCTGGCGCTGTTCGTGGTGTTGGCGCGGCTGCTGCTGCAGTGGACGCGGGCCGATTTCCGCAATCCGCTCTGCCAGGCCGTCGTGCGCGTCACCAACCCGCTCATCCTGCCGCTGCGGCGCGTGCTGCCCCCGATCGGCAAGCTCGACACCGCCTCGGTGATCGCGGTGCTGCTGGTCGCCATGGTGGATGTGGCGTGCCTGTTCGCCTTGCACGGCAGCGGCATCCCCGGGCCGCTGCTGTGGATCCGGCCGGTGCTGACGGAGATCGCCCGAACGCTGCTGTGGACCTATTTCTACTCGATCTTCCTGTACGCGCTGCTCAGCCTCATCGCTCCGGGCGGCTACTCGCCGCTGCAGTCGGTGCTGACGACGCTGTGCGAGCCGGTGCTGCGGCCGATCCGGCGGGTGCTGCCCTCGGTCGCAGGACTGGATCTCTCGCCGCTGTGGGCGATCATCGCGATTCAGGCGATTCTCATCCTGATGCGCTGAAGATCCGCGGCCGATCGCGACCATTCCCGCACGCGGCGCACGCTGGGTGCGCGCGGCCTTGCGCAGGCGGAACACGCGCTTAGCGCCGACTTCGCAACGAGAATCGCAGCATTGGGCGCACGCTCGCCGACGCGCACGCCGCTGCGGCGATCGTGGTGCTGCGGGAAACCCAGTGAAAAAAGGCATTTTCGCAACACGCAGCCGAAAAAAAGCGCTTGCGAAAGCACGCCCATGTGCTATTTTTCCGCCCCGATTCTCATCGCGCGCTGCGCAACGCGCAGCGCGTCTCGCAACACTAGATTCTCGAGGAGTAGGGCAACATGGCGAAAAAGGGTGGCGCACCGACCAAGTCGGAAGTCCTGACACACATCTCCAAGGACACGGGGCTGTCCCGCAAGCAAGTCGGAAGCGTCTTCGATTCGCTGGGAGGCGTGATCAAGAGGAGCCTGCGCGGCAGCGGCCTGTTCACCATGCCGGGCCTGCTGAAGATGAAGGTCGTCAAGAAGCCGGCCACCAAGGCGCGCGAGGGCGTCAACCCGTTCACCGGCGAGAAGATGATGTTCAAGGCCAAGCCGGCCAGCAAGAAGGTTCGCGTGATGCCCCTGAAGAGCCTGAAGGCCATGGTGAACTCGTAACAGTCGCCCGCTTTCCGCAGCTGCGGACAACGAAGCCCGGCGGGGGTCTGCCGGGCTTTTTTGTTGGGTTGCGCTGCGCCGGCGTCAGCGCGCTGCGCCGCGCGAGCGCTCGAGGAATGCGCCGATCACCTCGCGCAGCTCGTTGATGCGGCCGTGGAAGAAGTGCCCCGCGCCGGGCAGCACGGCGAGCTCGGGCGCCGGCGACAGGCCATGCGCCCACCTGATCACCGCGTCCGCCGGCACGACATCGTCCGCCTCGCCCTGCACGATCAGCCAGGGGCAGACGGGCGGCGCGACCTCCCCCGGCGTGATGCGGGTGATGCCGGGCGCCACGGTGATGAGACGCGCGGGCTCCGCCTGCGCGGCGGCCCGCAGCGCCACGACGCCGCCGAAGGAGAAACCGGCGAGCCACAGCGCGGCGTGCGGCCAGCGCTGCCGGCCCCAGGCGATGACCGCGAGCGCATCTGCGGTCTCACCGCGGCCCTCATCGTAGCTCCCGCCGCTTGCGCCAACGCCGCGGAAGTTGAAGCGGATCGCGGGCGCGCCGAGCTGCACAAACGCGCGCGCCAGCGTCCACACCACCTTGTTCTCCAGGGTTCCGCCGTGCAGTGGGTGCGGATGGCAGACCACGCCGAAGGCGCTGACGGGCGGCTTCCCGGCCTCGCCCGCGGCGGGAGGCGTCTCGACGAGCGCCTCCAGGGCGCCGGCGGAACCCGCCAGCGTCAGCCGCTCGGCGCGCGCCGCTTTGACCGCCGCGCTCAGGTGGCGCCCGGCGGCGCCGCGAGCCGCACCAGCAGCCGATTGAGGCGCTGCACGTACTCGGGCGGATTGGCGAGCGGTGTGCCCTCGGCGAGCGCGGCCTGGTCGTACAGCAGCTGCGCCAGCTCGGTGAACTGGCCGGCATCGGCGACGCCTTCCAGGTACTTCACCAGCGGGTGAGTGACGTTCAGCTCCAGCAGCGGGCGCGCGGCCGGGGCGGTCTGACCGGCGGCCGCGAGGATGCGGCGCAGGTGCTCGGACAGATCATGCTCGCCCAGCACCAGGCAGGCGGGCGACTCCCGCAGCCGTTCGCTGACTCGCACCTCGGTGATGCGCTCGCCGAGGGCGTCCTTGATGCGCTTGAGCAGTCCCTTGCTCTCCTTGAGCTCGGCGTGGTGCTGCGCCCGCTCAGCCTCGCTCGCGAGTCCGCCGAGGTCGAGATCCCCGCGCGCGGCGTCCTTGAAGCGTTTGCCCTCGTAGGTCTCGAGCTGTGTCATGACCCACTCGTCGATACGGTCGGCGAGCAGCAGCACTTCGAGGCCACGCTCCTTCAGGCGCTCGATCGCCGGGCTGCCGCGCGCCGCCGGCAGGCTCTCGGCGATGACGTAGTAGATGCGCTCCTGGCCGGGTTTCATGCGCGCCAGGTACTCGGCGAGGCTCACCGACGGGGTGTCGTCGGCCTGGTGAGTGCTGGCAAAGCGCAGCAACGGCAGGATCGCCGCCTGGTTGGCGTGATCCTGGGCAATGCCCTCCTTGAGCACCGTGCCGAACTCCTTCCAGAAGGTCGCGTATTTCTCCGGCTCCTCCTTCATCAGCCGCGCCAGCAGGTCGAGCGCCCGCCGGGTGAGCCCGCTGCGGATCGCCTCGACCTCGGGCTCCTGCTGCAGCAGCTCGCGCGAGATGTTCAGCGGCAGATCGCTGGAATCCACCAC
>DASPPI010000199.1:0-7097 GCA_035625615.1 Steroidobacteraceae bacterium | reverse complement strand
TGCTCGAGGCCTTCGCCCGTCTCGGCTCCCCGTACCACCTGCTGCTCATCGGCGGCGAGCGTGCGGCACGTCCTGCTGCGAACGTCACCATGCTGCCGTACCGGCGCGACAGTGTGGAGCTCGCGCAATACATCGCCTCGGCGGATGCCCTGGTGCACGCCGGCACCGAGGAGACCTTCGGGCTGGTGATACTGGAAGCCATGGCGTGCGGGCGGCCGGTGGTCGCCGCGCGCGCCGGCGCCTTCCCGGAGTTCGTCGACGAGAGCGTCGGCATGCTGGCCGCGCCGAACTGCGGCGCCAGCATGGCCGAGGCCGTGGCCGCGCTCTACCAGCGCGACCTCGGCGCCGTCGGTGCCGCCGGCCGCGCCCGCGTGCTGCACCAGTTCACCTGGCACCGCACGTTCCACGCCCAGATCGCCACCTACGCCTCGCTCGTCGCCGCGCATCGCGTCCCGGTGGCCGACAGCGGGATCCTCGAAGCGCGCTCGCCGACCTCGTGAGCGCCCGCCGCGGACGGTGCGCCGCCGCGCCCGCCCCGGGCGGCCTGGCGCCCGCTCAGCGCCGCAGCGAGCGCAGCAGCGCGATCCCGGCGCGGCTCGCCGCGAGCGCCAGCACGACGCGCCACAGGAAGCGTTTCCACCACGGTGCGGGGCGCGGCGGGATGGCGCGGTAGAACTGCGCCGCGATTTCGCCGTGCACGTGCACCGCGGCCGCGCTGACGAGCCAGTCGCGCGCGGCGCTGCTGATGCGGCACTGCCCATCGTTCAGCCGCTCCACCATCACGTCCTGCAGCGTGTCGGGAAGGTCCCGCGGGGCCGCCGCGCTGAAGGCGATCGCCGTCTCCTCATCCGCCGCGGCCGTGGTGCGCCCGGTGAGCGTGAGGCCGGGAATGTCGGCAGCGCGCTGGCAGCTCACCGACCCGCGGAAACTCGCCAGCACTTCAGCCATCGAACGCCGGCTCGACGCGCATTTCGGTGGTCACCGAGTTCGCGATATAGCACTCCTCGTGCGCCCGGTGATGGAGCGCGTCGATGTCGGCCCGCGAGGGCAGCCGCTCGCCGGAGAAGATCACGCGCGGGCGCAGCGTGACGCGCACCATTGCTTCCTTGCCGGCCGCGTTACGCCCCATGACGCCGACGGCATCGTCGGTATAGTCGTCGATGCGCCAGCGCTCCCTGGCCGCAAACGACAGGAAGAACAGCATGTGACAGCTGGCGAGCGCGGCGACCAGCGCTTCCTCGGGGTCGACGGCGGCCTCGACCGACAGCGGCACGCGCACGACCTGCGGCGAGGACGAGGCCGGCACCTCGACACCGCCATCGAAGCGCCAGGTGTGACCGCGACTGTAGCGGTGGTCGGTAAATACCGCGGCGCCGCGCTCCCAGTGGATGCGGGCCACATACTCGTGCGCTGCCATGACGTTTACCTCCGTGTGACCGCCGGCAGGATTGTACGATAGCGCGCATGCGAGCCGACGATCTGCCGCCGCGCCGCGATCTGACCCTCACGCACGCCGCTTCGCTGGTGGTCGGGATCACCATCGGCACCGGCGTGTTCCTCAAGTCGGCCGCCATGGCGCAGGCGGTGGGAACGCCGGCGCTGGTGCTCGCGGCCTGGGCGGCGGCCGGCGCGGTGGCGATGCTGGGTGCCCTGTGCTTCGCCGAGCTCGGTGCGCTGCTGCCGGATGCCGGCGGCGAATACGTCTACCTGCGCGCCGCGTACGGCGAGGTCCCGGCCTTTCTCTACGCCTGCAACAGCTTTGTGCTCGGCGGCGCCAGCATCGCCGCTTACGGCGCTGCGGTCGCGATCTTCGTGTCCGACATCCACCCGCTCGATGCGCAGTGGTTCGTGCGCACGCTGCACCTGTTCGGCAGCGACTATACGCTGCAGTTCGGCAGCCGCTCCGCCGTCGCGATCGCCGCGATCGCGCTGTTCACGTTGATCAACTGCGCCGGAGTGATGCTCGGCGGCCGGGTGCAGACCGTCCTTACGATAGCCAAGGTGGCGGCGGTCCTCGGCGTGGCGGCCGGTGTGTTGCTGCTGGCGGGAGTGCCCGACGCCTCCAACCTGCGCCCACCGGCGGGCGGCATGAGCGGCGGGCTCGCCGGCTTCGGGACGGCGATGTTCGCGGCGCTCTGGGCCTACAGCGGTTGGCAATACCTGCCGATGGCAGCCGGTGAGGTGCAGCAGCCGCAGCGCAACCTGCCGCGCGCCATCATCGGCGGATCGCTGCTGGTGCTCGCCGTCTACCTGCTGGTCAATACCGCCTATCTGTACGCCCTGCCGTTCTGGCAGGTCGCCAGCGCCAACTCGACCGCCTACCCGGAGGCGCCTTCGGTGGCCGCGCGCGCGGTGCAGACCTTCCTCGGCGCACGCACCGCGCCGGTGGCGGCGCTGATCTTCCTCATTTCAACCGCCGGCTCGCTCAACGGCACCATTCTGACGAGAGCGCGGGTGTCCTGGGCCTCGGCGCGTGATGGACTGTTCTTCGCTCCGTTCGCGCGCCTGAGCCCGCGCACGCGCGTGCCGCTCACGGCACTCGTGCTGCTGTGCCTGTGGGCGGCGCTGCTGGCGGCTTCGGGGACGTTCGACCAGCTCACCAACATGGCGGTCATGTCCTATGCGATCTTCTGGATTCCGGTGGTACTCGCCGTGATCGTGCTGCGCCGCCGCCTGCCGGAGGCGCCGCGCCCGTACCGCCTGCCGGGCTATCCCTTCGTACCGCTGCTGTTCGTGCTGGTGATGGCGTGGATCGTCGTCAGCGCGCTGCTCACCACGCCGAAGGAGTCGCTGGCGACGCTGGTGCTGATCCTGCTGGGGCTGCCGCTGTACCCGCTGTTCCGGCGGCGGCGCGTGCAGCAACCGCCGCTTACCTCGACTCCAGCTCCCAGAGCGTGAGCGGGGCGCCGCGGCGCACCCAGAAACCGAGCCCCGCCTCGCGGAACTGCCGCGTGAGACGCGTGCGATACCAGGCTGCGCTGCGCAGCTGCACGTCCGCGTCGGTGCGCGAGCGATCGCAGTTGTGCGCGAAGTCGTAGCGCGTCAGCGCGGTGAAATACAGCACCCCGCGGCACAGGCGACCGAAGTTGGCGAGTGCACGGCGCGCCGCGGCGTCCTCCAGGTACTGCAGCACGTCGTAGCAGATCACCAGGTCGAACGGCGTGCGCGCGCGGTACTCCTCGATGCGGCCGTGGAACCAGCCGTAGCGGCGGCACAGGTATGCGCTGCTCTCGAGCGCTACGTAATGCGCCCGCGGCAGGAGGCGCCGCAGCGCCGCGCGCAGCTGCCCGGTGCCGCAGCCGGCCTCGAGGATGCGCCGCACCGGGAGCGCCGCGTGCGCGGTGAGCGCGGCGATGAGGCGCGCGCGCGCCTCGGTCTCGCGGCGGCTGGCGACCGCGGTGCGCGGATCGAAGTAGTAGCGCTGGTAATACTCGCGGCCGAAACGCATGGCCGGCGGGCCGTCAGGGGCTGAAGATGCGCGTGGTGAGCGCGGTGAAGTCACTCCCCCGGGGCAGCGTGCCGAAGGCCGCGGGCGGACCGGCGGCGAGCCGCGAGGCGAGGAACGCCTCGCACGAGCTCGCCGGTCCGTCCACCAGCAGCAGCGCCGCCTGCGCGCTAAGCGCGATGCGCTGGGTCAGCTCGCGCGCGCACAGCTCCTCGTCGGCCGCCGCGGTGAGCTCGCGGTGCAGTGACGCCAGGTACCGGTCGTAGCGCGGGTCGCGGCCGCGAGCCGGCGCCAGCAGCTGCTCGAGAGCTTCGCGGGTGCGCGGCTCGCGCGTGAGCGCCCGCAGCACGTCGAGGCACATGATGTTGCCCGAGCCCTCCCAGATGGAGTTGAGCGGCGACTCGCGGAAGCGGCGCGCGACCGGGAAGTCCTCGATGTAGCCATTGCCGCCCAGGACCTCCATCGCCTCGGCGCACACCGCGGGCGCGCGCTTGCACACCCAGTACTTGACCACCGGCGTCAGCACCCGGCGCAGCAGCGTTGCAGCCTCGTCGTTGCGGGCGTCGAAGGCGCGCGCCAGTCGCATCGTGAGAACCACCGCCGCCTCGCACTCGAGCGCGAGGTCCGCGAGCACGTTGCGCATCAGCGGCTGCTCGGCCAGCGGCCGGCCGAAGGCGTGCCGGCCGCGCGCGTGATGAATGGCCTGGGCCACGCACTGGCGCATCAGGCCCGCCGAGCCGATGGCGTTGTCGAGGCGCGTGTAGACCCCCATCTCGAGGATCGCGGGGATGCCGCGCCCTTCCTCGGCCACCAGCAACCCGTACGCGGCATCGAACTCGACCTCGCTCGAGGCGTTGGAGCGATTGCCCAGTTTGTCCTTCAGGCGCAGCAGCCGCAGGCGATTGGCGCTGCGGTCCGGCAGGAAGCGCGGCACCAGGAAGCACGACAGCCCGCCCGGCGCCTGCGCCAGCACCAGGAAGGCATCGCACATCGGGGCGGAGAAGAACCACTTGTGGCCGGTGAGGCGATATTCGCGTCCCGGCCCGCTCCCGGCGACCGGTAGCGCGCCCGTGGTGTTGCCGCGCACGTCCGAGCCTCCCTGCCGCTCGGTCATGCCCATGCCGATGAGCACGCCGCGCTTGTCGACCGCCGGCACGAACCGCTCGTCGTAGTCGCACGACAGCAGCAGGCGCAGCCACGGCGCAAAGTCCGCCTCCTGGCGCGCGAGCGCCGGGTAGGCGCCGTAGCTCATCGTCGCCGGACACTGGGTGCCGTTCTCGACTTCCGCCCACATCATGTACCCGGCGGCGCGCGCCACGTGCGCCCCGGGGCGCGGCTGCGCCCATGGCCCGGTATGGAGCCCCGCGGCGACCAGGCGGCGCATGAGCTCGTGCCAGGCCGGATGGAACTCGACCTCGTCGCGGCGTGCGCCGCAGCGGTCGAAGGCGTGCAGGCGCGGCGGATGGCGGTTGGCCAAATCGGCGAGTGTGAACATGGTCACAGTGCCGAGCTGCGCACCGAGCGCACTGAGGGCGGTGTGGTCGGCAGCCACCCCCTCGCGCGCCAGCGCGTCCGCCAATGCTGAATGCGTGCTGAACAGGTTGTAGTCAACGAGCTCGGTGGACTGGTTTAACAGTTCCGGGATTGCGTGGCTCACGAGATTTTCCCGCTGGGTATGCTTACGGCACGGTCGTGCGTTAGTTGCCTATATGTTCGCGCAGCTGCGCGTGAACAGACAGGAGGAAGGATGAAACCCAATCCGGTCAGAATCGCCGTAGCCAGCGCTCTCTTGAGCGTGGTGCTGTCAGGCTGCGTCGTGGCGCCTGCGCCGGGTGGCGTGGTCGTCGCGGCTTATGCTCCGCCCCCGGTACGCGTCGAGGTCGTAGGCGTCGCGCCCGCGCCCGGCTACTTCTGGGTCGGCGGTGCCTGGTTCTGGGAAGGTGGACGCTACGCCTGGCATCCCGGCTACTGGCAGGCGCCTCACCCCGGCTACCACTGGGTGCCGCATGCCTGGGTGCAGGGCCCGAACGGCGGCTGGCATCAGCGGCCGGGGCACTGGGCGGCGGGCTGAGAGGCTGCGCGCGCCTGACGATCGCGGCTCCCGCCGGCGGGTGGGGTAGGGCCGGCGGTCGGATGCCACGGGCTGTCGTCCTCATGCTCTGGGGCCGCGATTACCGGAGTATTGCACTCGACGCCTCCGCGGCGGCACACTGAGCCGCGCACCGGGTGCCTCGGGAGCGGATCGATGACACGCGCAGCGGGACATGCGGGCCGGTGGCTCGCAGCGGCGGCTCTCGCGGCAACGCAAATGCTCGCGGCGCAGCCGCCCGCCGCCGCGGAGTCAGACGCGATGGCCAAGTTCACGCTCAGCAGCAGCGACCTCAGCGACGGTGGTCGGATCGCCGAGGCGCAGGTGTTCAACGATTTCGGCTGCAAGGGCGGCAACGTGTCGCCAGCGCTCGCCTGGAGCGGCGCGCCCGCCGGTACCAAGAGCTTCGCGCTGCTGGTGCATGACCCGGACGCACCGACCGGGAGTGGCTGGTGGCACTGGGTCGTTTACAACATCCCCGCCGACACGACCTCGCTGCCGGCCGGTGCCGGTGATCCGAAGAAGAAGCTGATGCCGGCGGGTGCCGTGCAGGGCCGCACCGACTACGGCAGCGTCGGCTACGGGGGACCGTGCCCGCCGCCCGGCAAGCCGCATCACTATCACTTCCAGCTCCACGCGCTCAAGGTCGCGAAACTCGACGTCCCCGCGGATGCGAGCGCCGCGCTCATTGGTTTCAACGTGCGCGCCCAGGCGCTCGCGCACGCCGAGCTCGTGGGCCTCTATGGCCGCTGATCCCGCGCGCGAGATCAAGGAGCGCCGGCCGGCAGTGTGGCCCTGGCTCGTCATGCCGCTCATTATCCTGCTGGTGTTCTGCGCGCTGCGCTCGGTGCACCAGCGGCCGGGCGAGGCCGCTGCGGCCGGACAGCCACCCGCGGCTGTGCCGGAGCCGGCCGTTGCCGCGGATAGCGACACGGCACGGCGGTAATCGCAGCACGCTGGCAGGGCGGCAGGCGCGCGGCTAGCATAGCCGCCCCTTTTATGCCAGCTCGTCGCTCACCCTCTCCGCCGACCGGCCTCGCCGCACGCCGCAGCGTGCGTCGCGGCGCGAGCCGTGCGCCAGCAACCACGCCGGCCCCGCGAGTCGGCTTCGTCAGCCTCGGCTGCCCGAAGGCGCTGGTGGACTCCGAGCGGATTCTCACGCAGCTGCGCGCGGAGGGTTATGAGGTCGCGCCGACCTACCAAGCCGCTGACGTCGTGGTGGTCAACACCTGTGGCTTCATCGATGCGGCGGTCGATGAGTCGCTCGAGACGATCGGGGAGGCGCTGGCGCACAACGGCCGGGTGATCGTCACCGGCTGCCTGGGAGCCAGGCCCGAGCGGATCCTCGAGCGGCACCCGCAGGTGCTCAAGGTCACCGGCCCGCACGCCTACGAGGAGGTGGTCGGCGCGGTGCACCAGCATCTGCCGCCGCGACATGATCCGTTGTTCGACCTGCTGCCGCCGCAGGGCGTGCGGCTGACGCCGCGGCACTACGCGTACCTGAAGATCGCGGAAGGGTGCAACAACAAGTGCAGCTTCTGCATCATCCCGGCGATGCGCGGC
>DASPPI010000198.1:0-6759 GCA_035625615.1 Steroidobacteraceae bacterium | reverse complement strand
GAAGGAGCCGTAGATCGGCACGACCGACCCGTCGCCACCACCGAGGTTGGCGGTTTCCTCCTCGTAATCCGGTTGGAAATTAGTGGATTCCGAGCGCCACTCGACGCCGACGTTCGCCTGCAGGCCCGAGTCCGACCAGGGCAGTTTCGCGCCAAGCTTGCCGAGGTCGCCCGTCACCGAGCCGTCGACGACGTACTCCTCCGTCGTACCCTGCTCCTGCGCCGGGATCGACAGGTAGGCGAGCTGCGCCGGCGTCACGGCGCCCGGCGCCCAGATGTTCCAGGGCACGCATGCAGAGTTCGCGCCGTAGCTTACGGTCTGCGTGGGCAGGAACGGGTAGTAGATGCTGGTCGGCACCAGCGGGCCGAACGGCGCCGTAGGACCGCCGCACACCGTCTTGCCGCCGGGCCCCGGCAGCGCGTTCAGCGACTGCTGGATCTGCGTGTTGCCGAGGTAGTTCAGGTTGGAGTCGGAGTTATCCACCTGGCCGTGCTGGGCGTAGACGTTCCAGGTAAAGGCGTTCTGGGGATCGAAGGCGGCGAAATCACCCTTCAGGCCGACCACCTCGCGCATCATGTCGTTGTTGAAGTGCGCGATGCGATCACCGCCCTCGACATTACGGCGCCCGATTTCCATGTTCAGGCCGTTGTAGGCCGTGCCGTTGTAGTTCTCGGTCGGATTGCCTTGCATCGCCCAGAACGCGGGGTTGCAGATCTGCGTCTTGGCCGAGGCAGTCAGCAGCGGATCGGCGCAGGGAATGAACGACGGCTGATAGAAGTCACCGCTCGGGGCAACCTGCGCATCCATCTCGTTGCGCATGAACATGACGTTCATGTACGCGTTCACGTGCGAGTTGATGTCGTAGTTCACGAATGCGCCGCCGGTCCAACGCACGTTGGGTGTCTGGTAGTAATTCAGCGGACCGTAGTTGTAAGTGTCGACATTGCCCGGCGTGCCGATCGGCTGGAACGTCCCGTTCGGCATGACGGTGTGGGTAATGAAGCTGTGTCCGCCGGGCGTCGACGCGTAGAAGCGGCCGCCCTTGGAGGTGCCGGAGCCCGAGCACCCCAGCACCGGTGGTTGGGTGCTCACGGGGCCGAGCGAGCAGGACGAGTAATCGAACTTGTTCTGCAGCGTCGAGCCCTGGTTGTCGTAGGTGATGTAGGCGGTCGCGTTGCCTCTGTTGTCGGCGAAGTTCGAGCCCATGATGATGGAGGCGTTCTTGCCGAACCCCGTATCGACGTTGCTCGAGGGCAGCGGAAAGTCGGCCGCAGTCACGAGCTGCGCCACGCCCGCCTGGTTGTCGTTGTTGTGCTGGTTGAAGTGGTAGCCGGCGTCGACCTTGATACCCTCGAAATGGGTATTGAGGATGAAGTTCACGACGCCCGCGACCGCGTCCGCGCCGTAGACGGCGGAGGCACCGCCGGTGAGGACATCGACCCGTTCGATCAGGGCGGCGGGAATCTGATTGATGTCCGAGAAATTGCGGCCACCGATGGACGAGCCGGGCCCGAGGCGCAGGCCGTTCACCAGCACCAGGGTGCGCTGCGGACCGAGGCCGCGCAGGTCGACCGAGGCCGTGCCGTCGGCGCCGTTGGACGTGGTCGAGTTCATGCTCGCGAAAACCTGGGGCATGGTATTCAGCACGTCCTCGACGCGCGTCAGACCGGTGTTCGCCAGGGTTTCCGACGAGATGGTGCTGATCGGGCTGATGGCGGTCTCGTTCGGGGTCTGCAGGCGCGACCCGGTGACCACGACCTCCTGAATGGGTGCGGCGGCGGCCGCAGGCGCCGGGGCCGGTGCTTCCTGTGCATGCAGCGCGGAGACCCCGGCTGCGGCCGTCGCGGTCGCCAGTGCAAAACGCACCGCCTGATGCAAGCTGCGACTTTTCGCCATGTTCGATTCCCCTAAATGACTTCGCGAATTGTAATGAGAGGCGTTCCGAGCGCTACGTACATTCCCTGATTGACTCCCATCCCTCGAAGCGCTCGGACTTGGGGCCGCATTATTACCACGCTGTTTCCGTGTTGCCAACCTGCCTCGGACGATTGGCACGGCTTGCCCGGATTTTGCAGAGCCGGCAGATCCTGCAATGATAGATTGTTGCTGATTCGCTACAAGCCGAAAAACGGTCAATCAAATCCGCGCCGGTGCACGCGATCTGCGCCCGAGAGGCCCTCACGTGAACCAGCAATTGGTCGCGACCGTGATGCGGGTATCCCGACCGTAGAACGGGGCGACCTCGTGGAAAGCGAACGAGGGGAAGACGACCACCTGGCCTTCCTCCAGGCGGATCTCGCTGCAGCCGAGCGCGTATGCCGGCCGCAGCCGCCGGTTGGCGATGTCCAGGTAGGCATCCGCCCCGTGACGGGTGTCCATGAAACGCAGGACACCGCTGCCCGGGTGCTCGGGGGTGCGCTCGCCGGCACGCACGCAGTACACGGCCGACCAGGAAGCGAGCGGATGATTGTGGGCGACGAAGGAGCCCGCGTAGCGGGTGACGTGAAACCAGGTGTGATTGTGGATCTGAAGGCGCGCAATGTCCGCCGGCTGCAGGCCGGTCGTCTCCAGGACGGTCTGGGCCACGCTGTCGAGCATGAAGCGGCGCAGCTGCTGGATGCACGCCTCGGGCCACAGGAACAGGTTGAAGCGGCTCTCGAACATCTCCTGCTGCGGGATGTGCGTGGGGGTGGGATTGCGGTACTCATCCGTCTCGCGGGCGAGGAACAGCGTCTCGAGTTCCCGGTTCAGCTGCCGGCAGTCCGCGAGGCGCGCCTCGCCGAAGGGCACGGCAAAGGCCGACCTGATGCGCAGCGACCTCACCACGGCGGCATCGCCACCTGCCCGCCGTGTGTGAATCGCACGCGCGCGGCGACCAGCAGCAGCTCGGCGTCCGCCCGGTTGAGCGCGATCTCGTGCAGGATCGAGGCAGGGAAAACAGCCATCTGCCCCGGCGAGGGCCGCCACAGGCAATGCGTACCGCTGAACGGCTCCCGCAGACGCCAGTTGGCGGCATCCATGAACATGGTCGGATCGCGGATGGCGTACAGGCGCAGCGCGGCGCTGTCGGCGCGCGCCGGCGCCGCAGGAGGCGCCGCGACGCAGTAGAGCGCGTACCAGGAGGCGAGCGGCGCGGTCGTGGCGGGCAGGCAGCCGTTCGGGCGCACGACCACCAGGCGGGCGCGCGCCTGCAGTCCCAGGGCATCGAACTCGGCCTCGGTGTAGCGGTTCACGGCCATGACCGCCGCGCACACTCCCGCGAGCATCGCGCGCCTCAGCTCCCCGATCGCCTCATCCTGCCACTCGAACAGGTCCTCGCGGCCGCGGAAGCACAGGGCATCGCGTGGTATAGCGGGATCGCGGTAGGCCTCCGTGGCACGCTCCAGAAAGAGCGCGGCCAGGGCGGCGTTGAGCTCCGCGGGCGCCCCGACCGGAACCACGGCGAAGGGCGTCGCGAAGATCGGCATGACGTTCGCGACGGGCGTCGTCATCCTTCGTAAACCCACAAGGCCACCGCGGGGCAGCCCTGGACCGCGCGCCAGGCCACCAGCGCCGGATCCCCTGCCGCGAGCGCGCGCACCGCAGCCCGCTTGCCGCCGCCTGCGACCACGAACAGCGGCTCGGCGACCTGCGCGAGGAACTCCGGCGTCACGCTGACGGCGGACAGGCCATCGGGCCGGCGCACCGAGATCGCCAGGCGTCCGCGCGCGCGCTCGAGATCCGCGGCAGAGAACAGCGATGCCGTATGACCCTCCGCGCCGAGCCCGAGCAGACCCAGCCCGACGTGCGCCCCGGACTCGAGCAGCGCCGCGAGCTGCCGTTCATAGTCGCTGGCCGCTTCCTCGAGCGGCAGCTCGGTGCGCACGCGAATCACGCACGCCGGCCCGAGCGCCAGCGCCTCGAGCAGCGGGCGCGCCTGGTGATAATTGCTCGCGTCCGAGTCGCTCGGCACGTAGCGATCGTCCGAGAACAGCAGCTGCAGCTGCGCATCGTGTGGCAGGGCGCGGCGTGCCAGCGCGCGATAGGCGGGCAGCGGCGTGCCGCCGCCCGACAGCATGACGCCCAAGCGGCCGGGCAGCTCGAACGCGCGTGCCAGACGCTCCTCCAGTGCGCGATCGAGCTCGGCGCGCGAGGCGAAGCGGCGCGTGGTGAGTGTGGTCAAGGCCCGCAGCGTTCCACGGTCAGGAGAGCGGATTACGCACGGGCAACCTCGGAAAACGGCTGAAGTCCCGGTCCGCCGACCACAGCTCGCTCACGCCGTGGTGCAGGCAAAGCGCCGCGATTCGCGCATCGTGAATCAGCGGCCCCCGCGCCTGCGCCGCATCCGACTGCTCACGCAACTTCTCGAGATAACCCTCGCTCTCGCTGAGGACTTGAAGATTATCGCCTGCGTGCCAGGAGTCGACGGCGTCGAAGGCGACCGCGAGCGGCGTAGGATCCCTGAATATCTTCGGATGAGTGATGATGGCGAGAAACTCGTGCACGCACGGCCACGGTATCGCCCAGAGTGCTCGCCCGCGGCGCAGCGTATCGATCAGCTCGCGGGCGGGCTTGTGAAACGGACTGTCCGAGCGGTGAGAATAGACGAGCAGATTGGTATCGATGGCAATCAAGTGCCGCGGCCCCGGTAGATCTCCCCCCGAATCCGCTCCCAGTTCCACTCACCGAATTCGTCACTGATGCCGCCCTTCCCGTAAGTGACGAGCGGCGAGAATCTCCGTGAGCGGCGCCGGTGCCTGGCGGACAGCACCATCCGCAAGCCCGTCTCGGTGAGCGCCCTGAATGTGGTTTTCTCCTCGCGAGCCAGCCGCTGCGCCCGCTCGAACAGATCGTCGGCGATCTCGATGGTCGTCTTCATGGTTTCAGGGTAAGCGATATGGGTACCCATATCAACCCGCGGCGCACCCCGGGGGCCGCCCGGAGGCTAGCCGCTGTGGGGACGCTCGCTCACCTGCGCACGGACCTCGAACGCGCGCCCGGCACGCATCCCGCGCAGCACCACGCTCGTGCCCGGCTGGCGGCTGGCAATCCGCCCGAGCGCGTCCTGCGCGCTGCGCAGCGCGGTCCCATCGATATCGAGCAGCAGATCGCCGGGCAGAAGGCCGGCGCGCTCGGCGGGGCTGCCGACGTAGAGGTTGCCGATGACGACGGCCGCCTGGCCGAGTCCGAGCTGCTGCGCCTGCGGCTCCGGCAGGTCCTCGGGCACGATCCCGATCCAGCCGCGGATGACGCGGCCGTGGGCGATGATGTCGCTCAGCACCCCGCGCACCATGTTGACCGGGATCGCGAAGCCGATGCCTTCGACGCCGATGTTCTTGGCGACGATGGCGGTGTTGATGCCGACCAGCGCGCCGCTCGCGTCGACCAGCGCACCGCCCGAGTTGCCGAAGTTGATCGGTGCGTCAGTCTGGATGAAATCCTCGAGCGGCGCGATCCCGAGCTGCTGGCGGCTCACCGCGCTCACGATGCCGTGGGTCACGGTCTGCGACAGGCCGATCGGATCGCCGATGGCGAGCACCACATCGCCGACCTTCAGCCGGTCCGAGCGCCCGAAGATGATCACCGGGAGCGGGGCGAGATCGATCTTGAGGACCGCGAGATCGGTGTCGGGGTCGCGACCGACGATGCGCGCATCGGCCACCCGTCCATCCGCGAGCTGCACGCGGATCGAGTCGGCATTGGCGATGACGTGGTGATTGGTCACGATGTGGCCGGCCTCATCGACGATGACACCCGAGCCGAGGCTGCGCTCGATGCGCTGGCGGTAGCGGGGGAGGTACTCGCCGAACAGCTCGCCGAGGGACGGCGCCAGGCGCTCGGTCACGATGCGTGCCGTGTAGATGTTGACCACGGCCGGTGCTGCGCGCGCGACCGCGTCCGCGTAGCTCATGCGCGCACTCGACGCAGCGCTCGGCGGCGGCGGCGCCACCGAAAGTGCCGGCGCACGGGCCGCGCCCCGCAGCAGCTCCGGGCGCAGCGCCACGATGAGAAAGGCGAGGGCGAGCCCGCCCACGACCGATCCGGCGACGAAAACCAGTGCGCTACCCAGGCGCCTGAGCATCCGCTGTCCTCAATTGAACCCTGCGCGCACCCGCGGTGTGCCCAGAGGGGGGTGTTCGGTTGTGTATAATGCGCCGCCCCCCCGCAAGGTACGAAATCGCGCCCGCGCCTCGTCCGCGCGGCTCGCGAGAGGCGAATGAAAGTGGAGACGGTTGGATGGCGGATCACGCAGTCGTCGCCGACGATGAAGTCGACCTGAGCCGACGCAAGTTCCTCACCAGGGCCACCATCGCCACCGGGGCGGTCGGCACAGCCTTTGCAGCCGTGCCGTTCCTCGAGTCGTGGAGCCCCTCCGAGCGCACGCGTGCCGAGGGCGCGCCGGCCGAGCTCGACCTGGCCAAGGTCGAACCAGGGCAGATGACCACCGTGGTGTGGCGGCGGTCGCCGATCTACGTGGTGCGGCGCACGCCCGACATGGTGGCGCGCATCGCCGGTCACGACGATCAGCTGAAGGATCCGACGTCGCAATATTCGGATCAGCCAGGGTACGCGAAGAACCCGCTGCGCTCGCGTACAGCGGAGTTCCTGGTGATCGTCGGCAGCTGCACGCACCTCGGATGCCTGCCCAAGCAGCGCTTCGACAAGGGCGAGCTGTACCCGAGCTGGCCGGGGGGGTTCTTCTGCCCCTGCCACGGGTCGCGCTTCGATCTCGCCGGACGCGTATTCGACGGCTCGCCGGCCTCGACCAACCTGCAGGTG
>DASPPI010000197.1:0-18284 GCA_035625615.1 Steroidobacteraceae bacterium | reverse complement strand
GGCGCCGTCGCTGCGGCCCGACTCGATATAACCGAGCACGCGCTTCATCTGCGTCTCATCGACGATGGCGCCGAGTTGCGTGGCGGGATCGAGCGGATCGCCGGGCTGGAGCGTGCGGCCGATCGCCTGGACCTTCTCGAGTACGGCGTCCTTGATGCTCTCCTGCAGCAGCAGCCGCGACCCCGCCGAGCACATCTCGCCCTGGTTGAAGAAGATGGCGTAGGCGGCCGCGGTCGCCGCCTTCTCGAGATCCGGGTAGTCAGCCAGCACGATGTTGGGCGACTTGCCGCCGCACTCGAGCGATACGCGCTTCAAGTTGGATTGCCCGGCGTACTGCATGATCGCGCGCCCGGTGGCGGTCGAGCCGGTAAAGGCGACGCAGTCGACGTCCATGTGCAGCGCCAGCGCCTTGCCGGCGGTGGGCCCGAGGCCCGGCACGACGTTCAACACGCCCGGTGGGATGCCCGCCTCGATGGCGAGCTCGGCGACCTTGAGCGCGGTGAGCGGGGATTTCTCCGACGGCTTCAGCACCAGGGAATTGCCTGCCGCCAGCACCGGCCCGATCTTCCAGGCCGCCATGAGCAGCGGGAAGTTCCACGGCACGATGGCGCCGACCACGCCGAGGGGCTCGCGCGTCACGAGCGCCAGTGCCTCGGGACCGGTGGGCGCGATCTGGTCGTACACTTTGTCGATGGCTTCGGCGTACCACTGGATGCAGCGCGCCGCGGCCGGCATATCGATCTTCAGACTGTCGGCGATGGGCTTGCCCATATCGAGCGTCTCGAGGAGCGCGAGCTCCTCGGTATGCTCGCGGATCAGATCGGCGAAGCGCAGCAGGGTCTTCTTGCGCTTTGCCGGTGCGAGCTGCGCCCAGTTGCCCTTGCGAAACGCGGCGCGCGCGGAGATTACCGCGCGGTTGATGTCTTCCGCATCGCCGGCGGCCACCCGCGCCAGCAGCTTCCCGGTGGCCGGATTGATGCAATCGAACGTGGCCCCCGAGGCGGCATCGAGGTAGCGCCCGTCGATGAAAGCCTGGGTGCGGAATTCGAGCAAGCGGGCGCGCTCGTGCCAGGAGACGGATTCGGGTTTTGCGCTCATAAACTGCGGCCTCGCCCGGTGTCAGAAGGTCGGTGGAGTACACGCGCTGATGATCTCACACGCCTCGCGCCCAACGTTGCGGAAGCGGTGCGGGAGCTGGCTGGCGAAATAATATGCCTCGCCGGGCCCGAGCACGCGCGCGGCGCCACCCACCGTGAGCTCGATGCGGCCGCGGATCACCACCCCGGCTTCCTCGCCGCGATGGGCGAGCATCTCCTCGCCGGTAGCGGCCCCGGCTGCATAACGCTCGTGCAGCAGCGTCAGCTGGCGGCCCGGACGCTGCGCCGCCACCAGCCGCAGCGAGACCTCGGCATTGCCGAGCTCCACCAGCTCGTCGGCGGCAAAGAACGCCTGCGGAGTGGCGCTCAGGTCGAGCGTGAAGAACTCCGCCAGCGACATCGGTACCCCGTCGAGTACCTTCTTCAGCGAGCTCACCGACGGGCTCACGCGGTTCTGCTCGATTAGGGAGATCAGGCCGTTGGTCACCCCCGCGCGGCGCGCGAGCGCGCGCTGGGAGAGACCGAAGGAAGTGCGCACGCTGCGCAGGCGGGCGCCGACATCGATGCTGCTCATGGAGTGTTTAAAATTATAGACGACTGTGGCAGAAATATCCGCTCGATGGCCCGAATTGTCCACTTTATTTATCATTCCTCACAACTTCTCCCCAAGACCGAAGCACGCCATGACAGCAGAAAGCGCTGCCCTCAGCCGGCCCGATCTCGAGGCGCTGTGGCTGCCGTTCACCGCCAACCGGCAGTTCAAAGCGAAACCCAGGCTCCTGGCCCGGGCGAGCGGCATGCATTACTGGACCCCGGAGGGCCGACAGATCCTCGATGCGGTCGCGGGGCTGTGGTGCGTGAACGCCGGGCACGGCCGGCGCGAAATCACGCAGGCGGTCGCGAGCCAGCTCGAGACGCTCGATTACGCGCCGACCTTTCAGATGGCGCACCCGCTGGCGTTCCAACTCGCCAATCAGCTGGTGAAGATCGCCCCAGGCGGACTCGACCACGTGTTCTTCACCAACTCCGGATCGGAATCGGTCGACACGGCGCTGAAGATCGCCCTCGCCTTCCATCGCCTGCGTGGCGAGGGCACGCGTACACGCCTCATTGGCCGCGAGCGCGCCTACCACGGCGTGGGCTTCGGCGGGATTTCGGTGGGCGGCATCTCAGCGAATCGCCGCACCTGGTCGGCTGCGCTCCTGCCGGGAACCGATCATCTGCCGCACACTCATGATCTGGCCCGCAATGCGTTCTCGCGCGGGCTGCCGGCACACGGGGCGCAGCTCGCGGACGAGCTCGAGCGGCTGGTGGCGCTGCACGATGCGTCCAACATCGCCGCCGTCGTCGTCGAGCCGATCGCCGGCTCGACCGGCGTGCTGCTGCCGCCGCGCGGCTATCTCGAGCGCCTGCGCGAGATCTGCGACCGCTACGGAATTCTCCTGATCTTCGACGAGGTGATCACCGGTTTCGGCCGTACCGGCGCGCCCTTCGCCGCGCAGGAGTTCGGCGTGACGCCCGACATCATCACCCTCGCCAAGGGCCTGACCAACGGCTGCGTGCCGATGGGTGCGGTGCTGGTGAGCAAGGCGGTTTACGAGGCGTTCATGCAGGGCCCGGACGGCATCGAGCTGTTCCACGGCTACACCTATTCGGCGCATCCCAGCGCCTGCGCCGCGGGGCTGGCGGCGCTCGAGCTGTATCAGCGCGAGGGGCTCCTGACGCGCGCCAGGTCGCTCGGCAAGTACTGGGAGGATGCCGCCCACGGCCTGCGCGGCCTGCCGTATGTTGCGGACATCAGGAACTACGGCCTGATCCTGGGGCTGGAGCTGGAGCCGATCCCGGGCAAGGCCGGCGCCCGCGCCTTCGAGGTGTTCATGCGTTGCTTCGAGCGCGGCGTTCTGGTGCGCCAGACCGGGGACGTGATTGCGCTGTCACCGCCGCTCATCGTCGAGCCGGTGCACATCGATCGGATGTTCGGCACGCTGAGCGAGGTGTTGCGCGCGGCTTGAAGCCGTGACGCCGCAAGAACGGGACCAGGCGCACGGCGCCGCTGGACGGGGCGCCGTTAGGCGCGCGGCTCGTGATGGCGATCCCGGCGCAGACGCATGAACACCATCCAGGCGAGCACCGCGATCACGATGGCGCTGCCCACCAGCATTTCCGCTTCCGACAAACTGAACGTACCGCCGCGCGAGGCAGCAACGGTTATCGTCTCCACAACACACCTCCGGCCGAGGGGATCTGCGACAGAACGTCGATAACATCCCACTGCGCGTGCGGGCGCTGAAGGCGGGCGTCGCGCATCTGCGACGGCCTTCAAGCCGCGAAGGCGTTATGTCTGGTGGACTGCCGGACCGCAGCGCGCCGCCGGTCAGCTGCGCGCTTCGAAGATAGCGTAGATCTTGGAGCAGTCCTCCAGCACTTCCCAGGTGCCGATGAAGCCGGCCGGGATCACGAAGGCGTCGCCGCGGCCAAAGGTGCTGCGCTCGCCGCTGGCGCTCTCGATGACCACGGCGCCGGCGGTCATCACGCACAACTCGTTCTCGGTATAGCGCACGCGCCATTTGCCGCGCGTCGCCGACCAGCGGCCGGCAAAGAACTGCTGGCTCGCGTCGGTGAAGAAGTTGCGCACCTGCAGTTCGGGCGTACCGGCGAGGAGGCGGTCGGCAGGCGGTTCGGACACCTCCGGGCTCACCTGTCCGTCGAGGCGAACGATGGAGAGACTCATGTGAGCGCTACACAGGTGCTCATGCCAGGAAATTCTAGCGCGAAGCCGCGCCGCCGACCCATTTTCGCTCGGCGCGTCCCGCTGCCCGCTG
Source organism: Steroidobacteraceae bacterium (assembly GCA_035625615.1). Taxonomy (GTDB): domain Bacteria; phylum Pseudomonadota; class Gammaproteobacteria; order Steroidobacterales; family Steroidobacteraceae; genus 13-2-20CM-66-19. The sequence continues at coordinate 14,365 of DASPPI010000197.1, read as the reverse complement.
CGCCCCCTAATCACGACGGGCAACCTGCCCGAAACCGGGACCCAGCAGTCGCACCGTCACCCGCCGGTCGAGAGCGTAGCCGTCGAAGTCCCCGGCGGTGCTGCGCGCCTCGCTCTTGCCGTGCGCCTCGATGAGGATGCGTTCCCGCGGCACGCCGGCGCTGGCGAGCACCGCCGCCACGCATTCGGCGCGGCGCAACGACAAGGCGTCGTTGTACGCCTCCGAGCCGCGCGGGTCGGCGTAGCCGGCCACCAGCACCTGCGTCTGCGGCAGCGAGGCCACCAGTGCGCCAAGCTTCAGCAGCGGCGCCATCGCCTGGGCCGTGACTGCATCATCGTCGGTGCGGAAACTCACGTCGAAGCCCAGCTCGTCGGTGTGCTGCAGCGCCCGATCGAGCTGCTCACCGTGCGCCTGCGCCTGCGCAAGCGAGCCGCTCAGCTGGGTGAGGCCGTGCGCCAGCCGCGCGCGTTCCGCCTCGCTCCGGTCGAGATCCTGCGCGAGCGCCGCTGCGGTCTGCGCCGCGCCCTGTGCCTGACGGTGATAGTGGTCACCGATTACTACGCCGGCGGCGGCGCCCACCACCGCGCCGACCGGGCCGGCAGCGGCGGCGCCGACCGCGATACCTGTGACGGCACCGATGCGGGCCTGCTTCGATGCCTGGCCGCGGTCGGCCGGCGCGTCGTCGGCATGCGCCGGGCACAGCGCACCACCGGCCACGACCAGCCCGAGCGCGGCGGCGCGCAGCTTCGCTGCTGATACGTTCATGGTGTCTCCTGTCGTTTGGGTTGATGGAAACGGCACGCTGCGTTTGCTCACGGCTACAGTTCAGCGCGCGCCGCGGCGGCCGTCGTGATGCAAAAGCGCCGGCGCGCGGATGATTTGTGGCGAAAAATGGCAGGTGCGGCGATCGCATATACTGGCTGCCCTTGCCGCCACCTTCGGACCCGTCATGCCTCACGACTCTCCCGCACGCCGGTTGCTGCCGGCGGTGCTGCTCGCCGCCCTGACTGCGCTGACGCCCGGCGCGGGCCGCATCGCCACAGCGACGGGTCGCGCCGCGCCGCCGGCTGAGGCCGCGGCGCCGAGTGAGGCCGCAGCGCCGAGTGAGGCCGCGGCGCCGGGCGCACCCGCCGCCGGTGACGTGCTGCGCGCCACGCTGGAGAACGGGCTGCGCGTGGTCATCGTGCGCAATACGCTCGCGCCGGTGGTCGCGACGTCGGTGAACTACCTGGCGGGCTCGGACGAGGCGCCCGCCGGTTTCCCGGGCACGGCGCACGCCGAGGAACACATGATGTTCCGCGGCAGCCCGGGACTGAGCGCCGATCAGCTGGCCGACATCGGCAGCATCATCGGCGGCGACTTCAACGCCAACACCCGCGAGGAGCTGACGCAATACCTGTTCACCGTCCCCGCGGAGGACCTCGACGTGGCGCTGCACATCGAGTCGCTGCGCATGCGTGCCGTGCTCGATACGCCGCAGGAGTGGAGCCATGAGCGCGGCGCGATCGAGCAGGAGGTCGCGCAGGATCTATCCGAGCCGTCCTATCAGCTGTACGCGAAGCTGCGGGCGCGGATGTTCGCAGGCACGCCCTACGCGCACGACGCACTCGGCACGCGGCCGTCCTTCGAGAAGACCACGGCCGCCATGCTCAAGCGCTTCCACGACACCTGGTATGCGCCCAACAACGCCATCCTGGTGATCGCCGGTGATGTCGATCCGGCGGCGGCGCTCGCTGAAGTGCGCCAGCTGTTCGGCGACATCGCCATCAAGCAGCTGCCGCCCAAGCCGCCGGTAGGACTGCAGCCGGTGAAGCCGACCTCCTTCAACGTGGACACCGACCATCCGAACGGCACCCTCATGATCGCCCTGCGCACGCCCGGTCCGCGCGCTGCCGATTTCGCCGCGCTCGAAGTGCTCGCAGACGTGCTGAGCAGCCGCCGCTTCGATCTGTACGGCCTGGTGCCGCAAGGCAAGGCCATCGCGGCGGAGTTCGAGCTCGACCCGCTGCCGGAGTCCGGGCTAGCCTATGCGACGCTGTCCTTCACGAGCGGCGACGACCCGAAAGCCCTCGAGCGTGACGTGCGGGCGATCCTCGCACGCGTCGCGCGCGAGGGGGTTCCCCCGGAGCTGGTGGACGCAGCCAAACTGCAGGAGCGCAGCGCAGCGCAGTTCCAGCGCAACTCCATCCCGGAGCTCGCCTCGGTGTGGTCAGAAGCGCTGGCGCTCTACGGCCTGTCGTCTCCGGATGAGGACCTGGCGCGCATCGAGCGCGTGACGGTCGCGGACGTCAACCGCGTGGCACGCCAGTACCTCGATCTCGATCACGCCGTTACCGGCGTCATGCGGCCGCGCGGTTCGGGACCGCCGGTGAGCGCGCGCGGCGGGTTCGGCGGTCAGGAAGCGATCTCGCTCGGCGAAGCGCATCCGACCGCGTTGCCCTCCTGGGCGGAGAAGGCGCTGCAGCGGCTGGAAGTGCCGCCATCGACGCTGCACCCCCTCGTCAGCACGCTTGCCAACGGGCTCACCCTGATCGTACAGCCCGAAGACGTGAGTGATACGGTCAGCGTGCACGGCCACATCCGCAATCGCCCCGAAACCGAGGAGCTCAAGGGCGAGGAAGGCGTCGCGCAGCTGCTCGAGCAGCTGCTGACCTACGGCAGCGGGACGCTCGATCGCCTGGCCTTCCAGCAGGCACTGGACGCGATCGGCGCCCGCGAGCATGCCGGCACGGATTTCTCCGTGCAGGTGCTAACCGAGCATTTCGAGCGCGCGCTCGAGCTGCTGGCCGACAACGAGCTGCATCCGGCGCTGCCGGAGGCAGCGCTGCAGGTCATCCGCGGCCAGGTGGCGCTCGGCGTAGCGGCGCGCAACGCCAGCCCCGGCTTCCTGACACAGCGCTCGCTGCGCGCCGCGCTCTATCCGCCGGATGACCCGAGCCTGCGCATGTCCACGCCGGAGACCGTGCGTGCGCTCACGCCGGCCGCGGTGCGCGCCTACTACACGCGCGTGTTCCGGCCCGATCTCACGACGCTGCTCGTCATCGGCAAGGTGGACCCGGCGGCCGCGCGGGCGGCCGTCGAGAAGTACTTCGGCGGCTGGACGGCGAGCGGGCCAAAACCCATCGTCGACCTGCCCGCCGCACCCGCCAACGAGCCCCGCACGGTCGCCGTGCCCGACGCGAGCCGGGTGCAGGATCGCGTGGTGCTGGCGCAGAACCTGGCGCTGACGCGCTCCGCCGCCGATTACTATCCGCTGCAGCTGGGCAATGCGGTGCTGGGCGGAAGCTTCTACGCGACGCGCCTCAGCATCGATCTGCGCAAGAACTCGGGCCTGGTGTATTCGGTGGAGTCCTTGTTGCAGTCCGGCCGAACGCGCAGCGTCTACCTGGTGGAGTACGCGAGCGATCCGGAGAATGTCGTCAAGGCCGCCAACATGGTCGCGCGCGAGGTCACGACGATGCAGAGCACGCCGGTCGGTGCGGATGAGCTGATGCGCGTCAAGGCGTGCCTGCTGCGCCAGATCCCGTTGAGCGAGTCCAGTGTCGAGCAGATCGCCCGCGGCATGCTCGGCCGCACCGATCTCGGTCTGCCGCTGGATGAGCCGGTGCGCGCTGCGCAGCGCTATGTCGAGCTCGACGCCGCTGCCGTACAGGACGCCTTTCGCAAATGGCTGCGCCCGCAGGATTGGGTACGCGTTAGCGAGGGACCGGCGCCGCCGTAGCGCGCGGCGCGGCGCCACCTCAACCGCCGCCGGGCAGCAGTGTGCGCAGTCCCTGGGGCGAAGCCGCTGCCGCACCGGCGACACGCCGCACGATGCGCCCGCTGCCGTCGATCAGCAGCAGGGTCGGCACGGTCGTGACGCGAAACTCGCGAAACAGCCGGCCGGACTCATCGAGGGTCAGTGGAATCGTGACGCGGTACTGCTCGCGATAGTTCGCGAGATCCTCCGCGCTCGCCCACAGGCCTGAGGCGACCCCGAGCCAGCGCACCTGGCTGTCGGCGGCGCGCGCCTCGACCTGCTCGCGCGCGCCACGACAGTCGCCGGCCAGCTGCGGGCGGCTGTCGGCGAGATACGACTCGCACCACGGGGAGAGGAATGCAAGCACCGTCGGCTTGCCGGACCTACCCAGGAAAAACGTGCCGCCATCGAGCGTGCGGACGGTAAGCTCTGGCAGCCGGTCGCCGACACGGTAGTACGCCGCCTCTGCGGGCGGTAGGTGGGCTGCGCCGTGATTCGCGGCTGCTGCGCCGGCCGGCCCGGCGGAGCGAGCCGCCTGCAGTGCATCTTCCAGCGGCGCATCCGCCAGGTGTCCCACGTAGAGGATGCGTCCGTCGCGTCCGATCACGACATGTTGAGGCGTGACGCGCAGATGGAACGCAGCTCCCAGCCGGCCGTCATCCAGCACGATGGGCAGGGTGAGACCCAGCCGGCGACGGTAGTCGCGCACATCGGCGAGCGTGTCGTTGAAGCCGGCGTTTATCGCGATCACCACCAGATCCGCTCCGGCGGTGCGGAAGGTCTGTTGCAGGTGCGGCATCTGCTCGCGGCACGGCACGCACCAGGTCGCCCAGAACTTCAGGTACACCGCCTGGTGGCCGTAGAGCCGGCCGAGATCGATCCGCTGGCCGTCAATCGTCGTGAGAACCAGGGGCGGCGCCGCCGTGCCGATGAGCGTGCGCCCCGCATCTGCGGCGCGCTCCTGACCGCTCGGACTGGAGGCGGCGGCCGGTGCCGTCGCGGCCAGCGCCAGCCCGCAGAGTGCCAGCAGGCCAGAGCCCACCGTGCGGCCGCGCTGCGCGCGTGCGAGCCTCATGGCGGAGTCGCCGCCGATCCAAACAGCACCCGGCGGGCGTCGGCCGACAGCGCCGGTGTGCGCGCATACACGTCCTCGACCCCCGCATAGGTGCGGGCGGTCGCCGGGCGCGCGCGGATGGTCTCGAACCAGCGCCGCAGGTGCGGGAACTGCCCGAGGTCCTGCCCATGCGCGGCATGCGGCACGATCCAGGGATAGCAGGCCATGTCGGCAATCGAGTATTCACCGGCGAGAAAATCGCGCAGCGCCAGGCGCTGGTCGAGCACGCCGTACAGGCGCTGCGTCTCGCGCGTGTAGCGGTCGATGGCGTACGGCAGCGGCTGCGGCGCATAGACGCGGAAGTGTCCGTTCTGCCCGGCCATGGGACCCAGCCCCGCCATCTGCCAGAACAGCCACTGCAGCGTCACCGCCTGCTCGCGCGCGCCGGCTGGAATGAAGCGCCCGGTCTTGTGCGCGAGATACCAGAGGATCGCACCGGACTCGAACACCGGCAGCGGCGGCCCGCCATCGCCCGGCTCGGGATCGACGATGGCCGGAATGCGGTTGTTCGGGGCAATCGCGCGGAACGCGGGCGCGAACTGTTCGCCCTTGCCGAGGTTCACCAGCCATACGCGGTACGGCAGCTGCGCTTCCTCGAGGAAAAGCTTCACCTTCAGGCCGTTGGGTGTCGGCCAATGGTATAGCTCGATCATCGCGGGGACTCCTGCGAGGCCGGTGCCGGCCGCGACACCGGGCGGCCGATATCCTTCACCATGAACACCAGCAGCTTCGCCGGCACGCGGGCGCTCGCGTTGGCGGAGCGGACATGCACGTCCGCCGGGCCTTCGTAAAAGGTCTCACCGGCGCGGAGCGTGAGCGGTTGCCGGCCGGCGAGCTGCATGACGACCTGCCCCGAGAGCACATACACGAACACCTCGGCATCGTGGCGGTGCGGGAGCGATGAGCTCCCCGGCGGATACTCCACCGTGAGCACGAGGACCTCCTTGCCGGCGAGCTCGGGAAGCGCGCGCTCGAGCAGCGTGGTCACGGCAGCTGCGGGTGTTGCCGCGGCCGGCGCGATGGCGCCCGCCAGCAAGGCAGCAGCCGTGAATGCCAGGAGCCACCGCCCGCGCCGCTGCATGCCGGCAAGTCTCATCGCCATGGCCGCACTCCTCGTCATCGCGGCTCCGCCGCAACTCGAGGGCAGCATAGCCCAGCGACTGGATCCCATCTGGAGCCACTTTCCGAAGCTTTCATGGATCCAGTTCAAGCTGGCCGGTCCGCGCTGTCCAACCACCGGCCCGGCGGGTACATTCCTCGTGCGATTCCGCGAGGCTCACGGTTCGATGTACGGCAGCGCAGACCCCGGCGAACACCTCACCTTCGCGGTGCATGAGCAACTGCGCGTCTCCGCCCGCCTCGCCCTGCCGGCGGGTGCGCGCGCCTGCTACGTGCTGGCGCACGGTGCCGGCGCCGGCATGATGCAGCCGTTCCTGAGCGCCTGTGCCGCCGGGTTGGCGGCGCTCGGCGTCGCAACCCTGCGCTTTCAGTTCCCGTACATGGAGCGGCATGCGCGCCGGCCCGATCCTCCGGCGCTGTGTCATGCGACGGTGCGCGCCGCGGTGGCCGAGGCTGCGCGTCGGACCGCCCTGCCGCTGTTCGGCGGCGGGCGGTCTTTCGGCGGACGCATGACCTCGCAGGCGCAGGCGCTCGAGCCCCTGCCCGGAATACGCGGGCTCGCCTTCCTCGGGTTCCCGCTGCACCCCGCGGCGCGTCCCGGCGATGCGCGCGCGCAGCATCTCTCGGACGTGCGGATTCCGCTGCTGTTCATTCAGGGCACGCAGGATGCGCTCGCCGAGCGCGCACGAATGGAGACGTTGGTGGCGCGGCTCGGGCCGCGCGCCCAGCTCAGCTGGGTGGAGGGCGCGGATCATTCCTTCCACGTTCCCGCGCGCAGCGGACGCACGGACGCCCAGGCGCGCAGTGCGCTGCTGCAGGCGCTGCGCACGTGGATGGATGCGCTGCTGTGAGCGCCCGCGCACTTGACCGCTACGCCGCCAAGCGCAGCTTCAGCCGCACGCCCGAACCGCCCGCCAGGCCCGCCGGCGTGCGCCACGGGCCGCTGCTGTTCGTGGTGCAGAAGCACGCGGCGCGGCGGCTGCACTATGACTTTCGCCTCGAGCTCGAGGGGGTACTCAAGTCCTGGGCCGTGCCCAAGGGCCCCTCGCTCGATCCCGCCGACAAGCGCATGGCGGTCGAGGTGGAGGATCACCCCTTCGACTACGCCTCCTTCGAGGGCGTGATCCCCGAGAAGCAGTACGGCGCCGGCGGTGTGATCGTCTGGGACTGCGGCGCGTATTCACCGGACGAGGGGGCAACGCTGTCCTTCACCGACCGCACCGCTGCCGAGGCGCGCGTGCGAGCGGAGCTCTCCGCCGGGAAGCTGAGCTTTCTGCTCTGCGGGGAAAAGCTCAAGGGCTCCTTTGCGTTGGTGAAGACCCGCACCGGCAATCAGTGGCTGCTGATCAAGCACAAGGACCGCTTCGCACAGGCGAACGACGTACTGGCGCGTCACACCTCCGTGCTCTCGGGTCTGGGCCTCGATGAGCTGACGGCGGAGAAGGTGCCCACGCGCCTCGCGGCCGGTCGCCTGGCACCGGCGGGTCCTGCGGAGCGGCTGCCGCAACGGCTCAGGCCCATGCTGGCGGAGACCGGTGAGGCCGCGCGGTCGCGCCCGCAGTGGCGCTACGAGCCCAAGCTCGATGGCTACCGGGTCATCGCCTACGCCGCTGGTGCGCAGGTGCGTCTCGAGTCGCGCCGCGGCCTCGATCTGACGGCGTTCTTTCCCGAGATCACTGCCGAGCTCGCCACACAGCCGGCGCCCCTGGTACTCGACGGCGAGATCGTCGCGCTCGATGCGCACGGCCGCCCCTCGTTCAACGCGCTGCAGAACCGCGCACAGCTCAAGAGCGCAACCGAGATCAACGCCGCACGGCGCGAGCGGCCGGTGGTGCTGGTGTGCTTCGACCTGCTGCACTTCGCCGGCCTCAACCTGCGCGGCGCCCCCTACGGCGACCGCCGCCGCTACCTGGCGCAGTGCCTGCAGCCCGCCGCGCACCTGCAGCTGGTGCACGCCTCCGAGCATGCCGAGGAGCTCTATGCCGCTGCCCTCGATCAGGGCTTCGAAGGCATCATCGCCAAGCGCCTCGACAGCCCCTACGAGGCAGGCCGGCGTTCGCGCTCGTGGCTCAAGATCAAGGCGGCACAATCGGCCGAGTTCCTGATCGGCGGCTATACCCGCGGCAACGGCGCACGCGCGCCGCTGGGCGCGCTGCTGCTCGGCTACCGGGACGGCAAGGCGCTGCGCTATGCGGGCCACGTGGGCTCGGGGCTCGACGACGGGACCATCCGCGAGCTGCTGCGGCGGACCGCGAGACTCAAGCGCGCCGATTCACCGTTCGCCGAGCCGCCGCCGCTGCACCGCCCGACCACCTGGCTCAAGCCGCAACTGGTCGCCGAGGTCAGCTACAGCGAGTGGACACCCGCAGGTGCGCTGCGCGCGCCGGTGTTCCTGCGGCTGCGCGCTGACATCGCGCCGGGCAGCGTGCGCCGGCGCCGCCGCGCGGACACGCGCGCGGGCCACCCGCCAGCGCCCGACCGCCGCACCGCAGGCCCCCGCAGCGCCTCCGCTGCAGCACCGCAGGCGGTACCTGATGCCGATGATGCCGCTGCTGCACCCGCAGCGACCCACACCGCGGCGGATGAAGCCGCGGCAGTGCTCGCGCAGCTCGAGAACCCGGCGCAGCGGCTGGATCTCAAGGTCGGCGGTGCGCGCATCGGTCTCACCAACCTCGATCGCGTCTACTGGCCCGCCGAGCCCGCCAGGCGGCGCCCCGCCACGACCAAGCGCGACTTGCTGCGCTACCTGGCGAGGGTCGGGCGGTTCATGCTGCCGCACCTGGCGGATCGGCCGCTGACCATGATCCGCATGCCCGAGGGGATCGGCGGCGAGCGTTTCTTCCAGAAGCACTGGTCGCAGCCGCTGCCGGAATTCGTGGAATCGGTGACGGTATTCTCCGAGACCAAGGACGAGCAGCATCGCTACCTGCTCGCCAACAACCTGCCGACGCTGCTGTGGCTCGGTCAGGTGGGCACGCTGGAATTCCATGTGTGGCACTCGCGCGCGCAGCTCGCGCCCGACACTGGCGGCGCCGGCACCGACTACGCGAGCTCGCTGGCGGCGCTCGAGTCCTCGATTCTCAACTACCCGGACTACCTGGTGTTCGACATCGACCCCTACATCTACTCGGGCAAGGAGGCCAAGGGTGCCGAGCCCGAGCTCAACAAGCACGGTTTCGCGGTCGGCAAGCGCGTCGCCTTCTGGTTGCGCGCGCTGCTTAAGGAGCTGTCGCTCAAGGCTGTGGTGAAGACCTCCGGCAAGACGGGGCTGCACGTGTTTGTGCCGATCGAGCGCACCGTGACCTTCGATGAGGCGCGCCACCTGTGCGAAACGGTCGGGCGTCACCTGATGCGCGCGCACCCGAAGGAGATCACCATGGACTGGGCGGTCGACAAGCGCACCGGCAAGATCTTCATCGACTACAACATGAACGTGCGCGGCAAGACCCTCAATGTGGCGTATTCACCACGTGGGGTGCCCGGGGCACCGGTCTCGATGCCACTCACCTGGGAGGAGCTGGAAGGGGCCGAGCCGACGGACTTCACAATCGGCAACGTAGCGGCGCGGTTGGAAAAGAACGGTGACCGGTGGCATGATGTACTCGAGACAAAACAGAGTCTTACGAAAGCTTTCGGTATTGATCGTGAGCAGTAGTCTCGGCTGACTTCGATGCAGGTGCACTCATGGCTGCAGCACGCTCCATAGGTTCTCTCACGGTGTCTTTCGGGCTGGTCGCCATCCCGGTGAAGCTCTACACCGCCACGCAATCCGCGAACGCCATCTCGTTCAATCTGCTGCACAAGGCCGACGGCTCGCGTCTCAAGCAGCAATACGTGTGTCAGAAAGAAGGAGTCGTGGTCGAGCGCGACGAGATGGTGAAGGGTTACGAGTTCGCCAAGGACCAGTACGTGCGCTTCACGCCGGAAGAGATCAAGGCGCTGGAGGAAGTCGGCTCACACTCGGTGGAGATCTCCGAGTTCGTGCCGATCGAATCGGTCGATCCGGTCTACTACGACAAGACCTATTACCTTGCTCCCGACAAGGGCGCAGCCAAGCCCTACGCACTGCTCACCGAAGCGCTCAAGCAGGCACGCCGTTGCGGTGTCGGCCGTTGGGCCGCGCGCGGCAAGGGCTATATCGTGATCCTGCGCCCGATCGGCGACGTGCTCGCCATGCAGCAGCTGCACTATGCGACCGACGTGCGCCCCGCGAGCGAGGTGGAGATCCCGAAGCCCGAGGTGAAGCCGGCGGAGCTGAAGCTCGCCCAGCAGCTCATCGATCAGCAGACGGCCGAGAAGTTCGACCCGCAGGCCTACAAGGACGAGGTGCGGGCGCGCATCGAAGCGGCCATTCAGAAGAAGGTGGAAGGCCATGAGATCTCCGTCGCCGAGAGCGCCCCGGAGGGTGAGGGCAAGGTGATCGATCTGATGGAGGCCTTGCGCGCGAGCCTGCAGAAGAGCGAAAGCGCCCGTGCGCAGATCAACCGCTTGGGACCGCGCAAGGCGCCGAAGCGCGCCGAGGAGCCGGTCAAGCTCACTCGCAAGGCGGGTAAACGCAACGCCTGAGCACGGCGCACCGGAAACCTTCAGGATGCGTTCCTACAGCGTGCGGGACGTGGAGCGTGTCCTGCGGCTCTCGCCCGACACCACGCGCGCGCTCATCAAGGCGGGCTTCGTCAAGCCCTCACGCGGCGCGCGGCGCGAGTATCGCTTTTCCTTCCAGGACCTGATCGTGCTGCGCGCGGCGCGCGCGCTCATCGACGCCAACATCCCGCCGCGGCGCATCCATCGGGCACTCGCCAGCCTGCGTCGCGAGCTGCCCGAGTCGCTGCCGCTCTCGGGTCTGTCGATCAGCGCCGTGGGCGATCGCGTCGTGGTCCGCGAAGGCGAATCGCACCGGCAGGTCGACAACGGCCAGTATCTGCTCGGCCTGGACGTCAGCGTGCACAACGGCGTGCTGAGCGTGGTGGAGCACGGACGGGCGGCGGAGACTGCCGGCACCACGCCGCCGCCGACACACGATTGGTTCTCGCAGGCGCTCAGCCTCGAGAGCAGCGATCCCGAGGCGGCGCTCGCTGCCTGGGCGCACGCGGTGGCGGACGATCCGCGCAACCCCGCGGCCTGGACCAACTGGGGACGGCTGTTGCACGAGCAGGGCCAGACGCAGCGGGCCGCCGACGTGTACCAGCGGGCGCTGGCGCAGGCGGGCCCCGATCCGCTGCTGCTCTTCAACCAGGGGGTGCTGCTCGAGGATCTCGGCAATCCCGCGGCGGCAGTGGCGGCCTATCAGAGCGCCCTCGATGAGGATCCCGATCTGGCCGACTGCCACTACAACCTGGCGCGGCTGTACGAGTCCCTCGGCAAGCCGCAGCACGCCATCCGCCACCTCGGGCAGTACCGGCGCCTGGTGAGCAGCGACAGCCGCTGACCGGCGCGGGCGCGCTCGCATGAAGACGTGGATCGGAACCTCAGGGTACAACTACCCCGAGTGGAAGGGCAGCTTCTATCCCGAGAAGATGCCGGCGGCGAAGATGCTGCCGTTCTACGCCCAGGCCTTCAGCACGGTGGAGATCAACTACACCTTCTACCGCATTCCCAACCAGAAGACGCTCGCGGGCTGGGATCGCGAGACGCCAGAGGGCTTCCGGCTCACGCTGAAAGCGCCCAAACGCATCACCCACATCGCCAAGCTCAGGAACTGCGCCGAGCTGCTCGAGTACTTCCTCAAGACCGCGGCGACGCTCGGACCGAAGCTCGGGGCGATTCTCTTCCAGCTGCCGCCCTACTTCCGCAAGGATCTCGCCGTGCTCGACCAGTTCCTGGCGCTCATGCCCCCGGGCTGCTGCGCGGCGTTCGAGTTCCGACACGCCTCATGGATGGATGCGCAGGTGTTTGCGCGGCTCAGGGCCCGCAACCTGGCGCTGTGCATCGCCGACAGCGAGAAATTCTCCACACCCGTCGAGATAACCGCCAGCTACGGTTACTTCCGGCTGCGCGATGAGGGCTACATGCCTGATGACCTCAAGCGCTGGGCCGGCGTCATCCATGCCACCACGGCCGCGTGCAGCGACGTCTACGTGTATTTCAAGCACGAGGAAGCCGGCAAGGGACCGCAGTTCGCCCGGCTGCTGCGGGACGCGCTGGCAGAGGCCCAGCGCTCGCAGGCCCTTCGCTCGTCTTGAGCGCTACTGTCGTGATTGCGGTGACGGACCGCGATACACAATCTTGCCGCCGACGATCGTGGTTTCAACCTTCACGTCACGAATCGCCTCGGGCTTCATGTCGAAAATGTTGTCGCTGAGGATCACCATGTCCGCGAGCTTGCCTGGTGTAATCGAGCCTTTTTCTTTCTCCTGGAACTCCGCGAAAGCGGATCCCAGGGTGTAGGCTTCAACGGCCTCGGCCAGCGTGATCCTCTGCTCTGGAATCCAGCCCTGCGGATTCTTTCCGTCAAGCGTCGCGCGCGTGACCGCTGCATAGAGCCCGAGCATCGGATTGAGCGGCGCCACATCCCAATCGGTTCCAAAGGCAAGGGTGACGCCGTGGTCGAGAAAACTGCGCCAGGCGTAGCTGGTCTTGGCTCGCTCGCGACCGATGCGCGCCTCCACCCAGCGCCCGTCGTCGATCGCATGGTAGGGCTGCATGGAAGCGATCACGTGAAGCTTGGCAAAGCGCTCGAAATCCTTCGGTGCCGTGTGCTGCGCGTGTTCAATGGTCAGGCGCTGATCGTGATATCCATTCGCTTTCTCGATGGCGGCGAACATATCGAGGATCATCGATATCGCGCGGTCCCCGATGGCGTGCACGCGCAGCTGTAAGCCGGCGCTGTCGGCCTGCATCAGCCGCTCGCGCATGGCCTCGAGCGGATGCATTTCGGCGGAAAGAATGCCCGAATTGTCGGGCTCATCGCTGTAGGGCTCAAAGAGCGCCGCGGTGCGCGAGCCGATCGAGCCATCGGCGAAACCCTTCACGGCTCCAAGGCGCAGGTACGAGGATCCCCAGGCACGGCGCAGACCGACCTTGGCCTGAGCCTGCCATTCGGTCTCGAGCGGCGCACAGTAAATTCGCGTCGTCAGCTGCCCTTTCTCCAGCAGCTCGGAATACACCTCCACATCGGCGTATTCGGCGCTCATGTGCTGTACGCTCGTCACGCCCACTGACGCGGCATATGCGAGCGCGCGCTTGGCCGCGGCCAGGCGCTGCTGGTGGGAGATGGGCGGAATGGCTTTGAAGATCAACTCCTGCGCCGCATCTTTGAAAATGCCGGTAGGGGTTTCGGATGCGTCGCGGACGATCACGCCGCCGGGAACGTCGGCGGTCTTGGCCGAGATTCCGGCAAGCGTCATGGCCGCGGAGTTGGCCAGCCCCTGGTGGCCGTCATAGCGGCTGACGAACACCGGAACATTCTGAGTGACGTCATCAATCAGTGCGGCGGTCGGGGGTTGCCTCGAGCTCCACTTGGTCTCATCCCAGTCGCCCCCGAGGACCCATGCTCCCTTGGCAGTCTTGGCCGCCTGCGTCGCAATCCGGCGCTTGAACTCCTCCGCGGAGGTGGCATCGTTCAGTTGCACCTCGGCGAGCGCCGCGCCGCCGTCGGTGAAGTGCACGTGCGAATCATTGAAGCCGGGCAGCAGCAGCTTCCCGTGCGCGTCAATCACTCGGGTTTCGGATCCTCCCCACGAATCGATCTCGGCCTTCGATCCCACCGCCACAATGCGATCCCCGATTACGGCTACGGCTTCGGCCTTGGGATGCTCGCGGTCCACGGTATAAATGTTGGCGTGGGTCACAATCAGGTTGGCCGCCGGCCGGCCATACGCCCAGGCCGACCCACCGAAGAGGAGGAGACACATCAAGATCTCCATTTTCTTGCCGTCCACTGTTCCAAAATACACTTGGCACAGTCCGTTCGCGTAATCAGCTCGATCATCCGGCTGAGTGCGGCCAGCACCCACCATTAACCATTGGACTCTGAATCTCTCCCTTCATCATTCGATTTGGCGCTTGGTGAAGCCACGGCACACCGCAGCAATCTTGTTGCCGTCGGGATCACGCACGTAGGCTGCATAGAAGTCCGCCGCGTAGTGCAGCCGGAGCCCGGGTGCACCGTCATCGCGGCCGCCATTGGCGATCGCAGCTGCGTAGAAGTCATCGACCTGCTTCCAGGATTGCGCGCGAAACGCAACCATCGATCCGTTGCCGACGGTTGCGGGCTTCTCATCGAAGGGCTTGCCGACCCAAAACCCGAGCTCGCGCATCCCACCGTCCTCGTAGATGCCCCATCCGGCGGCAACCCGATCCCAGTCTGAATCGCCGGTCACGCACCGGGACATCCCGATTGCGCCCAGCACGGCGTCGTAAAAGACAATGGCCTTCTCAAAATCGTTCGTCCC
>DASPPI010000196.1:0-22836 GCA_035625615.1 Steroidobacteraceae bacterium | reverse complement strand
GAAGGAGGGCTGATAGACCCAGTTGTCGAAGTTGTAGTAGCTGAAGAGCCCGATATACGAAAGGAAGATGCCCGCGTCCACGTTGAGCCCGTGGTTCACGTCCCAGTGATAGCCGGCATTCGCCTCCGACAGGTACTTGTAGGCGCCCTGCAGATCCCACTGCCCGACCGCCACGCTGGCGTCGTTGCGCGGAGTGGTGACGGCATACATGCCCATCATCGACAGGAAGCGGGCCTGCACGTTGTTCCAGTGGAAGTTGCCGCCGAAGCTCACCTGCTCGAGCTGGAACTCGCCGGAGCGGAACTCTTCCGTCGAGCCGACGATGCTGTGATCCACCGGATGATTGAAGTCCTGCAGGTAGTCCACGTCGAAGCGGATCTCGGGCGTGAAGAACTTGGTATCGAATATCGGCGTCGTCTCACGGGGGGTGCCGTTCATCCAGCCGAGATCGCCCACGGCGAACGGCGTGTAGGTGTCGGGCACGGGCGCGGGCGCGGGCGCCTGCAGTGCTTCCGGCAGCACCTGCGCCACCGCTGCGGCGACGGCCGGCGGGGGCGGTGCCGCAGGAGCGGCCGCGGCGACCGCGGCTGCCGGCGGCGGTGCCGCGCCGGGAGCGGTTGGGACGGCCCCTGGTGGAGCCGCGGGGGCTGACGGCGCCCTGATGTTGAGCACCACGTCGTTGCGCGTGGCCTTGCCCGCCACGACGGCCACCGAGGGGGCCGTCACGCTGGCACCTTCGGCTTCGGAAGTCACCGCCCAGACGCCGGGAGGGACATCGGCGAAGGAGTACACGCCCTCGCTGTTGGAGATCGCAGCGCGCGTACCACTGCCGTCGACCCGTACGGCGGTCACGGTCGCCTGTGCCACCGGTGCGCCGGCGGCGTTCCTGACGACGCCCACGATCGCGCCGAAATCGGCCGCCCGGGCCGCGGGCAGCAGCAGCGCAGCGGCAACCAGGAACAAAAACATCCCCGGCAGGCGTTGCGTTCTCATCGGACGCTCCTCAGGCAGCGACGCTCACGCGGACGATCCGGCATCGTAGCGGGCCGGTCAATCGTGGATAGGCGAAATGCTGTTAAAAAACAGCCGACTGCCCGCCGGCCCGGGGCACGAGCCTGATGGGCGAGGGGTCGTGGGCACCGCGCCGGCGGCAGGGCAATATAGTCGGTCGGGCGCGATGATCCCTGTCACAGCAGCGGACCGTGCGTGTCCGAACTGGCACGACTGAGCCAACCCTGGCATGGCTCTTAAACCGGGCGGCCGATCGGACTCATAATGTGCTGCGATCGGGGCGCCGGGGCAGCGATCACCGCCGGCGGGGTATAACGATGACGCTCGAAACAGTCAGCGAGCATCGCTGCTTCGGCGGCGTGCAGGGCTTTTACCGTCATCCATCGGCGGTGATCGGGTTGCCGATGCGCTTTGCCGTGTATCAGCCGCCGCAGGCGCAGCAGCGCCGCGTGCCGGTTCTCTTTTATCTGGCGGGGCTGACCTGCACCGAAGAGACGTTCGCGATCAAGGCAGGTGCGCAACGCATCGCCGCGCAGCTCGGCCTGATGCTGGTGAGCTGCGACACCAGCCCGCGCAACACCGGGATACCCGGTGAGGCCGACGACTGGGAATTCGGCAGCGGGGCCGGTTTCTACATCAATGCCACGCAGCCGCCGTGGTCAGGCTACTTCCGCATGTACGACTACGTGCTCGAAGAGCTGCGCTCGACGGTGCTCGAGCATTTTCCGGGCAGCGCGCGCCAGCTGGCCATCTTCGGACACTCCATGGGCGGCCACGGGGCCCTGGTTCTGGCCCTGCGCAACCCGCAGGTCTACAGGTCGGTCTCGGCGCTCGCTCCCATCTGCTCACCAACGCGCTGCCCCTGGGGACGCAAGGCGTTCACGCGTTATCTGGGGGAGAGCGTTGCCGACTGGAGCGGTTACGATGCCGTGGAACTGGTCACGGCGCGCGCCGCGCAGACCTTCCCGGAAATCCTGGTCGACCAGGGTCTGGCGGACAAGTTTCTGCCGCAGGGGCAACTGTTGCCCGAGCTGCTCGAGCAGGCGTGCGCGGGGGCGGGACAGCCGCTGCGGCTGCGCCGTCACGACGGCTACGGCCACGACTACTATTTCATCGCCACCTGCGTCGAGGATCACCTGCGTTTTCACGCGCAGGCGCTGGCCGCGGTCGCGGCGACCTGACACTGCGGCCGCCGCGCGGCGGCTCTATACTGCCCGCGGGGGACCGGCGCGATCATTCACACCGGCGTTGCGACAGATGACACCAGGCACGCGACCCGCAGGTTTCGCGCCGCTGCTCGCGGTGGTGCTCAGTGCGTGCGTCAGCGTGCCACCACGCGCGCCCCTCGAGCCGTCCGCAACGCTGGCTGAGTTCAACGCGCGCCGCCTGGATGAGCCACTGAACGGGTTGCCGCCGCCCGCGGTCGGCTGGGACCGCTCGCAATGGCTGGCCGCCGCGCTGCAGCTCAATCCCGCGCTCTCCGAACAGCGGGCCGAGGTGACGGCGGCGGCCGCCGCCGAGCGCACCGCCGCCGAACACGCCAATCCGACCATGGAGCTGTTCGCCGAATATCTCACCACGGCGGCGCAGAGCACGGCGTGGCTCTACGGGCTGTCGCTGGATTTCCTGCTGCGCCAACCGGGGGAGCGCGAGCGCGCCCGGCGCCGCGCGGCCCTGCAGACGGCGCTGGCGCAGTCCGATCTCGCCGAATCGATCTGGCAGGTCCGCGCGGCACTGCGCCAGGCGCTGCTCGATGCGGTCGCAGCGCGGGACGAGGCGACGCTGCTGCAGTCGCTGATCGCCGCGCGTCAGGCGCTGCTCGATAGTGATCGCGCCCGCCTCGAGCTCGGCGACATCGCCCGTCCGCAGCTGCTCGCGGACGAGCTGGAGCTCTCCCGCGCCCGCCAGCGGCAGCAGCAGTCGCAGGCGCGCAGCGCGGATGCCGTCGCGCGGCTCGCGGCCGCGGTCGGCGTACCGGTCGCGGCGCTCGCGGCGGTTCCCGTGCGCTGGAACGACTGGGCCGCGATCGGCACGCTCGAAGTCAACACCCCGGAGCGCTGGCGCACCGAGGCGCTGATTGCGCGGCCGCAGATCGTTCGTGCGCTGCGCGAATACGACCTGGCGGAGATCGGCCTGCAGAGCGAGGTCGCCAAGCGCTGGCCGCAGGTGCATGTCACGCCGGCGTATGCCTGGGGCGGCAACGGGGTGCAGGAAGGTGCGCTCAACGACATCACCCACGAAAGCGCGCTCGCAGCCTCGTTCGAGCTGCCGGTGTTCAATCAACATCAAGGACCGATCGGCGAAGCCGTCGCGCACCGCGCGGCCGCCGGCGAGCATCTGAAGGCGGTGCAGGCGCAGATCTTCGAGCAGATCGATCGCGCCGAGCTGGCGTGGCCGCTGGCGCGAGCGGCCTGGGCCGACAGCGCTCGGCTCGCCGAGGTCACCGAGCGGCAGCGCCAGTCCGAACAACGCGCGCTCGTCGCCGGCGCCAGCGAGCGCGCCAGCGTGCTGGCGGCGCAGATCGCTGCCACCGAGTCGCAGCTGGCGGTGCTGCAGGCGGCCTACGCGGCCGAGATCGTGCTGGGCGCACTCGAGGACGCGTACCGGCGGCCGCTGCAGGGCGCGGAAGGCGCATGGCTCCCCGGCGCATTCCCGCAGCCATGAGAGCGGCCGCCGGCAGATGGTCGTGCCTGACGCTGCTCTTGGCCGTCGCTGCCGCGCCGTGCGCCGCAGCGGCGCCGCAGGAGCAGCCGGCAGCGCTTTCCCTGACCGGGTCGCAGCAGCAGGCGGTGGGAATCCGCATCGAGCATCCGCTGCCACTGACCAGCGCGACCGCGGTCGGGGCGTACGGGACAGTGCTCGATCCGGCGGCGCTGGCTGGCGACCTGGGGCGGGTGCAGAGCACGCGCGCGGCGGCGACGGCGGCCGCCGCCGAAGCGGCGCGCCTGGAGCGGCTGTACCGCGACGATGCGCAGGCCTCGCTCAGGGCATGGCAGTCAGCGCAGGCGCAGTCGGTCGAGGCCGCCGCGCAGGCGCGCGCGGCCGCGATGAGCTTCGCGCTGCAGTGGGGGCCGCTGGCCGGCTGGAGCGCCGCGCGGCAGCACGTGCTGCTTGAGGCGCTGGGGGCGAGACGACAGCTGCTGCTGCGCGCCGATGTTCCGGGACACGGCCTCGGTGGGGCGCTCGACGCCCGCGCGCTGGTGGAGGTCGACGGCGTGCAGGTCGCCGCGCGGGTGCTCGGAGCGCTGCCGCGCACCGATGCGCAATCGCAAAGCGCGGGCTGGCTGCTCGAGCTCGAGGGCGCTCCGCCGGGGTTCGGACCGGGCGCCCGGGCGGTGGTGCGGCTGCGATCGGCAGCGACCACGGCCGGTCTGCTGGTGCCGGCCGCGGCGCTGCTCTATGCCGAGCAGGGCGCCTATGTCTATCGCCTGACTGCCAGCGGCACCGACACTTTTCGCTACGCGGCCGTGACCGTCAAGCCACTGGCGCGAGTGGGCAGCGCCTGGCTGGTCGACGGGCTGACGCGCGCCGACCAGATCGTCGTGCAGGGCGCCGGTGTGCTCTGGTCGCTGCAGGGCATCGGCAGCTTCTCCGCCGCCGAAGAGGAACACGACTAGCGCCCATGCTGGCCTCCATCGTCCGTGGGTCGCTTGCCAATCCCAGGATCGTCACGGCGCTCTCTCTGCTGATCGCCCTGCTGGGCGTGGGCGCGCTGCTGACCGCGCGGTTCGACGTGTTCCCGGACTTTGCCCCGCCGCACCTGCTGGTGCAGGCCGAGGCGCCGGGAATGGATGCGATCCAGGTCGAGTCGCTGGTGACACGGCCGCTGGAGGATCTGCTCTCGGGCGCCGAGAACGTCGAGGTGGTGCGCTCGACCTCCAGTCAGGGCCTGGCGGCGATTCAGGTGGTGTTCGGTCGCGGCAGCAACCCGTATCTGCAGCGGCAGGTCATCAGCGAGCGGCTCGCGGACGCGAGCGCGCTGCTGCCGGCGGGCGTCGGCCCGCCGCTGCTCTCGCCGCTCAGCTCGTCAATGGAATACCTGCTGCACTTCGGCTTCACCAGCGATCGGCTGTCGCCGATCGAGCTGCGCGACCTCGTTCACTGGAGCATCAAACCGCAGGTTCTGGCCGTGCCCGGGGTCGCGCAGGCGCAGATCTTCGGCGGCGCGGCGCGCGAGCGACAGCTGTGGATCGATCCGGCCAAGCTCGATGCGTACGCGGTGACGCTGGAGGATGTCTTCGAGGCCGCCCGCCGCGGCACGCAGATGAGCGGCGGCGGCTACCTGGAGAGCCCGTCGCAGCGCATCGTGCTGCAGGCCCAGGCGCCCGGCGACTCGCTCGCCGCGCTCTCGCAGGCGGTCATCACGAGCCATGCCGGTGTCCCGGTACGTATCGGCGACATCGCGCAGGTGCGCGATGGCGCGGCGCCGCGCTTCGGCGACGCCATCGTGGGAGGCCGCCCGGGCATACTGGTGGAGACCTCGACGCAGTACGGCGCCAACACGCTCGAGGTCACCCGCGAGCTCGAGCACCGCTTGCACATGCTGGTGCCGGAGCTCGCGCGGCAGGGCGTGCAGTACCACGCGGCGCTGCTGCGCCCGGCGAGCTTCATCGAGAGCGCCATCGCCAAGCTGCGCAACTCGCTGTTGATCGGCGCCGTGCTGGTGGTGCTACTGCTGCTGCTCGCCTTACGCGACTGGCGTGGCGCACTGATCTCATTCGGCGCCATCCCGGTATCGCTGCTCGCCACCGTCTGGATGCTGAGTATCGGGGGCCTGTCGCTCAACACCATGACGCTCGGAGGTCTGGTGGTGGCACTGGGCGTGGTGGTCGACGATGCGGTCATCGACGTGGAGAACATCACCCGCCGCCGGCGCGCCGCCGCGGCAGGCGCCGACCCGAGCGCGCTGCTGCTCGATGCCTCGCTGGAAGTGCGGCGGCCGGTGCTCTATGCCACCGCGGCGGTGGCGGTCGCCTTTCTGCCGATCCTCATGCTGTCGGGTCTGCAGGGAGCGTTCTTCCGGCCGCTGGCTACGGCGTTCCTGCTGGCGGTGGGACTGTCGCTGCTGGTCGCCATGAGCGCCACTCCCGCGCTGTGCGCCCTGCTGATGCAGTCCTACCAGCCGCGCCCGGAGCCCGGCTGGCTGCGGCAGGCCAAGCGCTGGCAGCGCGGCGCCATCAGCCGGCTCACGCCGCGCGCCGCGCTGGTGCTGGCCGGCATCCTGCTGAGCGGCGTGGCCGGGCTGGCGCTGCTGCCCGTGCTCGGCGCGCGGCTGCTGCCGGACTTTCGCGAGAACTACCTGATCGCACACGCGGCGCTGCGCCCGGGCATCTCGCTGCTCGAGACCGCGCGCGTCGGGGAGCGCATCGCGGTGCGCCTGGCGGCGATTGCGGGAGTCAAGAGCGTGGCGGAGCAGATCGGTCGCGCCGAGAACGGTCAGGATCCGGATGCACCCAACAAGAGCGAGTTCGAGATTCAGCTCGACCCGATGCGCACGCTCACGACCGCGCAGCTGGAAGCCAAGGTGCGGGCGGTATTCGACCAGTTTCCCAACCAGCTGGTGGAGATCTACTCGGTGCTGGCCGAGCGCATCGGGGAGACGCTCTCGGGGGAGGTGGCGCCCTTCTTCGTGAGCGTGTTCGGTCCGGACCTGGACCGGGACGACGAGGTGGCCGGCGAGATCGCAGCGCTGCTGCGCCAGTGGCCGCAAAGCGGCACGGTGCGCCTCGAGGTGCCGCCGCGACAGCCGGAGCTCGAGGTGCGGCTGCGCCCCGAGCAGCTCAGTCTCTATGGACTGCAGGCCGCAGAGGTGCTCGCTGTGCTCAACGCCGCCTACCACGGCACGCTCATCGTGCAGCTCAACCAGCCCGACCGCAGCGTGCCGGTGGTGGCGCGCATCGCCGGCGGCGCTGCGACGCCGGAGGACGTGGCCGACCTGCCGTTGCGCGGCCGCGATGGCGCACGGGTGCCGCTGTCGTCGGTGGCGACGCTCAGGATGGTCTCGGCGCGCAGTCTGATCGAGCACCAGGACGGCCTGCGGCGTCAGGTGGTAGTGGCGAGCCCCACGACCTCCGATCAGGCGGGCTACGCGCGCGCGGCTCGCGCGGCGATCGCCGCGCATATCAAGCTGCCGCCGGACGTCTATCTGCGCTACGGCGGCACTGCCCCGGCGCAGGCCGCCGCCGCTCGCGAGCTGCTGTGGCATTCGGCGGCGGCACTGGTGCTGATCGTGCTGCTGCTGGCGCTCGCTTTCGGCCGCAGCCGGCACGTGCTGCTGGTGCTCGCCGCGCTGCCGAGCACGCTGATCGGCGGAGTGGCTGCGGTGGCGCTGACCGGCGGCACGCTGTCGCTCGGTGCGATGGTCGGTTTCGTCGCCCTGTTCGGCATCGCAGCCCGCAACACCATCCTGCTGATATCCCACTACGAGCATCTGGTCACGGTCGAGGGACAGCCGTGGGGACTGGCGACTGCGCTGCGTGGGGCGGAAGAGCGTCTGACGCCGGTGCTGCTGACGGCGCTGCTGACGGCACTGGCGCTGCTGCCGGTCGCCGTCCAATCGCGCCAGCCCGGGCACGAGATCGAAGGCCCAATGGCGATCGTCATTCTCGGGGGCTTGCTCTCTTCCACCTTCGTGAGTCTCATCCTCGTGCCGCCGCTTGCCGCGCGCTGGTTGCGCCAGAGTTGACGCGAGCTGCGGCGCAACAAGATCCGGCGCGCCGAGTGGAGCGTTCCTGCAACACTCAACAAGTCACACTGTAGCCTTTTTGGTCATTCACTGGTCCGCGCTGCACTGCCGCAGCAAATAACTCCTTGTTCCGCCGCAATGCTGATTGTTGCCAACAGGCAACGACTATTGGCACGTCCCTTGCTGCCGCGTCCTGTCACGTGGCAGCACTGCTACGGACGACAACTAGTGGGAGTACCTTTCCATGAAAAATTTCTCTGCAATCACTCGACTTCTCCGACCAGCCGCAGCCGGCATCGTGCTGGCGCTGCTGGCGACGCGCGCGGCGGCAGTGGACCTGAAAAGCGCCGATGGAGAGTGGACCTTTTCCCTCGATGGCAACGTGAATGTGTATTACATCTTCTCCAGCTGTGAGAGCTACAGCAGCGCGGTCGCCATCAGCGGCGGCCTGACCTGCGTCGGCAGCTTGGCGAGCAGCAGCGTATCGAACATCGGCAACGGCCTGCTGCCGGCCGCATTCACCTTCGGTGTCGCGACCACGCAGAACGGCATCGACCTCTCGGCGCATCTCGGCCTGTACCCGGGCATCGCGACCAACAACAGCGGTAACCCCAACATCGGACCGGTCGTCTGCGGCGCCACCGGCAACGGCGGCTGCAATACCGCACTCGGCACCACCGGGCTGGATATTCGCCAGGTATATATGACCTTCGGCACCAAGGAGTGGGGCACCTTCACCCTCGGGCGCAACATCGGGCTGTTCGGTGCCGACGTCATCCTCAACGACATGACGCTACCGGGCGTCGGCGCTCCCGGCGCTGCTGCGAGCATCGCGCCCGCCAACACCACGCTCGGCGGGATCGGCTTCGGCTACATCTACACCGACTGGCTGGCGCAGATGGACTACACCACGCCCGACTTCTCGGGCTTCAACCTCACGGTCGGCGCCTTCGACCCGCTCAATCCACTGTGTGTGAATGCCGGCACGTACTGCGACGTCGGCACGCCGGAGGCGAAGAAGGCACCCGGTTTCCACGCCAAGGCAACTTATACGATGCCCCTGCCGCAGGACAGCAAGCTCTATGTCTCGGTAGCGTTCCTGACGCAGGAGCAGTACTTGCAGATTGCCGCTGCGCCACCGCTGGTCCCGACGGCGACCAGCTATAGCTACACCGCCGACGGTGTCGACGTGTTCGCCAAGCTCGACGTGCACGACCTGGAAGTGATCGGTTATTACTATCACGCCAAGGGCCTCGGCACGACCGCGCTGTTCTATTACGGGGACTTCGGCCTCGGACAGACCCGTACGTCCGACGGCTACTTTGCCCAGGCGACCTACAAGTTCGGGCCGCTGAAGGTGGGTGTCAACTACGGCCGCAGCAACCTCGACACTGCCAACGGTGCCGATGCGACGCTCAACCCGGACCTCGTGGAGAGCAACCGCAAGGTGACGGTGGGGCTGTACTACTCGCTCACCAAGAACCTGACGCTCATAGCGGAAGGCAGCGGTACCAAGAGCTATCAGCAGGTCGGCGGCAGCAACAGTGCCAACACGTTTAACGTGGGTGCGTACCTTGGATTCTGAAGCCCTGCAGCAGGCTGACGCACCGCAGCGGAACGCCCGCTGGCGGTGCCGTCAGCTTGACGATATGGAGCCGCACGTCTGCTCGCTTACGCGACAGCGGCACGCCGCTATTGGAGGCGGACAGAAGGAATGGCGCCAACGTCTGCTCAGACTAAGTTGTGTCATTTGTGGCACAAGTTTTTGCAGCGAGTCGGCTCCGCGCCAACGTGAAGCTTCTGCTGCGGGCGGTTGCGAACAAGACTACGATAACCAGTCAACAAATTTGAAAAGTCCGATGGAACACGGGGTGTGTGTGAGAGGAACGGAGTTGCCAGGCCGGCCAGGCGTGCGGGTATCGGGCGCGCGCTTTTCGGCGGTGCTCACCGATACACCGAAACGTACAACTCGAAGTCGAGGAGAACTGCGTATGCGATTCGAACGCAATAGAACCCTGTGCGCCGCAGGTGCCGCGCTGGCACTGGGAGCCTGGTGCGCAGCGGCGATCGCCGACGAGGTCACCGAACGCTCCAAGGATCCCAATCTCTGGGCGGCCCCTGGCGGCGATCAGGCCAACACGCGCCACAGCAAGCTCAAACAGATCAACACCTCCAATGCCGGTCAGCTGCAGATGGTGTGGTCGCAGTCGAGCGGCACGCTGCGCGGCCACGAGGGCCAACCGCTGGTGGTGACCGTCAACGGCAAGCCGATGATGTACATGGAGAGCGGCTGGCCGAACATCATCCAGGCGCTCGACCTGAGTGATCCGGATCATCCGAAGGAAGTGTGGAATTACCGCAAGACCAGCAACCGCGACGACTCCGCCGTGCCGCGCGCGTGCTGCGACACGGTCAATCGCGGGCCGTCGTTTGCCGACGGCAAGCTGGTGTTCGGCACGCTGGACGGCTACGTCATCGCGCTCGATGCGGCGACCGGCAAGGAGGCCTGGGTAACCAAGAGCGCCTATCCCGACAAGGGCGAGACCATCACGCCCGCGCCCATCATCGCCGAGGGCAAGGTCCTCATCGGCTTCGGCGGTGACGAGTTCGCGGCGCGCGGGGCCTTCTTCGCCTACGACCTGCAGACGGGCAAGGAGATCTGGCATTGCTACAACACCGGCAGCGACAAGGACGTGTGCCTCACCAAGGACACCAACAAGAAGCACCCGGAATACGGCACTGCCGGGCATGACGTCGGCATTTCCAGCTATCCGGGAGACGAGTGGAAACGTGGCGGCGGCGCGATGTGGGGCTGGTACAGCTACGATCCGGACCTGAAGCTGGTGTACGCCTCGAGCGGCAACCCCGGCCTGTGGAGCCCGCAATACCGCTGCGGTGCGGAGCCGGTCACCCAGGAAGCCTGCAACAGCGGCAAATGGGACAACAAGTGGTCGATGTCGATCTTCGCCCGCAAGGTCGATACCGGCGAGGTCGTGTGGGTCTACCAGATGACGCCGTTCGATCAGTGGGACTACGACGGCATCAACGAGAACATGCTCGAGGACGCCACCGTCGACGGCAAGCCGCACAAGATCCTGATCCACTTCGATCGCAACGGCTTTGCCTACGTGCTCGATCGTACCGACGGCACGCTGCTGCGCGCCAACAAGTACGTGACCACCAACTGGGCCGAGAAGATCGACATGAAGACCGGCCGGCCGGTGAAGGTCTACGAGCACTCGCCGCTGAAGGCCCATGGCAACACCCAGGCCTGTCCGTCGGCGATGGGCGGCAAGGACCAGCAGCCGTGCGCGATCGATCCGGGCGAGCCGGGCATGGCGTATTGCCCGACCAACAACTGGTGCATGGAGGATGAGCCGCAGGAGCGCTCGCACACCCAGCAGGGCATCGTGTACGTGTTCGCGAACGTCTACATGTATCCGGAGAAACCCGGCATCACCGGCAAGTTCAAGAAGTTCAACGTGCTGACGGGCGAGACGGTGTGGGAGGTTCCGGATCCGTACCCGAACTGGGGGGGCGCGCTGGTCACCGACGGCGGCCTCGCTTTCTATGGGAGCCTCAACGGCGACTTCCGCGCGGTGGATCGCGCCACGGGGAAGGTGCTGTGGCAGCGGCGGCTGGGGTCGGGGATCATCGGCAACCCGATCACCTACAGCGTCAACGGCAAGCAGTATGTCTCCGTGTGGAGCGGCATCGGCGGCTGGATCGGCCTGCCGGTGACTGCGGGGCTCGACCTGAACGACAAGTTCGGGGCCATCGGTGCGACCGCGATGACCAAGGCGGCGGGTCTCAATATGATCCCGCAGGGGGGCACGCTCTATACCTTCGCGGTACAGTGAGTGAAAGGCAGCAAGGGAATGTGGGTTAGGTAGTCGTGGAGCGTTGGGGGCGCGCCCGGCGCCGGCACCGGACGCGCCCCCTCATCCGCGCGAGGGCACCGCAAGGATCGAGGAGCCGAGGCGAATGACGAGGTGCATGAGAACTGCGCCGGCGCTCGGCGTCGCGCTGGCCGTGGCGGCGGTCACGCTGGCCGCGCCCGGAGTCTCCCAGGCGGCCCTGCGGGTGTGTGCCGATCCGGGCAACATGCCGCTGTCCAACAATCGCGGCGAGGGATTCGAGAACAAGATCGCCGCCATTCTCGCGGACGCGCTCGGGACGAGCGTCGAGTACTACTACCGGCCCGGCATCGAGCGCGGGCTCACCCGCACGACGCTCGACGCCGATCAGTGCGACGTCATGCTCGACATGCCGCTCGGCGCGGAGGGCATCATCGCGACCTCGGCGCTGTACCGCACGACCTACGTGCTCGCCTACCGCAACGACCGCGGTATCACCATCAAGAGTCTCGATGATCCGCGCCTGAAGGCGCTGCGGGTCGGTGTCTACGAGACCTCGGCCATCCGTGAGGCGCTGGCCGATCACGGCGTCACCCGGGTGCAGATTCACTACCTCAGTCACAACGCCGATCTGGTTCCGCAGAATCAGCCGAGCTACCAGATCCAGCAGGTGATCGACGGCCAGCTCGACGTCGCGGCCGCCTGGGGACCGCTCGCCGGCTATTACCGGGCCGTGAAACAGGCGCCGCTGACGATTCAGCCCGCCAACCTGATGGATGACTCCGTGGTGCTGCAGTTCGACATGGCGGTCGGGGTGCGCCGCAACGATCGCGAGCTGCAGCGCCGCCTGGACCAGGCGATGCGTGATAAGCGCGACGCTCTGCACGCGGTGCTGACCAGCTTCGGGGTGCCGCTGGTGAGCTGCGACACCTGCATCGTCAGCGGGGATCTGCCCGCGCATGGACCGTATAAGGAGTCCGCGCCCGAGCCGTCGCCCCGCACCACCCGGACGGTGAGCATCGCCCAGCTGAACGACTGGCTGGCCCACGGCGCCAGCGTCGAGACCGAGCTCAATAACGCGGTCATGGCGGATGACCAGACGCGCGTCGCCTACCTGCTCGAGAGCAAGCATGCCGCGGTGAACGCCCAGGACCTGCAGGGCGAGACGCCGCTGCACCACGCCCTGGTGCAACGCTCCCCGCGGATGGTGGCGTTCCTGATCGCGCATGGCGCGGACGTCAATCGGCGTGATCGCGACGGCTGGACACCGATCATGACCGCCGCCTATTGCGACGATCCCGACGACGTCAAGCTGCTGGCGGCGCACGGTGCGGACCCCAACGCCGTGAGCGCGCAGGATCTCACGCCGCTCGCCATCGCCGTGCAATACGGCAAGAACCAGGCTGCCGTGGCGCTGCTCGAGGCGGGCGCACAGCCGGACCGGCCGATCGGAGAAGCCGGCTATACACCGCTGATGCTGGCGAGCGCCAACGACGCCCGGGCGCTGGCGCAGGCGCTCATCCAGAAAGGCGCCGACGTGAATGCCCGCAACAGTGGCGGCGTGACGGCGCTGATGATGGCCGCCGCCAACGGACGCGCCGACGTGGTCGCGCTGTTGGTGCGCGCCGGTGCGAACGTTCAGGCGCAGAGCGAGCGCGGCGATACCGCGCTGTCCATCGCGCGTACCAAGGGCGACGAGAAGGTGATCCGGCTGCTCGCTGGAGGCCCCGGGGGTCCGGGTGCCTAGCGCCGGCGTTCCGGCCATGACAGACAACCGAGGCGCATGGTGCTGAAGAATACAGTTGCTATCGCTATGGCGATGCTGGCATCAACCTTGATCCAGGCGCAGCAGCAGCCGTCCGCCGCGGCCGCCGACTCGTCGGCGGCCGCGCCCGCGGTGCCCGCGGCGGGCAGCACCATGACTCCGGTACAGCAGGCCGACGCCGCGCCCCAGGGCACGCTCAAGAACCCTTATCAGGACACCGATGCAGCGGCGGTCCCCGCGGGCGGCAAGTTGTGGCTCAGCTATGGCTGCAATGGCTGTCACGGCGGTACCGGCGGCGGGGGCATGTGTCCGCCGGTGACGAACGACATCTGGGTCTACGGCGGTGACGACGACACGCTGTTCAGGCTGGTGGCCTACGGCAGCCAGACACTGCAGAGCAAGGGCTACAGCCGCAAGGCTCAGGAGAACGTCGTCGGTCCGATGCCGGCGATGGGGCAGGTGGTGAAGACGACTGACGATCTGTGGCGCATCCTTGCCTGGGTGCGGTCGAACTACCACGGGGTGCCGGAATGCAAGTTCGGCTGCAAGGGTAGCTAGACTGTCGGCCCGAGGTTGATCTGGGCCTGAGGTTGCTTGAGGGGGAGACTGGTTATGATGCGTGCGCGGCCCGCAGCTCACAGTCATGGGGATCTCATTGGCAGTCTGATTCGCAGACACGGTGCCGAGCTGCCGATTACCGACGTCGTGAGAACCTCCTGGAACCGCTGTCTGAACAACTATGCGCTCGATCCGCAGGAGACCCGGCGCCCCTACAGCGTCGAGCGCGCCGACCTGCAGGTGCGCCGCGAGCGCCTCGGCGTGCTGCTCGCCATCGCGCGCATCGAGATGGAGGCGCTCGGCAAGCTCATCAAGCATTCCGAGTACAGCATCATGCTGACCGACCGCGACGGGGTCATCCTCAGCTACCTCGGTGACACCGGCTTCCTGGCCACCGCCCGGCGCTGCGGCTTCCGCGAGGGCGTCATGTGGAGCGAGCAGGAGATGGGCACCAACGGCATGGGAACCTGTCTGACGGCCCGCCGTCCCGTGGTGATTCACCGCGCCGATCATTTCCTCGCGCAGAACACGGCGCTGACCTGTTCCGCGGCGCCCATATTCGACATGCGCGGCGAGCTGCTGGCGGCGCTCGACATCTCGGGGGCTTCCTCCAATCCGCAGAGCCACACGCTGGCCCTGGTCGAACTCGCGGCGCAGAACGTCGAGAACCGTACGCTGCTCAGCGCGTGCCGGGACTTCCATCTGGTGCGCTTCCACCGCTGCGCGGAGTTCGTCAGCACGCCCGGCGAGGGCGTGCTGGCGTTCGACGATCAGGGTCTGGTCCGGGGTGCGAACCGCGCGGCGCTCAAGCTCCTCGGCCAGCGCGATCATGAGTCGGTGTGCGGACAGCGCGTCGACCAGGTCCTGGATACCAGCCTCGCCGCGCTCATGCGCCTGACGGGACAGGGGGGTTATCCCCCCGAGGCGCTGAACACCCGCCTCAGCCAGCGGCGCTGGTTCGCCACCGTGCACGCGCCGGTCGAGTGCCGCCGCCCGAAGCCGGCCGCCGCCGGCACGGGCGCGCCGGCCGACGAGGCGTCCGCAGTCGCCGCGGCGCGCGGCTCGCTGGATTGCCTGGATTCGGCGGACCCGGCCATGAGGCACAACGTCGAGATCCTGCGGCGCGTGATCGATCGCGATATCTCGGTGCTGCTGCTGGGCGAGACCGGTACGGGCAAGGGCTATTGCGCGCGCGCGCTCCACAGCGCCAGCCATCGCACGGACAAGCCGTTCGTCACGGTGAACTGTGCCGCCATTCCCGAGGCGCTGATCGAGAGCGAGCTGTTCGGGCACAAGCCGGGCGCATTCACCGGTGCGACCCGCGAGGGCGGCATGGGCCGGATCCTGCAGGCCAATGGCGGCACGCTGTTCCTGGACGAGATCGGCGACATGCCGGTGGCGCTGCAGGCGCGTCTGCTGAATGTGATCGAAGACCGCGAAGTGATGCCGCTCGGGGGCAACAAGGCGGTGAGCGTCGACGTACGCATCATCAGCGCCACCCAGCATGAGCCGCTCGACATGATCGCCCGCGGCCAGTTCCGCGAGGACCTCTACTACCGCCTGAACGGCCTCACCGTGCGCTTGCCGCCGCTGCGCCAGCGCAGCGACGTGGCCGATCTCATCGGCAAGCTCCTCGGCGCCGAAGCGGGCGGGGCACAGCTCGAGGTCGAACCGGCATTGCTCGAGCGGCTGGTGCGCCACTCCTGGCCGGGCAATGTCCGCCAGCTGCGCAACGTGTTGCGCACCATGCTGGCGTTGCGCACGGTGGATCGGCTGACGCTGGCGGAGTTCAACGAAGCATGGCTCGCCGGAGTTCCAGCCGAGGAGACGCCCGGCGCGCCGGCGGCGCAGCTGCTCGCTGGCGACGGTGAGAGCGTGCTGAGCGACGCAGAACGCGAGGCACTGCGGCGCGTTCTCGAGATGTGCCACTGGAACGTGAGTGCTGCGGCCGCACGCCTGCACATCAGTCGTCGCACGATTTACCGCAAGATTCATCGACACGGACTACTGCGGCACGCCCACAACCTCGGGGCGTGCACGCAGGCGCCCGAGTGAGTTCCGGACCGGGACTCTAGACGTCGTATTCAACCCAGAGGCGAGGCAGGACCAAGATGGCAATCAAGATTCACCCAATGGTCGATGACGGAGTCAAGAAGGGCACGCCGGGCTTTGCCGGCGGCACGCTCACCTGCAAGTGCACCAGCAACCCGGTGACGGTGCGCATCGGATCGAACGTGGCCTTCAATCACGCCTGCGGTTGCACCAAGTGCTGGAAGCCACAGGGGGCGACGTTCTCCATCGTCGGCGTCGCCGGCCGCGACAAGGTCACGGTGACCGCCAACGGCCACAAGCTCAAGATTGTGGACGAGAAGGCCCCGATCCAGCGCTATGCGTGTACCGGATGCGGAGTGCACATGTACGGGCGCATCGAGAACAAGCAGCACCCGTTCTACGGCTTCGACTTCTTCCACACCGAGCTGTCGAAGGATCAGGGGTGGGAGGAGCCGCGCTTTGCGGCCTTCGTGTCCTCGATCATCGAGTCGGGCACCAGGCCCGATCAGATGCCCGCCGTCCGCGCCAGGCTCAGGGAGCTGCGGCTTGAGCCCTATGATTGCCTGTCGCCGGAGCTGATGGATCTGATCGCGACGCACACGGCGAAAGCCAAGGGTGTGCTGGCCGCGTAACAGGATCGATCGTGCGCGTCAGGTCCCGCGCGCGAGCGCGGGACCTTACTTCGGACTCTTAACCGCTTCCGAATCAGGAACCTGTCAGCCATGAAAACACGTGCTGCGATTGCCTATGCCGCCGGCAAGCCGCTCGAGATTGCCACGGTCGATCTCGACGGCCCCAAGGCCGGCGAGGTGCTGCTGGAGCTCAAGGCCACCGGAATCTGCCATACGGATGAGTTCACCCGCTCGGGAGGCGACCCGGAGGGCCTGTTTCCGTCGATCCTCGGGCACGAGGGGGCGGGCATCGTGGTGGACGTCGGTCCCGGGGTCACCTCGGTCAGGAAGGGCGATCACGTCATTCCGCTCTACACACCCGAATGCCGCCAGTGCAAGAGCTGCCTGTCGCGCAAGACCAACCTGTGCACGGCGATCCGCGCCACGCAGGGCAAAGGCGTGATGCCCGACGGCACCAGCCGCTTTCACATCGGCAAGGACATGATCCACCATTACATGGGCTGCTCCACCTTCTCCAACTTCACGGTGCTGCCCGAGATCGCAGTGGCCAGGATCCGCGAGGACGCGCCCTTCGACAAGGTGTGCTACATCGGCTGCGGCGTCACCACCGGCATCGGCGCGGTGATCAACACCGCCAAGGTCGAACCGGGCGCCAACGTCGTGGTGTTCGGCCTGGGCGGCATCGGCCTGAACGTGATCCAGGGCGCGCACCTGGTCGGCGCCAACAAGGTCATCGGTGTCGACCTCAACCCGGGCCGCAAGGCGCTCGCCGAGAAATTCGGCATGACCCACTTCGTGAACCCCAAGGAGGTTGAGGGGGACCTGGTGGCGCACCTGGTGGCGCTCACCGATGGCGGCGCGGACTACAGCTTCGAGTGCGTCGGTAACGTCAACCTCATGCGCCAGGCGCTCGAGTGCTGTCATCGCGGCTGGGGCGTGTCGGTCATCATCGGTGTGGCCGGCGCCGGCCAGGAGATCAAGACCCGGCCGTTCCAGCTGGTCACCGGGCGCGTCTGGAAGGGCACGGCGTTCGGCGGAGCACGCGGGCGTACCGACGTACCGAAGATCGTCGACTGGTACATGGACAAGAAGATTGCCATCGACCCGTTGATCACGCACACCATGCCGCTCGACAAGATCAACGACGCCTTCGAGCTGATGCACGCGGGCAAATCGATCCGCAGCGTGGTCATCTACTGAGCCGCACGTATTGAGCCAGGCAGCGCCGCCCCGGGAGGTTCCGCTCCCGGGACGGCGCACTGCGCCCGTGCGGTGCTATCTTTGTGCGCAACCGAGGAAATCCGCCATGACGAACCGACCCACGTCCGGCCGCCGCTGGTCAATCCGCTGTGGCGCTGTCGCGCTCGCCGCGGCGCAGCTGCTCACCGCCGTCGCACGCGCCGGCGGGGAGCGTCTGTACGTCTCCGACGAGACCGGGGGTAGCGTGGTCATCGTCGATCCGGCCAGCGCCAGTGTCGTGGCGCGCATCGCCGTCGGCAAGCGCCCGCGCGGCATCCAGGTCTCCCCTGACCTGGCCCGCATCTACGTGGCGCTGTCGGGCTCACCGATCGGTGGACCGAACGTCGATGAGTCGAAGCTGCCGCCGCCCGACCGGCGCTACGACGGCATCGGCGTCGTCGAGGTCGCCTCGCAGCGCCTCATCAGCACCTACCCGAGCGGCGCCGATCCGGAGGCCTTCGCGCTGTCACACGACGGCAGGACGCTGTACGTCTCCAACGAGGACGTCGGCAAGATGTCGGCCATCGATCTGGTGCACGGCAGCGTGCGCGGCAGCGTCGACGTCGGCGAGGAGCCGGAGGGCGTGGCGGTGAGCCCCGACGATCGCATCGTGTACGTGACCTGCGAGACTTCCAACAGTCTGTACGTCGTGGATGCCGCCGCCATGAAGGTGCTCGCCACCATGCCGACGCAGAAGCGCCCGCGCGCCATCCTGCTGGTGGGAGCGCGTGGCTATGCCACCGATGAGTTCGGCGCCGCGCTGACCGTGTTCAGCACCGAGAACTACCGGGTGCTGAACACCATCTCGCTCGGCGATCCGAAGGCCGTGCGTCCCATGGGCATCGCCTCGCGCGACGGGCGGCACCTGTACGTGACGACCGGCCGCTTCGGGGCGCTGCTCGAGGTGGATGCGGACAGCGGCCAGATCCTGCGCACCATCGATAAGGTTGGACAGCGCCCGTGGGGCCTGGCGCTGAGCGCCGATGGAGCCAAGGCCTATACGGCCAACGGACCCTCGGGCGATGTTTCGGTCATCGACCTGACGACCGGTCGCGTCGAAGCCCGCATCGCGGTCGGCGGCAGTCCGTGGGGGATCGTCGCAGCCGCCACCACGCGCTGAGCGCGGCCGCGAGGGCGGTCAAGGAACGACGTGGGAGCTGCCGAGATCCTTCCACTCGTAGCGCGGGACCTGCACCCACTGGCCGTTCTTGAGCTCGGGCACCTTGTGCACCTTGGTTTGCTCCACGGTCATCACGCCATTCTGGTCGGTGACCCAGAAGTCGATGTCGTAGATCTGGTCCTTGGTGCCGACCACGCGAAAGTCGGTACAAGCGAAGTAATGGCCGTTCTCGTCGAGCTGCCGGACCGGCTGATGCGTATCGATGAACTCAAGATTCAGTTCCTGGCCGGTCTTGTCGTCCTTGAGCTTGAATACGCCGTTGTTCTTTGCTGCCTGGCTGAGGGCGCCCTGCTCGACGGCCGACATCACCTCCCAGCCGCGCTTGTTGGCCATGTGGCCGGGATGCTCGGACGCCGGAATCCACCACCACGGCACCGGTGAGCGCGCGATCAGCGCCCATGAGCCCTCGCTCTTGACGGGTTCCTTGTAGATGCGGATCTCCTGCACCGCGAGCTGGCCGTTGACCGGCGTCACCCAGAAGTCGATCAGGTAGCGCTTCTGCGCCTCGGCCGGGTCGTGGAACTTCACGTCCGGAAAGAAACCGTAGCCGTCGATGGTGCGCGTGAAGTCGATGCCGTCGAAGATCAGCTTCAGCTGCTCGCCATTGAGCGGGTCCTCGAGCGGGAATATCCCGCCATTGGCCTTGGTGCGCTCCTCGATGAGCCCCTTGACGAGAGTCTCCGCGTCGCCGCTGTCGAAGGACTGCATCGCCTTCTCGGTCGACTCGACACTGCTGGCGGCGACGAAGTCGCGCGCCTTCTGCAGATTTGCGGCGGGATTGTCCAGAAAGGTTTTCCGGGACGACTCGCTGCTGAAGCAGTAGACCTTGCCGTCCTTGTCCTTCCAGGTTATTGCGCAGTTGGTGGTGACGTGCCGGCCCTCGGCCAGTCCTTCCGCGCACTGCCCGCCGAACTGCACCTGCGCATCGTCGGCGCCGACCGCCGACAGGGCAGTCAGCAGGATGGCGAGCGCGCACGCGGGCATTAAGTAATGGTACTCCTCGTTCCCGGGGCTGTCTGCCGCGCGCAGGCCCCCCGGGAACGCTTCAGGCGTGCGGTGCGGCGCGTGGGGCGCGCGCGAACTGCGGCGGCGTATGTAGATGTGCGAATTGACCGGCGAGAAAGCCCTCGCCATTCTCGAGCATGAAATAACGGAACGCCTCCGCCGGAGGCGAGAGGGTTTTGGCGAGCGTGTTCACGACGTGCCAGCGGCGCATGACGGGGAGGCCTTCGGTGTCGGGAGCCGCGATCAGGTGGTGCTCGAGCTCGAGCCCAACCGTGTGCAGCGAGAGCAGCGCGATGCCCATGCCGGCCATGACCGCCTGTTTGATGGCTTCGTTGCTCGGCATCTGCATCACGACCCGCGGTGTCATGTGATGGGCCTCCATGTACTCGTCGAGCGCCGCGCGCGTGCTGGAGTCCGGCTCGCGCACGATGAAGCCTTCGGTCATCAGCGAGCGGGCGGCAACTTTCTCCATGCGCGCGAACGGGTGCTCGATCGAAGTGACCAGTCCGTGCGGATGCATCGCGAAAGGCTCGGCGCGCGAGGGCCAGTTGTGCGGTGGCCTGCCCATGATCGCGAGCTCCACGGTCCCCTCGCGCATCAGCGTGCCGACTTCCTCGGGGTTGCTGCCGATGTGCAGCCGCACCTCGACGCCGGGATGCTCGTCGCGAAAGCGCGCCAGCAGTCGCGGCAGGAAGTACTTTGCGGCGCTGACCATGGCTACATCGAGCAGCCCCGTTTTGAGTCCCCGGAAGCGCGCCACCATGTCCTCGGCATCGCGCATCGCCGCCAGCACGCGCTGCGTGTAGGCGAGCACGTACTCGCCGACCATGGTGAGCGACACCTTGCGGCTCGAGCGATCAAACAACGGCAGCCCGACCTCCGTCTCGAGCTCCTTGACTTGCATCGAGACGGCCGGAGGGGTGAGGCCGAGCTGCTTGGCAGCGCGAACGAAGCTCAGGTGGCGCGCAACCGCGGAGAACACCCGCAGCTGCCGGAGAGTCACATTCTTCATCATTCAGTTAAATTTAACTTACAGGTAAATCAAAGTGACTGTACCTGAATGATAGGGGCAGTTTAGAGTTCGCACAACAAGCACGGGAAGGTATAAAGGATGTCCAATCTGGAGTCACGGCCGGAACCGACGACCGCAATCAGCAGGAGCATCGCGATGAGCTTCATCGTCAACCGTCCCGCGGGCGAGCCGGGTTTCGGGCTCATTCGCTAGGAGGGGGAGGGCCGCACGATGCGCTACACGGTGCACGGCTACGGCGCCGACCGCCCGGAAGGCGAGAGCGCCGGCGACTGAGCGGCGTTGCGCACGCGAAACGGTCTTCCCATGTACCTCATTGCTCCATCGATTCTGTCCGCCGACTTCGCCCGACTGGGCGATGAAGTCGTGCGGGTCATCGGCGCCGGTGCCGACTGGATTCACTTCGACGTGATGGACAACCACTTCGTGCCGAACCTCACCATCGGACCCGCGGTGGCGGCGGCGCTCAAGCCCTACTGCACGACACCCGAGGGCAAGCGCGCGGCGCTCGACGTGCATCTGATGGTGCAGCCCGTGGATGGTCTGATCGACGGCTTCGCCGCCGCCGGCGCCGACCTGATCAGCTTCCATCCGGAAGCTTCGCTCCACGTCGATCGCACGCTGCAGCTGATCCGCGCGGCGGGCTGTAAGGCGGGGCTGGCCTTCAATCCGGCAACCCCGCTCGACGTGCTCGAGTACGTCCTCGACAAGGTCGACCTGGTGCTCATCATGAGCGTCAATCCCGGCTTCGGCGGGCAGAGCTTCATCGACTCGGCCCTGAGGAAGATCGAGCGCGCGCGCAAACTCATCGAGACCTCAGGCCGCGACATCCGCCTCGAAGTCGACGGCGGCATCAAGGTGCAGAACATCCAGCGCGTCGCCGGCGCCGGCGCCGACACCTTCGTTGCCGGCAGCGCCATCTTCGGTTGCGCGGACTACCGGGCGGTGATCGAAGCGATGCGCTACGAGCTGCGCCGTCTGTCGCCCGAGAGCAGGGTGGCCTGAAGATGGGCTCACCGCATTCCCGGCAGCGCGCCCGCGACGGCATCCTCCACGGCCGCAGCATAACCATATAAGGAGTCGCGACGATGTATCAGGGTCGCACCACGCTCTCGAAATTCCTTATCCAGCAGCTCACCGGCATCCCCGGCGCCAGCGACCTCGGGGCACTGCTGGTGGACGTCGCCGCAGCGGTCAAGGCGATCTCGGCCATGACCGCCAAGGGGGCGCTCGGCGGCTATGTCGGCGAGCACGGCGGCAAGAACGTGCAGGGCGAGACGCAGCAGAAGCTCGACGTGCTGGCGCACGAGGTGATGATCCGCAGCTGCGAATGGGGGGGATTGCTGGCGGGGATGGCGTCAGAGGAGCTGGCGGAGCCGTATGCGATCCCGGCCGAGTACGCGCGCGGCCGTTATCTGCTGGCGTTCGACCCGCTCGACGGCTCCTCCAACATCGACGTGAACGTGTCGGTGGGCACGATCTTCTCGGTGCTGCGTCACGACAGCAGCGCCGCGCCCGCCGGCGCCGATTATCTGCAGCCGGGGGTGCGGCAGGTTGCAGCCGGCTACGCCATCTACGGTCCGGCGACGATGGTGGTCATCACCGTCGGCAAGGGCACGCACGGCTTCACGCTCGATCGGGAGATCGGCAATTTCATCCTGACGCATCCGGATCTGCAGATTCCGCCCGAGACCAGCGAGTTCGCCATCAACACCAGCAACGCGCGCTTCTGGGAGCCGCCGGTGCACCGCTACGTGACCGAGTGCCAGGCGGGCAAGACCGGCATACGCGGCCGCGATTTCAACATGCGCTGGATCGCCTC
>DASPPI010000195.1:0-11412 GCA_035625615.1 Steroidobacteraceae bacterium | reverse complement strand
GCCACCGAGGCCAAGGTGCGCAACGTGAACGTCGCGCCCGCCGACCTCGCCGCGCTGGTGCAGCTGGCGACGCGCGAGCGCGTCGACCTCACCATCGTCGGGCCGGAGGCACCGCTGGTCGCGGGCATCGCCGACGCTTTCGCAGCCGCCGGACTCAAGTGCTTCGGGCCGCGCCGCAGCTGCGCACAGCTCGAGGGCTCGAAGGCCTTCGCCAAGGAGTTCCTGAGGCATCACGGCATTCCCACCGCGCGCGCCGCCACGTTCACGCGTGAGAATTTCGACCGTAAGTGGCTGCGTGCCCAGCGCACTCCGCTGGTGGTGAAGGCGAGCGGACTCGCCGCCGGCAAGGGCGTGGTAATCGCCGCCTCCACCGACGAGGCGCTCGAGGCGGCCGAGGCGATGTTCGCCGGCCGTTTTGGCGCTGCCGGCCGCGAGGTGGTGATCGAGGAGTTCCTGCCGGGCGAGGAGGCGAGCTTCATCGTCATCGCCGACGGCGTCCACGTCCTGCCGCTCGCCACCTCGCAGGATCACAAGCGGCTCCAGGACGGGGACAGCGGACCCAACACCGGCGGGATGGGCGCGTATTCGCCCGCCCCGGTGGTTACCTCGGCGCTGCACGAGCGCATCATGCGCGAGGTGATCGAGCCCACCATCCGCGGCCTGGCGAGCGACGGCATGCCCTACGCCGGCTTCCTGTATGCCGGGCTCATGATCGCCGCCGACGGCACGCCCAACGTGCTCGAGTTCAACTGCCGTCTGGGCGATCCGGAGACTCAGCCGATCCTCATGCGCCTGGAATCCGATCTCACCGCGCTGTGCGAGGCGGCGCTCGCGGGACGGCTGGACACGGTGCGCGCGCAATGGGACGCGCGCGCAGCGCTCGGGGTCGTCCTGGCCGCGGCCGGCTATCCCGGGCAGGTGCGCCAGGGCGATGTGATCACCGGACTCGAGCAGGCGGCGCGCCTGCCCGGCAAGATCTTCCACGCCGCCACCCGGCTCGAGTCCGGCCGCGTGCTGACCAGCGGTGGCCGGGTGTTGTGCGCGGTGGGACTCGGCACTGACGTCGCCGCCGCGCAGCGCCAGGCGTATGCGCTCGCCGACCTGGTGCACTGGCCCGGCGTGCAGTACCGGCGCGACATCGGTTACCGGGCGGTGGCGCGCCGACCGGCTGGCTGACGACTGCGGCCCTCACGACCCATGCCGCACTTCGACCATCCCGCTCCGCACGTCATCGAGTTGACCGTGCTGCCCGAAGACATCGATGCCTACGATCACGTCAACAACGCCGTCTACCTCACCTGGCTCGACCGCGCGGCGTGGTCGCATTCGGCCGCGCTCGGTGTGCCGCTCGAGCAGTGCCTCGCTCTGCGCCGCGGCATGGCGGCACAACGCATCGAGATCGACTACCTGCGGGCGGCGGTGAGCGGGGACTGCGTGCAGGCGGCGACCTGGATCGTGAGCGCCGACGGCCGGCTGCGCGCCGAGCGGCGCTTCCAGATCCGGCGCCGGTCGGACGGCGTCACGCTCGCGCGGGCGCGTATCGACTACGTGTGCATCAATCTCGACACCGGTCGCGCGACACGCATGCCGGCGACGTTCGCGCGCGCTTACGTGGTGACAACGGCTCCGTGA
The DNA here is from genome assembly GCA_035625615.1 of Steroidobacteraceae bacterium. Lineage (GTDB taxonomy): Bacteria > Pseudomonadota > Gammaproteobacteria > Steroidobacterales > Steroidobacteraceae > 13-2-20CM-66-19. The sequence continues at coordinate 9,780 of DASPPI010000195.1, read as the reverse complement.
GGGGCGCGCGGCTGCGCAGCGGCTGGGGCTTCAGAAGCTGAAGCGCACGAAAGCCTGAGGTCCGCTGATGCTCATGAAGACGTGGCCCGGGGAGGAGGAGCTGCCGGTGCGCGTGAGCGATGTGCGGGTGGAGGTGTAGCCGACGCCGGTGGCGAAGTTGGGGGTCCAGCGGAACTGGACGTCCTCGTGCAGATCGGCAATCCAGCCATCGGCGTTGTGGATGTTGGCCTTGAAGTATGCCTCGTGCGCCGTGAAGCTGAAGCGCCGGGAGATTCGCCAGGTCAGGTCGAGCGGCAGCGCCGGCGCGGCGCCCGATGCCGTCTCGAGCTGCTGCTGCCCGAGCACTGCGACCCCGAGCTGCGCCTGCATGTCGAGCGTGTAGACCGCCAGCCCCGTGCCGATCTCCAGCCGCTCACTGCGATAGAAAGAGTGGGTGTAGGTGACGCTGAACATGCGCCAGTTGAGCGAGCTCCCCAGCTGCGAGCCCGCCGGGAACACTTGGTTGCCGAACACCACCGGGTTGGTGAGCAGCACGCTGCCGGTGCGATCGGTCTCGAAGTAATCGAGGCGCACCTTGTTGCGCTCGCGCGCGCGCACCATGGCCTCCACCACGCCGTATGCCGGGCGGGCCGGCAGGCCGAGATTGTGCTCGCCGCTGAGCGGCGTGCCGGTGGTCACGGCCGACGGCGGCGTCGGGTCGGCCTGAATGTAGGTGCGCAGCTGCGGGTCGTACAGCGCAGCGCTGACGTAGAAATGGTCGGTGATCGGGCTCGCCGGCTGCTGCCGCGCCGGGGGTAGAGGCGCCCCCGACTGCGGATCACGGTCGGCCAGCGCCGCCGGAGCCCGTATCGCCACCAACACCACGACCACCGCCAGCCAGCTGCGCATGCGAATTCAAGCTCCCGGCCCGCGGGAAGCGGGTGGCGTGGATCTTACTGACCGGCCGCTGCGCCGTGCCAGCGTCGCAGCGCCGCGACGTGACTCGATTCGCAGATATGCAGGGGCGCAGGTCGCGGACCGCCGACGACGGTGCCGCGGCGGCCGCGGCTCAGCGCTTCATCGCCTCGAAGAACTCCCCGTTCGACTTGGTGTCCTTCATCTTGTCGAGCAGGAATTCGATCGCCGCCAGCTCGTCCATGGGATGCAGGAGCTTGCGCAGGATCCACATCTTGGCGAGCTCGCCCTGGTCGGTGATCAGCTCTTCCTTGCGGGTGCCAGAGCGGTTGATGTTGACCGCCGGGAACACGCGCTTCTCGGAGATGCGCCGGTCGAGGTGGATTTCGCTGTTGCCGGTACCCTTGAACTCCTCGTAGATGACATCGTCCATCTTCGAGCCGGTGTCGATCAGTGCGGTCGCGAGAATCGTGAGGCTGCCGCCCTCCTCGATGTTGCGCGCCGCGCCGAAGAAGCGCTTCGGCCGCTGCAACGCATTGGCGTCCACGCCGCCGGTAAGCACCTTGCCGGAAGAGGGCACCACGGTGTTATAGGCGCGGGCGAGACGGGTGATCGAGTCGAGCAGGATCACCACGTCCTTCTTGTGCTCGACCAGGCGCTTGGCCTTCTCGATGACCATCTCCGCCACCTGCACGTGCCGGGCGGCGGGCTCGTCGAAGGTGCTCGACACCACCTCGCCCTTGACGGTGCGCTGCATCTCGGTGACTTCCTCGGGCCGCTCGTCGATCAGCAGCACGATCAGGTAAACCTCCGGATGGTTGGCCGTGATCGAGGTGGCGATGTTCTGCAGCAGCATGGTCTTGCCCGCCTTGGGCGGGGAGACGATCAGGCCGCGCTGGCCCTTGCCGATGGGCGCAACCAGGTCGATGGTGCGCGCGGTCAGGTCCTCGGTGGAGCCGTTACCGCGCTCGAGCTTGAGGCGCTTGGTCGGATGGAAGGGCGTCAGGTTCTCGAACAGCACCTTGTTGCGCGAGCTCTCGGGCGAGTCGAAGTTGATCTCGCCTACCTTGAGCAGCGCGAAATAGCGCTCGCCGTCCTTCGGCGGACGGATGAGACCGGAAATGGTGTCGCCGGTGCGCAGGTTGAAGCGCCGGATCTGGCTCGGGCTCACGTAGATGTCATCGGGGCCGGCGAGATAGGAGCCGTCCGCCGAGCGCAGGAAGCCGAAGCCGTCCTGCAGGATCTCGAGCACGCCGTCGCCGTAGATGTTCTCGCCCTGGCGCGCGTGGGCCTTGAGGATGGAGAAGATGATGTCCTGCTTGCGCGAGCGCGCCAGGTTCTCCAGCCCCATGGACTCGGCCATCTTCACCAGCTCGTGAATGGGCTTGGCCTTGAGCTCGGTGAGGTTCATCGAGCTGCGCGACTGGGTCAGCTCTGCCGGACTGATGATCTCCGAGTCGTCGGCCTCGAAGACCTCCGGCTCGTGCATCAGGTCGTCCGGGCGTCCGCCGCCGTTGCCGCGGTTGCCGTCACGGTTGCCGTGTCGCGGGCCTTTGTTGGGCCGGTTGCGGCCCTGGTTGCCGAGGTAGCCTCTCACAGGTTGCTGTCCAGAAATGCCGAGAGTTGGGACTTGGAGACGGCGCCGACCTTCTGCGCCTCGACCGTGCCGTTCTTGAACAGAATCAGCGTCGGTATGCCGCGGATGCCGAACTTGGGCGGCGTCTGCGGGTTCTCGTCGATGTTGATCTTCGCGACCTTGATGCGGTCGTGATACTCGCTCGCGATCTCATCGAGGATCGGGGCGATCATCTTGCAGGGGCCGCACCACTCGGCCCAGAAGTCCAGCAGCACAGGCTTGTCGGACCTGAGGACGTCCTGTGCGAAAGTGGCGTCGGTGGTGTGCACAATGTGCTGGCTAGTCACGCGATTCAACCTCCGTCAATGCAGAGCGTGAACAAAAGCGCTTTGGAAACACCGGTGAAACCTGCAACGGGTGTTGGGCCAGTGAAGCGCGCAAAGCGCTGCCCGACGCTCCGGTAAACGGTTACACTAAAAGTGAGGTGATTGAGTGTAAATCCTAAGGGAGCGGCAGGGGCGGACCTGCCGGCCCGCTGTCTGAGTTACTTTGTAGCGCTTCCTGGTCCGTTTTTCAAGTGCGCAGCCCTATTTTTCCAATAACACCACAGTCCGTTTGATGACCGATCCAAGATCCGCTGCCGTCACCTTCGCCTCGCTCGGCCTGAAGCACGAAGTCATGGAAGGCATACGGCAGGCCGGCTTCGTCACGTGCACTCCCATCCAGGCGCAGGCGCTGCCGATCGCACTCACCGGCCGCGACATCGCCGGCCAGGCGCAGACCGGCACCGGCAAGACCGCAGCCTTCCTCGTGGCGCTCTACCAGGCGCTGCTCACGCGGCCGCCGGCGCCGGGACGCAACCCCACCTCGATCCGCGCCCTCATCGTGGCGCCCACGCGCGAGCTGGCAGTGCAGATCCATCGCGACGCGCTCGTTCTCGGCGCACACACCGGGCTCCGTCACACGGTGGTGTTCGGCGGCATCGATTACGAGAAGCAGCGCCAGCAGCTCAGCGAAGGCTGCGATGTGCTGGTCGGCACCCCCGGCAGGCTGATCGATTACTTCAAGCAGCACGTTTTCGACCTCCGGCACGCGCAGGTGCTGGTGCTCGACGAGGCCGATCGCATGTTTGATCTCGGCTTCATCGCCGACATCCGCTACATCCTGCGCCGTCTGCCCCATCCCGAGCGGCGCCAGTCGATGCTGTTCTCCGCCACCCTGTCACAGCGCGTTCTCGAGCTCGCCTACGAGCACATGAACAACCCCGAGACCGTGCGCATCGAGCCGGACAAGATCACCGTCGACCGCGTGCGCCAGCTGATGTACTACCCATCCATGGAGGAGAAGGTGCCGCTGCTCATCGGCTTGCTGCATCAGAGCGAGGCCGTGCGCACCATGGTGTTCGTCAACACCAAGCGCATGGCGGAGCGGCTCGAGAGCATCCTCAGGGCGAACGGCTTTGTGGCCCAGGCGCTCTCGGGGGACGTGCCGCAGAACAAGCGGCTGCGCTTCCTGCGCGACTTCCACGACGGCAAGCTCGCGGTGCTCATCGCCACGGACGTCGCCTCGCGCGGATTACACATCCCCGACGTCAGTCACGTCTTCAATTTCGACCTGCCGCAGGACGCGGCCGACTACGTGCACCGCATCGGCCGCACGGCGCGCGCCGGCGCCGAGGGCGACGCCATCAGCTTCGCCTGCGAGGAGTACGCCGTCTCGCTGCCCGACATCGAGAGCTACGTGGGCCATAAGATCCCATTCTCCCCGATCGCGCCCGAGCTGCTGGCGCGCGCCGTGGTCGCCGCACCGCACTCCCACCGGCCCCACCACCCCGGCGGTCGCCGCCCTGGTGGCGGCTCGCGCGAGCGCAAGGGCTCACGCGGTGGCGGCCGTGGCCACCGCGGCCGGGGCCGCTGACGCCGCGCCCGGACCGGAGGCCCTACGGCCGTGGCGCCCGGCGTGCCGCTCGGCTAAGCTTCGAGTTCCTGGCGGCCGCCGCCAACAGTCCCGGGCCGTCCCGTCCACCCCCTGCATGGCGGAAATCGAAGACAACGTCGACCGCGAGCTGTTCCGCAACCTGGAGAAGCTGCGGCAGCTGCGCATCGAACATCGTGATCTGGATGAGGTCATCTCGCGCCTGGCGCTCGACCTGCACGTCGATCAGCTGCAGCTCAAGCGCCTGAAGAAGCGCAAGCTCCTGCTCAAGGACCAGATTGCCCGCCTCGAGAGTCAGTTGATCCCGGACCTGAACGCCTGATGGACAGCGCCGCCAGCGCCGCATGGGGCGCCCTGCCCGGGCTCGCCTCCCCACGGGTACTCGGCGCGGCGCTCGTCATCCTCATCGCCGTGGTGGTGGCGCTCGCGGTCGCGCGGGTGCTGCGGGCGCGGCGGGCGCGCGACGCGGCGGCGGACCTGCCGCTGGCGGCGCACGCGCTCGACCACACGCTCGAAGGCGCGGTGATCCTGGCGCCCATCCTCGCCGCCCTCGCCGTGCTGGTCGGCGGACGCGTGGTGCTCGGAGCGCTCGGGATGTCGACTGTGCTCCTCGACGGCGCACTGCGCATCTTCGCGGCGCTGCTGCCGCTGCGTCTCGGCGTGTTCGTGCTCGGCCTGCTGCTGGGGCCCGGCTCCTGGGTGCGCAGGAGCGGCCGGCGCATCACGCTCATCCTGTGGGCGATCACTGCCGTCGCCGTGCTCGGCTGGCTCGACACGGTCGAGGCCGGCCTCAACCGCGTCAGCCTGGTGCCGGGCAAGACGCAGTTCAGCCTGTGGGCGCTGCTGAAGGGGCTGGTGATCGTCACCGCGTTCGTGATCGTGACCAGCCTGATCGCCCGCGCCATCGAGCGCCACGTGATGCGGCTCGAGCAGGTGGCGGTGTCCACCCGGGTCGGCGTCTCCAAGTTCACCTATTTTCTGCTGGTGGGACTGGGGGTGCTGCTGGGCATCAACGCCGCCGGCGTTGATGTCACCACGCTCAACGTGCTCACCGGCGCCATAGGCCTCGGCCTCGGCTTCGGGCTGCAGTCGGTCGCCAGCAATTTCGTGAGCGGCTTCGTGCTGCTGATGGACAAGTCCATCAAACCCGGCGACGTCATCAGCTTCACCGGGCAGGATGCCAGCGCCGGCAATTTCGGCTGGGTACAGGAGCTGCGCGGCCGCTACGTGGTGGTGCGCGACCGCGACGGCGTCGATACGCTGGTGCCGAACCAGAACCTGATCACCAATTCATTCATCAACTGGAGCTACTCGGATCAGCACGTGCGGCTGAAGCTCCCGGTGACCGTGAGCTACGACGATGATCCGGAGGTGGCGCTGCAACTGCTGCTGCAGGCGACCGAGAACCAACCGCGCATCCTGCGCGATCCGCCGCCGGTGTCGCGCCTCATCAGCTTCGAGGACAGCGGCATGCGGCTCGAGATCCGCTTCTGGATCGCCGACCCGGTCAATGGCGTCAACAATGTGCGCTCGGACGTGAACCGTGCGATCTGGCGCATCTTCCGTGCGCATGGCGTGACCATCCCGGTACCGCAGCGGGAGACCCGCATCCTGGAGGGACGCGTGGCGCGGATGCGGGCCGGCCTGGCGGCGCACGCGTCGTCGGCCGGCTCCGACCGGGCCGCCGATTAGCCGCAGCGCACCGAGTGCCGCTGCGCGTCGCCGCTGGCCTCGAGATCCCGGACAGTGAGCTCACGCTGTCGTTCGTGCGCTCATCCGGACCCGGTGGTCAGAACGTCAACAAGGTCGCCAGCGCCGTTCAGCTGCGATTCGACCTCACCGGGAGCGGCGTGCTCAGCGACGCCGTCAAGGCGCGCCTCGGCGCGCTCAGCGGGCGGCGCCTCACGGCCGAGGGCGCGATCCTCATCATCGCGCGCAATCACCGCACCCAGGAGCGCAACCGTCGCGAGGCTGAAGGGCGCCTCGCCGATCTCATTCGCCGTGCCATGAGCCCCCCGCGGCCACGCAAGGCGACCCGACCCCCACGCGCAGCGCGCGAGCGCAGGCTCGAGCACAAGGCGCGGCAGCGGCGCACCAAGCGCCTGCGCGCCCCGCCGCGCTGGGAGGACTGAGGCGCGGTCGTCGCTAAGCCCTCGAGTCCTCCGTCGGCGCGGCTCCCGCAGGTTGCGGCTGGATCAGCCACGCGGCCAGCGCCGGCAGCAGCACGATCGCGGCGAGCATGTTCACCAGGAACATGAAGGTGAGCATGATGCCGATGTCGGCCTGGAACTTCAGCGGCGAGAACACCCAGGTGGCGACCCCGATCGCTAGGGTGATACCGGTGAAGATGATGCTCGCGCCGGTGACGCGCAGTGTGCGTTCGTAGGAATCGCGCACGCTGAAGCCTTGGCGCAGGAATTCCTGCATGCGGCTGAACAGATAGATGCCGTAGTCGACGCCGATGCCGGCGCCGAGGGCGACCATCGGCAGCGTTGAAACCTTGAGTCCGATGCCGACCAGGGCCATGACCGCGTACACGAGCACCGACACCAGCGCGAGCGGCACCACCACTACGATGGTGCCCACCAGTGAGCGGAAGGTGATCAGGCACATGACGATCACCGCAAGAAATACGCCGGCCAGGATCAGCAGCTGCTTCGCCTCGACCGTCTCGTTGGTGGCCGCCATCACGCCGACGTTGCCGGCGGCAAGGCGCACCTGCGCGCCGGCGAGAGGGTTCGCGCTACGCCAGTGCTTCACCTGCGCCACCACGCGCTGAATGGTGCCGGCGCGATGGTCGGTGAGGAACATCATCACCGGCACGACGTCGCAGTTCTCGTTGAGCAGGCCGGTACTGGTCTCGATGTAGCGCGTCGATTGCGTCAGCTGGGTCTGCTCGCGCGGGATGCTGCGCCACTTGAGGCTGCCCTCGTTCCAGCCGGCGATCGCGACCTTGGCGATGAACGGCAGCGTGATGACATCCTGCACGCCTTCGACGTTGCGCATGTGCCAGGCGAAGCGGTCGACGGCGGTCATCAGGGAGTGGCTGACGCACAGGGGTTCCTGGGATTCGACGATGGCGGTCAGCACGTCGACGCCGATGCTGAACTTGGAGGTGATCACGTCGTTGTCGCGGTTGTAGCGCGAGTCGGGACGCAGCTCCGGCACCCCCGCCTGGGTGTCGCCAATCGGGGTCTCACGTCCCTTCCACCAGCCGAGCACGCCGAGCACCGCGGCGAACGCGATGACCGCGAGGGCGGGGCCGCGTCGGGTGATGACCGAGAGGCGGGGCCAGACCTGCTCGCCCCAGCGCATGTTGCGCTCTACGCGGTCGCGATAACCCGGATCGAAGTGCACGTAGGAAACCAGCACCGGCAGCAGCACCAGGTCGGTGAGGATGACGATGGCGACACCGATGCTGGCGGTGATGGCCATCTGGCGGATCACCTGCACCGGAATGAGCAGAATGGTGACGAACCCGACGAGATCCGCGAGCAGCGCAATGATCGCCGGCGCCAGCAGCTGGCGGAACGTGCGGCGCGCGGCTTCCATGCTGTCGAGCCCAGCTAAGATGGCAACGCTCACGGCGCTGATCTTCTGCACACCGTGGCTGACGCCGATGGCGAAGATCAGGAACGGCACCAGGAGGCCGATGGGATCGATGCCATAACGCAGCAGCACCAGCGCCCCGAGCTGCCAGATCACCGCGATCAGCGAGCACAGCACCGGGATGAACGCCACGCGCCACGACAAGCAGTAGAAGCGTACTGCCGCCAGCGTCAATACCAGGGTGACGACCGCGAACAACAGCACGGACGCCGCCCCGTCGGCGATGTCACCCACCACCTTGGCGAAGCCGATCATGTGTACGTCGATTCCCCGGCGCGGGAACGCCGCCGTCTCGATGCCGCTGCTGGCCCGCGTCTGCACGCTGGGCGCGGCGGCGCCGCTGGGGTGCTCGATCGGCTCGCGCACCCGCCGCTCGAGCTCGTGCGCCACCGCGATCGGATCCACGGGCCTGCCCTGCGCGTCCTGGTCGAGCACGATGGCGCTGACCAGGGCGCCGGAGAAATCGTTGGCCACCAGGCGGCCGATGATGCCCGCCTTGCGGATGTTGTCGCGCACGCGCGCCATGTTCTCCGGCGTGGGAGTGAAATCCGCCGGTATCACGTTGCCGGCCTCGATGCCTTCCTCGACCACCTCGAGGTAGCGCACATTGGGTGTGAAGATCGACTGCACGCGCGTGCGGTCGATGCCGTCCATGACGATGACCTCGTCGGTCGCCTTGCGCAGCGCGGCCAAGTACTCGGGCGTGAACATATTGCCGTCGCGCGCGATGAGCGCCACCAGCACCCGATTGGCGCCGCGGAACTCCGCGACCTTGGGGTCGAGGTAGGTGCGCATGTACTCGTGCTGCACCGGCAGGGTCTTGTTGAAAGAGGTGTCGATGCGCAGTCCGTGCACCGCGACCGCAGCGAGCCACACCGTCCCGACGGCGAACACCGTCAGGATCAGTGTGCGGTGACCGAAGATCAGCCGCTCGAGCCGGCTGACGAGCGCCGTTGGGGCGGCGGTACCGATGGCCGCGCCGGTCATGGCGTGCTCCCGCGCCCACCGGCCGCCGTTGAGACGTCGAGGCCGATGAGCCTGGCGCCGTTCTCACCGACCACCGCGAGCCGTGCATCCCCCACCGCCACCGCCGCCGACAGCCCGGAGCGATCGGCCTGCTGCAGCAGCCGGAAGCTACGCGCCCCGTCGCGGCTGACCAGCACCACGCCCGCGAGCCCGACGATCGCTACGCCCTCCTTGAGGCGTGCCGCGCCATCGAGCATCGCGACGGTGCCGGTCTTGATGCGCTGCCAGCTCATGCCAGCGTCCTCGGAGCGGTACAGGTTGCCACGCAGTCCGAAGGCGAGCACTGCCGCACCGGGGGCACCGCCGTCGAGCGGCTGCACGCCGAAGAACGAGCCCTCGTAGGGCGAGGGCAGCGTGATCCAGCTGGCGCCGTCATCGTCCGAGCGGTAGAGATGACCCGCTTCACCGGCGATGTACAGCCGGCCGCCGCCTGCGGCCACGATCCGGTTCAGGTGGTAGCCGCCGGTCGCGGCTTCCTCCGCCGCGGCGGGGCTCGCGGCCGCAGCCCCCGTCCCGCGGTCGGCGGCGCGGCCAGGCGCGGGCACGGCGGCTCCGGCTGGAGGCGCCGGAGTGAACTTGACATCGTTCCAGCTGGCACCGCCGTCCGCGCTCGTGAGGTAGGTGCTGTAGGCGCCGATCGCGATCACGTGACCGGAAGCGCCGCACCACACATCGAGGAGTGGCCGCTCGGCCTCGGGTACGTAATGAGTGCGTCTCCAGGTACGCCCCGCATCGACTGT
>DASPPI010000194.1:0-7115 GCA_035625615.1 Steroidobacteraceae bacterium | reverse complement strand
GAGATCAAGGTCGGCCAGGTTCTGTGCATCATCGAGGCGATGAAAATGATGAACCAGATCGAGGCCGACAAGGCCGGCCGCATCACCTCGATCATGGCCCGCAACGGCGACCCGGTCGAATTCGGCCAACCGCTGTTCGTCGTCGAATAGATCGGCATGCTCGAGAAGATCGTCATCGCCAATCGCGGCGAGATCGCCCTGCGGATCCTGCGTGCCTGCCGCGAGCTGGGTATCAAGACCGTCGCGGTGCACTCGACGGCTGACTACAGCCTGAAGCACGTGCTGCTCGCCGACGAGTCGGTGTGCATCGGACCACCGCCCTCGGCGCTCAGCTACCTCAACATGCCGGCGATCATCAGCGCGGCCGAAGTCACCGACTCGGTCGCCATTCATCCGGGCTATGGCTTCCTGGCGGAGAACGCCGACTTCGCCGAGCGTGTGGAGAACAGCGGCTTCGTGTTCGTCGGTCCCAAGGCCGAGACCATCCGCGTCATGGGTGACAAGGTATCGGCGATCCGGGTAATGAAGAGCCACGGCGTGTCGTGCGTGCCCGGCTCGGACGGACCGCTCGGCGAGGATGCGGACGAGAACCTGCGCATCGCCCGCGACATCGGCTACCCGGTGATCATCAAGGCCTCCGGCGGCGGCGGCGGCCGCGGCATGCGGGTCGTGCACACCGAGGCGTCACTCCTGAACGCCATCGGCATCACGCGCGCCGAAGCGCGTGCCGCCTTCGCCAACGACCAGGTCTACCTGGAGCGATTCCTCGATAGGCCGCGGCACATCGAGTTCCAGCTGCTGGCCGACGCACACGGAACAGTGATCCACCTGGGCGAGCGCGACTGCTCCATGCAGCGCCGGCATCAGAAAGTCATCGAGGAAGCGCCGGCTCCCGGCATCACCGTGCGGCAGCGGCGCTTCATGGGCGAGCGCTGCGTTGAGGCCTGTCGCGCGGTCGGCTATCGCAGCGCCGGCACCATGGAGTTCCTCTACCAGGATGGGGAGTTTTATTTCATCGAGATGAACACCCGTATCCAGGTCGAGCACCCGGTTACCGAGCTCATCACCGGCATCGACCTGGTGAAAGCCCAGCTGCTGATCGCGGCGGGCGAGCGGCTGCCCTACACGCAAAGCGACGTGCAGATCCGCGGTCACGCGATGGAGTGCCGCATCAACGCCGAGGACCCCAAGACCTTCATGCCCTCGCCGGGCCCGATCCGACTGTGGCATGCCCCCGGCGGACCGGGCATCCGCGTCGACAGCCACGTGTATTCCGGTTACAACGTGCCGCCCTTCTACGACTCCCTCGTCGGCAAGGTCATCGCTCACGGGGACACGCGCGATACCGCCATCGCGCGCATGAAGAACGCGCTCGCCGAAATGGTGATCGAGGGCATCAAGACCAACGTCGCCCTGCATCAGGAGATCTGCAACCACGCCGCCTTCCAGAAGGGCGGCACCGACATCCATTACCTGGAGCGGCGGCTGGGGTTGCGGTAACGCCGTGGCCGCCTACCTGGAGTTGTCGTTCGAGCTCGGCTCGCTCGACCCACAGCTCGCCGAAGATAGCGGTTTCGCCTGCGGCGCCGGCGCGGTGACCTTTGTCGATGCACGCGAGGAGCCGGTCTGCCACCCCACGCGATCCGGCCCAACGCTCGAGGCGGGCTCGGTACTCGAGCCTGCGCCGGGGGAATTCCGCCTCTGGCGGCAAACCCGGGTCAAGTGCCTGTTCACGGCCCAGCCGGCGCACGCGGGGCTGATCAGCACGCTCGCCGCATCGCTCGGGATCGACGCTACGCTGATCAGCGCGCGGCAGATCGCCGACCGTGCCTGGGAGCGTGAGTGGCTGAAGGACTTCCACGCCATGCGCTTCGGCCGGCGCCTGTGGGTCTGTCCCAGCCACGAGCGGGTGAGCGCACCGAGCACGGTGGTCGTGCAGCTCGATCCGGGACTGGCCTTCGGCACCGGCACGCACGCGAGCACGGCGTTGTGCCTCACCTGGCTCGACGCGCATCTCGCCCCGGGCACGCGCGTCATCGACTACGGCTGCGGGTCAGGAGTGCTGGCGATCGCCGCCGCGCGGCTCGGGGCCGCCGAGGTGCACGGCTTCGACATTGACCCGCAGGCGCTCATGGCCACACGCGACAACGCCGGCGCCAATGGTGTCGAAGGGCGGGTGCGCGTCCACGCCGATCCCGCGACGCTGCCCGCCGGCGTGGATGTGCTGCTCGCGAACATACTTGCAGGCCCTCTGTGCGAGCTCGCCCCTCGCTTCGCTGCGCTCGTGCGCCCGCGCGGGGAGCTGGTGCTTGCCGGCCTGATGGAAGCCGAGGCCGCGGACGTGACAGACGCTTACGGCGCGTGCTTTGATGTCGCCCGGGCCGGCGACCGCGATGGCTGGGTGTGCCTGGCCGGACGGCGTTACTGACGCTCGGGCGCGGCGCCGGCAGATCGCGCGGCCCGCTGCAGCATGTTCACAGTCTGTCCAAAGTGCGCTTTGACCCTGGTGGTGACCGCCGCGGACCTGCGCGTCGCCCAGGGCTATGTGCGCTGCGGACGCTGCTCGAGCGTATTCAACGCGCTCGCGCGGCTGACGGACGAGCGGCAATCCTCCGCTGCCGACAGCGAGCCGGAAACGGCGCCGCCCCCGGTCGAATCGCCGGTGGCTGCAACCGAGCCGGCCGCTGCCGCAGCGCGCGCGCCACCGCGGCACACGCCTGCGCCCGCGGACAGTGTGACTGCGCCCGCCGGCGAGGAGGCGATCCCCGAGGATGCGCTCGAGTTCGACCCCGCCACGACCGACCTCGGCAGCGTCTTCGTCGAGCCGCCGCCCGACCCGCAGTGGACGGCGGCGACCGGATCCTTCCGGGCCATGATCGCGGCCGGCGAGCCGGCCCCGGCCGACACCGGGCCGGCCCAGGAAGAGTCTCCCGAAGCCCAGCTGAACGCGGAGGTCGACGACGCCTTCCTGTCGTCGATGTTGCACAGCGACGAGCCGAACACCCCGCGCGAGCCCACGACTCCCGCACCGGCGCGTCAGCGGGTGCCGCCGCCATCGCCGACGGCACAATCTCAGCCGCCGCAACCCCCGCCGGCCGAACGCCAGCCTCTGGAGTCGGGGCAGCGCGCGCCGCTCAAGCGTGCAGCGGAAGCTGACGCTGCGGCGGCGGCCCGAACCACGGGTACGGGCGAACGGACGGGAGTGCCGCACGCCAAACCGCACATCCGACCGGGCTTCGAGGCCGCTTCCAGGCCCTCGCCCACGGCGCAGCGCAGGCGCACGACCGAGCAGCCGCGCGTGGCCGCTGCACCGCGCGCCGAGCAGCTGGCGGCCGCGGGGCCGCCGCCGCTGGCGCCCGATGATGATCAGGCTCTGGCGGGCGCGGCCGGCACAGCGCCCGTTCGGCCACAGGCCTGGCGCATCGGCTCGGCACTTGCGGCGCTGCTGCTGCTCGCACAGATCCTCAATCACTATCGTGACGAGCTGGCGGCCAACGCACGCTTCAACCGCCCGCTGACCGCACTGTACTCGGCGCTCGGCGTGCGGCTGGTGCCGCACTGGGACCTGCATGCCTACGACGTGCGCCAGCTCGGCGCGTCGGTGGATCCGGCCGGAGCCGGACTGATCACGGTGCGCGCGAGCATCAAGAACGCGGCCCAGCAGGCCCAGCCCCTGCCACTGTTGCGCGTGACGCTGCAGGACCGCTTCGGCAACCGCATTGCCTCGAGCGACGTTGCGCCGGGCTCCTACCTGCCGCAGACCGTGCCGGCCTCCTCGTTCCTCGCCGCCGGCCAGCGCATCGATGCCGAGATGGGGTTCGTCGATCCGGGGACCAATGCCGTGGGATTCGAGATCGATGCCTGCCTGCCGGTGAGCAGCGGCGCAGTGGCCTGCGCCAACGATGCCAGCGCACGCTGACGAGCGCTGCCGCGTGCGGATCGGACCCTACGTACTGCCCGCGCGCGTGGTGCTGGCGCCCATGGCTGGGGTCACCGACCGGCCGTTTCGCATCCTGTGCCGCAATCTCGGGGCGGGGCTCGCCGCCTCCGAGATGATCAGCGCGGATGCGCGGCTGTGGCACAGCCCCAAATCGCGGCTGCGCAGGGATCATGCGGGCGAGCCCGCGCCGCGCGCGGTGCAGCTCGCGGGCGCCGATCCCAAGGCGCTGGCCGAGGCGGCGCGTGCCAACGTCGCACTCGGTGCGCAGATCATCGACCTGAACATGGGGTGTCCGGCAAAGAAAGTGTGCGGCAAGCTGTGCGGCTCGGCGCTGCTCACCGACGAGCCGCTGGTGGCGCGCATTCTCGAGGCGGTCGTGAATGCGGTGGACGTCCCCGTGACACTCAAGATCCGCACCGGCTGGGACCCGGCGCGACGCAACGGCGTGAGCATTGCATGCATCGCGGCCGCTGCCGGCGTCGCAGCACTCGCCGTGCATGGTCGCACGCGTGCGGATTTTTTTGCCGGACACGCCGAGTACGACACGATTCGCGACATCAAGTCGCGCGTGCGCATCCCGGTGTTCGCCAACGGCGACATCGATACGCCGCAAAAAGCACGCGAGGTGCTTGATTTCACCGGCGCGGACGGAGTAATGATCGGCCGCTCGAGCCAGGGCGCGCCATGGATATTCCGCGCTGTCAACTCCCATCTTCAGAGCGGAATTGCGACGCCGGCACTTCAGCGCGCCGAGGTGCGTGATATCATTCTCGCGCATCTCGATTCCCTGTACTTCTTTTACGGCGAGGAGACCGGAGTCCGGATCGCGCGTAAGCATCTCGGCTGGTATTGCGAGCAACTGCTGGAAAGCCCGGCGCCCGTCCGCCGGGAACTGATGGGGGCTGCGGACACGAGCGCACAGTTCGCGCACGCGGTTAAGCATTTCGAGGACTGGGCGAGCGCGGCCGCAGCGGCTGCCTGACGAACGGTTTTCCCTTGGGGGGTCTTACAATGACCGCAAAGAAGAAGACTCGAGCTCGTGAAGCTACCGCCGCCAGAGTCCATGGTCGGGACCTGTTGCGTAATCACGCCGAGCGCGCCCTGAGCGATTACTTCACCAGCCTGAACGGCCACCGGCCCGCGCATCTCTACGACCTGGTGCTGCGCGAGGTCGAAGAGCCGCTGTTTCGCGTCGTGCTCGATTACGCGCAAGGCAACCAGAGCCGCGCCGCTGGCATACTCGGCATCAATCGCGGCACGCTGCGCAAGAAACTGAAGCAATTCGGGCTCGGGGGCGCCTGAAGCGGCCCCGTCACCGGCGCGGCGCGCGCCGGAGCGCCCGAGGGTGAATCCGATGAGGCTGCCGGTGCGCCGCGCGCTGCTGTCCGTTTCCGACAAGACCGGCGTCGTCGAGCTGGCGCAGGCGCTGGCACGGCACAACGTCGAGATCCTGTCCACCGGCGGAACGGCGCAATTGCTCGCCGCCCACGGTGTCGCCGTGTGCGAAGTCGCCCGCTACACCGGCTTCCCGGAAATCATGGACGGGCGCCTCAAGACGCTGCATCCGAAGGTCCACGGCGGACTGCTCGGACGGCGCGGCATCGATGAGGCCGTCATGGCGCAGCACGGCATCGCGCCCATCGACCTGCTGGCGGTGAACCTCTACCCGTTCGCCGCCACGGTGGCCCGACCGGGCACGAGCCTCGCGCAGGCCATCGAGAACATCGATATCGGCGGCCCCGCCATGCTGCGCGCCGCCGCCAAGAACCACGAGTCGGTGCTCACGGTCGTCGATCCGCACGACTACCCGGCCGTGCTGCACGAGCTCGACACGCACGAGGGCACCAGCGACCTCGCCCTGCGGGCCCGCCTCGCCGCCAAGGCGTTCGCGCATACGGCGCGTTACGACGCCATGGTCGCCGGCTATCTCGGGCAGCAGGCCGGAGTGTCACCGGAGCCGTTCCCGGCCACGCTCGCCCTGGTGTTCGACAAGCTGCAGGATCTGCGCTACGGCGAGAATCCACACCAGCGTGCGGCGTTCTATCGTGACAGCGGTGCCCGCGGTGCCGGCATTGCGGCCGCGCGCGTGCTGCAGGGCAAGGACCTGTCGTTCAACAACATCGCCGACGCCGATACCGCGGTCGAGTGCGTGCGCCAGTTCGCAGAACCGGCCTGCGTCATCGTCAAGCACGCCAATCCCTGCGGTGCGGCGCTGGGCGCGGGCACGCTCGCCGCTTACGAGGCCGCTTTCCGAACCGATCCGACCTCGGCCTTCGGTGGCATCATCGCCTTCAACCGCGAGCTCGATGCGGCGACGGCGAGTGCGATCGTGGAGCGGCAGTTCGTCGAGGTGCTGGCTGCGCCGGCAGTGCACCAGGATGCCGCGCAGCTGCTGGCCACGCGGCCGAACGTGCGCGTGCTGCTGCTCGGCGATCTCGGGCTCGCCGCCGCCACGGACCTCGAGTTGCGCAGCGTCACCGGAGGGCTGCTGGCGCAGACGCGCGACCTCGCCGATCTCGAGGAGCGCGCGCTCACGGTGCCGACGCGCCGCCGGCCGACGCCGGCAGAACTCGCCGACCTGAGGTTCGCCTGGCAGGTAGCCAGGTTCGTCAAGTCCAATGCCATCGTGTTCGCCCGCGACCGGGCGACGGTCGGTGTCGGCGCGGGCCAGATGAGCCGCGTCTACGCGACGCGCCTCGCCGCCATGAAGGCGACCGACGAGCATCTCGCCCTCGCCGGGGCGGTGATGGCGTCCGATGCATTCCTGCCGTTCCGCGACAACCTCGACGTCGCTGCCGGCTTAGGTGTCCGCGCCGTGATCCAGCCGGGCGGCAGCAAGCGCGACGCGGAGGTCATCGCCGCCGCCGACGAGCACGACATGGCCATGGTGTTTACCGGCGTGCGGCACTTCCGGCATTAGTCAATGAAGGTCCTGATCGTCGGCGCCGGCGGACGCGAGCACGCGCTCGCCTGGAAATGCGCGGCCGCGGCACGTGTGACCGAGGTGCTCGTGGCGCCGGGCAATGCGGGAACCGCCACCGAGGCCAAGGTGCGCAACGTGAACGTCGCGCCCGCCGACCTCGCCGCGCTGGTGCAGCTGGCGACGCGCGAGCGCGTCGACCTCACCATCGTCGGGCCGGAGGCACCGCTGGTCGCGGGCATCGCCGACGCTTTC
>DASPPI010000193.1:0-9279 GCA_035625615.1 Steroidobacteraceae bacterium | reverse complement strand
GCTGGACGCAGTTCGTGCGTCACACGGGTCTGCGCGGCGTCAACATCGAGCGCGGTCTGGTGTTCGACACCGCGGTGCTCGCCGCACAGTACGCCATGGGCGGGCAGGGCATCGCGCTGGTCGACCCGAACCTGTTCGCCGAGGAGATCAGTGCCGGGCAGCTGGTGAAGCCTTTCGAGGCGACGCTCGATGACGGCTACGGGTATTACCTCACGACCCATGCGGAAGGGCTCGCCGACACCGCCATCGCGCTGTTCCGCTCCTGGCTGATCGAGCGCTTCGGCGCCCGCGCGGCGGCTGCGACTCCGCCGTTGCAGCTGGCGGTTTCGAACGAATGAGTCAGGAGTCGCCGCGCCAGGCCTGACGGCTGGAGCACGGCATCAGTGGAGCTGACATGAAGACTGAGGCACGGGTCGTGGTCATCGGCGGCGGCGTGGTCGGTTGCAGCGTGCTCTATCACCTGACCAAGGCCGGCTGGAAGGACGTGGTGCTCCTCGAGCGCCAGCAGCTGACCTCCGGCTCCACGTGGCACGCGGCCGGCGGATTTCACACCCTGAACGGTGACCCGAACGTTGCGAAGCTTCAGGGCTATACGATCGGCCTGTACGACGAGCTCGAACGGATCTCCGGGCAGTCCTGCGGGCTGCACCGCTCGGGGGGGCTGCTGCTCGCCGACACTCCCGAGCGCATGGAATGGCTGAAGATGGCGCACGGGCGGGCGCGCTACCTCGGTCTCGACGCCCAGCTGCTGACTCCGAGGGAGGCCAAGGCGCTGCTGCCGCTCATCGAGGAGCGCTACTTCGTCGGCGCGATGCTCGATGCCGCCGACGGCAACCTCGACCCCTCCGGCACCACTCATGCTTACGCGAAGTCCGCCCGGGTCGGTGGGGCCGAGATCTACCAGCAGACACGCGTCACCGCACTCACGCCGCGCTCCGACGGCACCTGGGACGTGATCACCGACCGGGGCTCGATCCACGCCGAGCATGTCGTCAACGCCGGCGGGCTGTGGGCGCGCGAGATCGGCCGCATGGTCGGCCTGGAGCTTCCGGTGCTGGCGATGGAGCACATGTACCTGGTCACCGACGAGATGCCGGAAGTCGTCGAGTTCAACCGCGCGCGCGGCCACGAGCTGCCGCACGCGATCGACTTCAAGGCCGAGATCTACCTGCGCCAGGAGCGCACCGGCATGGTGCTCGGCACCTACGAGAAGGCGTGTGTCCCGTGGCAGCCGCGGCAGACGCCGTGGGATTTCGGCAGCGAGCTGCTGCCGCCCGACCTCGAGCGCATCGCGCCATCGCTCGAGCTCGGCTACCGGCACTTCCCGGCCATGGAGCGGGCCGGCATCAAGCGCGTCGTCAACGGGCCGTTCACCTTCTCCCCCGACGGCAACCCGCTGGTTGGTCCGGTCCAGGGACTGCCCGGCTTCTGGTGCGCGTGCGCGGTGATGGCGGGGTTCAGCCAGGGCGGCGGCGTGGGACTGGCGCTGTCGCAGTGGATGGTCCACGGCGATCCCGGCTTCGACGTCTGGGCCATGGATGTCGCGCGCTACGGTGAGTGGGCGACGCGCAGCTACACCAATGCGAAGGTCCGCGAGAACTACTCGCGGCGCTTTTCGATCCGTTTCCCGAACGAGGAGCTGCCTGCAGCGCGCCCGCAGCAGACCACCGCACTCTATGACCTGATGCTCGCCCAGGGCGCGGTGATGGGTGACAGCTGGGGCCTGGAGACGCCGCTGTGGTTCGCGCCCGCCGGCGTCGAGCCGCGCGACGCGGTCTCGTTCCACCGCTCGAACGACTTCCCGCACGTCAGGGCCGAGTGCCTCGGCGTGCGCAACGGCGTCGGCGTCACGGAGATTGCCAACTTCGCCAAGTACGAGCTCAGCGGTCCCGGCGTGGAGGAATACCTCGGGAGATTGATGACCAACCGCATGCCGCGCCAGGGGCGAGTGGTGCTGACGCCCATGCTGAACGAGAGCGGCAAGCTGATCGGCGATTTCACCATCGCCCGCGCCGCTGCGCAGCGCTTCCTCGTTTGGGGCTCGTCCCAGGCGCAGATCTACCACATGCGCTGGTTCGAGCGGCACCTGCCGCGCAACGGTGCGGTGCGCGTGCGGCGCTTGGGACAGGAGCTGGTCGGGGTGTCGATTGCAGGGCCGAGGTCCCGCGAGCTGCTCGCCCGGCTCACCGACGAGGATGTCTCGAATGGCGCGCTGCGCTTCCTGGATCATCGCCGCCTCGACGTCGCCAACGTGCCGGCGATGATCAACCGCCTCACCTACACGGGTGATCTCGGCTTCGAGATCTGGGTCGCGCCGGAGTACCTGCGGCGCCTGTATGCCTCGATCCAAGATGCCGGACGCGACCTCGGTCTGATCAACTTCGGCATGCGCGCGCTCCTGTCGCTGCGTCTCGAGAAGAACTTTCCGACCTGGTACCGCGAGCTGCGTCCGATTTACGGTCCGTTCGAGGCGGCACTCGAGCGCTTCGTCGACCTGTCGAAGCGCGACTTCATCGGCCGCGAGGCGGCGCTGCGCGAGCAGGAGACCGGCGGCGCGCTGCGGCGGGTCACGTTTGTGGTCGATGCCACCGATGCCGACGTGCTCGGCGATGAGCCGATCTGGCACGACGGCGTGTGTATCGGCTGGGCCACCTCCGGCGGCTACGGACACTGCGTCGATCGCTCGCTGGCGCAGGGCTATGTGCCGCGGGCACTCGCCGCCGAGACAACCCGCGGCGCATTCGAGATCGAGATCCTCGGTGAGCGGCGCGCGGCGACGATCGCGCCGGAGCCGCTGTTCGATCCGCAGGGCCTCAGGATGCGGCAGTAGGTGCTCGGTGCGCCGGGCGGTCGTCAGCTTCCGGCGGCCATCACTCGATGAAGATGGCGATGGCGCTCGCCTGCAGCGCCGGCTTGGTCTCGCCCTCGATCTCGATGGTGTTGACGGTGGTGACGATGTAGCGGCCGTTGCCGCGGTGGTCGACGGCAGCGAGCTTGATCCGATTACGCACGCGCTTGCCCGAGCGCACGGGTGCGAGGAAGCGCACCTTCTCCAGCCCGCGGTTCACCACCGATTTCGGCGCCACCCGCGTGAGCAGGATCTCGAATGAGGTCGGGGCAATCAACGCCAGCGTGAGGAACCCGTGCGCGATGGTGCTGCCGAACGGGCTCTCGCGCGCGGCGCGCTCGGCGTCGACGTGAATCCACTGCCGGTCGCCGGTGCAGTGGGCAAATTCCCCGATGCGTGCCTGATCGAGCGTGATCCAGGAGGAGACGCCCATCTCTTCGCCGACGTGCTTGGCCAGATCGCTCAGGGGCATGATGTCCGCCATGGGAATGATCTTACCAAGGCCGCTCGGGTCGGCCGTGAGGGCCGGTGAGCCGCACGCCTGGTCGCGCTCTCACAAAGCTGTCATCGCACTGCAAAAGAACTGTGGTACTTGGCGGTGACAGCACCAAGTGTTCTTACGTCTTATCAATGAGATATAACCGTTAAGGCATCAAATTCTACTCTTCTTGCGGTGCATACAGATCGGTGTATACTGTTATTTGAATCCTCCCCGATACCGGTCCCGCAGGAGCTGATACATGACCGACCGAACCTTCGACCTCAGCGCGTGGTTAGAGACCTACAAGGACGCCTTCGCCTCCTTCACCAAGGCGCAGCAGGACAGTTTCAAGGCGCTCGAGCGCTTTGCCCGTTTCCACTATGCCGTCGCCGGTGACGTCCTCGAGGCCGGCCTGGCCCAGGCCAAGGCGGCGCTGAGCGCGCGCGCCGCCGTGGGCACGCAGGCCATTGCCGACCTGCTGCAGAAGCAGGCCGAGCTCGGCACGCAGCTGAGCGAGAAGCTCCGCGCGCGTGCGCAGGAATTCTCCGCGCTCGCCGCGGAAGTGCAGGAGTCCGTGGGGTCCTTCGCCGCAGAGGCGGCGACCCGCGCGACGGGTGTGAAGAAGGCCGCCTGACCTTCTCGCGTCTGTGTTTTGACCCCCCTCGAGGGCGGCGGTTGAGCCGCCCTTTTTTCTGACTCGCCCGGCCGCGGCCGTCGGGCTAGCGCGCGGGCTGCGGCGGGTGAGCCGTTACGGCTCACCCGCCCAGCGCCCTCGCGTGCCGCCTGCCGCGGTGGTCAGCCGCGCTGCGGGTGGGCGGCGTAGAGGGCCGCCAGCTTGGCGCTGTGCACGTCGCTGACGGCGTGCGCGATCGCCTGCCGCTCGCAGCTGCGCTCGCTCGACAGCGCGGCCAGATCGCGGATATCGATCTCGGCGCCGCCGCAGACCTCGCGCGCGGCGGACACGATGCGCGCGTACAGCGCCTGCGTCCCCTGATCGGTGGCGAGATTCAGGTCGGCGTAGCTGACGGTGACCGAAGGCGCACTGCCGTCGGCAACCGTGGCGTTCGCGACCGCGCTCACCGCGACGACGAGGCAGGCACTGAGGGCGGTGAGCGCCGCCGAGACGCGCCGGTAATCGCCGGAACCGGAAAAACTTCTGTTCATGATGCTCTCCGTGCGTGTTGGATTGGGTGGCTTCGACGTCTATATGAGACGCTTTGCCGCCGCGCGGTTTAAGCCGTCGCATCACGTGTTGATCCCTGCCCACGACGCGTTCGTACCGTTCCCTGCGGCGCGCCCGTGCAGGCTCGGCGGTGCACGGCGGCAGCCGCTGCAGCCCTGCAGCGGCGCGGCTCGGCCGCTTGCGCGAGGTCGTCCCTGCCGGCAACGGGCTGGTCCCCGGGCGGCGGCAAAGACCCGCACCGGGAACGCACTTGGAGGTAGGCTAGGGCGCAAAAGCGCCACCAGCGGCGCACCGGAGACCGACGGGGGATGAGCGCTTCACCGCTGCAACGAATCGCACCGGCATCTGCCACGCTCGCCTGGCGCGCCGGCGCACCGGCGGTGCCGGCGGCGGCCGTGGACACCCGCAGCTTCAAGCCGCTGCTCGGCATCCTGACGGTGTTCTGGGTATACGTGGCGCTGTCGAACGTCATGTACGCGAACAACATGCAGGCGAGCCTGTCGGTCATGAACGTCGAGCACGTGTTCGCCAACTGGGATGCACGCATCCTGCAGCACCTGATCCTTTATCCGCTCTTCATCCTGTCGATGCGCGGCTCGCTGCGTACCGGCTGGCAGCCGCCGTGGCGCGCCTGGCCGCTGCAGCTGCTGCTGGCGCTCGGGTTCGCGGTGCTGGCGGCTCCCGCGCTGGTGGGCGGGGAGTACCTCACCTCGCACTGGCACGGCGAGGACGCCGCCGCTCACTCGATGAAGGAGGAGTGGTCCAGCTGGCAGGGCTTCGCCACCCACGAGATCCCCGTCTGGCTCGCGAGCATCACCAGCTTCCTGGTCACCTACGGGTTCGGCCTGGCGCTGGTCATGGGGTTCGCGTTCTATCAGCGGCTGCGCGACTCGCAGCTGCGCTCCGCGGCGCTCGAGCGCGCCCTGACCCAGGCGCACCTGACGGCGCTGCGCATGCAGCTCTCACCTCATACGCTGTTCAACCTGCTGCACACCATCCGCGGCCAGATCACCTGGGACCCCCCGGCCGCCCAGGCGATGGTCGTGCAGCTCGCGGATCTGCTGCGCCGACTGCTGAGCGCCGGCGAGCGCGAATTCTCGCGCCTGGCGGATGAGCTGCAGTTCGTGTCGCTGTACCTGGCGCTGCAGCAGAAGCGCTTCGCCGACCGCCTCACCATCCGCGTGCCGGTGCGCGAGGAGGTGGCGCGCGCCTGGGTGCCGAGCCTGATCCTGCAGCCGCTGGTGGAGAACGCCGTCGTGCACGGGTTGGCCGGCCACGAGGGTCCGGTCAGCATCGTCGTCGAGGCGTGCGCGAGCGGCGAGCGCCTGGCGCTGCGGGTGCTCAACACCATCGCTCCGGGCAAGTCCGCGGGTCTCGCGGGCATCGGGCTGACGAACGTGCGCGAACGGCTGGAGGTGCAGTTTGGCGACGCCGCGACCTTCAGCGCCGGTCCCGCCGATAGCGACCTGTGGCTGGCGGAGATCCACATGCCGCTGCTGCGCGACGGGCCCGGCGGCTTGCCGCGGGCGGAATCACCTGCGCCACCGTGATGGACGTGATCATCGTCGATGACGAGCCGGCGGCGCGGCGCACGGTGCGCGAGTGCTGCGCGCGCGAGCCCGACCTGCGGGTGATCGGGGAGTACGGCGACAGCCGCACGGCGCTCGAGGCGGTTCGCACGCTGCGGCCGCAGCTGCTGTTCCTCGACATCCAGATGGATTCCATGACCGGCATGGCGCTGGCACGCGCGCTCGATCCGCAGCACCTACCGCTCATCGTGTTCGTCACGGCCTATGATCACTACGCGCTCGAAGCTTTCGAGGTGAGCGCCACCGATTACCTTCTCAAGCCCTTCGACGACGCCCGCTTCAAGGCGACCATGGAGCGCGTGCGGCGCCGGCACGAGGCGGAGAGCGCCTTCGACCGCCAGGGCGCGCTCGCCGCGCTTCTCGAGCAGCTCGAGCGCTCGATGCGCGAGCGCGCCGACGCGCAGCCGCGCGTGCTGGCGGAAGCCGGCAGCCGCATGCACATGCTGGACGTGTCGCAGGTGGAGCTGGTCGAGGCCGACCGCAACTACGTGCGCCTCACCATCGGCCGCGAGACCTTCCATGCCCGCAGTACGCTGCAGCAGGCCGAGAGATCCTTCCAGGCACAGCCGATGTTGCGCATCAGCCGCTCGTGTCTGGTCAACATGCGCCACGTCCGGGAGGTCAGCCGAACGCCGCGTGGAGATTTCATCCTGGTGGTGACCGGCGGCACCACGGTCACCAGCAGCGAGGGCTTCCGCGAGCCGGTGCGCCAGTACCTCGAGCGGCTGAAGCTCGCTCCCGCCTAGAGCACATGCGGTAAAGTCGCGCGCGGGACAGCGGCTTCAGGACCTGAGCTTTGACCGACGCTTCCGCGGTGCCGCGCCGGGCGATCCGGACGCTCGGCGTCTTGACCGCGATAAATCTGCTGAACTATATCGACCGCTACCTGGTCCCGCCGCTCGTACCGGAGCTCGAGCGCACCCTCGGCCTCACGGATCACCAGGTCGGCTGGCTGTGGCCGGCTTTCATGCTGGTGTACATGGTGGCCGCGCCGGTATTCGGCGCTTGGGGCGACCGCGGCTCGCGCACGCGTCCGATCGCCCTCGGGGTGATCATCTGGAGTCTCGCGACCGTGCTGTCGGGACTCGCGCGCAGCTACCCGCAGCTGTTCGCGGCGCGCGCACTGGTCGGCATCGGGGAAGCGGCCTACGTCGCCATCGCTCCGGCGCTGCTGGCGGACTGCTTCCCCGCGGCGACACGCGGGCGCGTTCTGGCGGTGCTCAACATGGCGATCCCGGTGGGGGCAGCGCTTGGCTACGTGCTCGGCGGACTGCTCGGACACCACTTCGGCTGGCGCGCCGCCTTCTTCGTGTGCGGCGTGCCCGGCCTGCTGCTCGCGGTCGCGGTGCTGCGACTGCCGGATGAGCCGCGCGCGCGCGCGCGGGGCGCCACCGCTCAAGGGATCGCAGCCGCAACGACCGCAACCTCCGAGGCGTTGGCGCTGTATTTGAGCCTGCTGCGCCGCGGGCCTTTTCGGCTGCTCGTGCTCGGGTACGCCGCTTACACCTTCGCGCTCGGTGGGCTCGGTTTCTGGATGCCGACCTTCCTGCAGCGCGTGCGCGGCCTGCCCGCGGATCAGGCCACCACCGGCTTCGGGGCGATCGTGGTCGTGACCGGATTCTTCGGTACGCTCGTGGGCGGCTGGCTCGGGGATTACTGCCTCAAGCGCTCGGCGCAGGGGTATCTGTGGTTCTCCGGTTTCATCACGCTCGCGGCCGCCCCGCTCGCACTGCTAGCTCTCAGCGCGCCGCAACCGGCGGTGTTCTATCCTGCGGTGGTGCTCGCGGAGCTGCTGCTGTTCATGTCGACGGGGCCGATCAACGCCGCGATCGTCAACAGCGTCGAGCCGTTCGAGCGCGCCTCGGCGGTGGCGCTGAGCATGTTCGTCATTCATCTGCTGGGCGATGTGCCCTCGCCGCCGCTCATCGGCTACCTGTCGCATGTCGACTCACTGGCGCGCGCCGTGCTGCTGGTGCCGGCGGGGGTCGCGGTCGGCGGAATCGTCTGGCTCGTTGCGGCACGCAGCGCCGCGCGCCCGCCGCTGCCCGCGTCGCAGTGAACCCGGCGGCCGCGGCGTTCGATGCGTCGCTGCCGCCGGCGGCGCGGCCGCTGGCGCTGCGGCCGCGGGCGGAAGTCGAGGCGCGGCTGCGCGCCGCGGTGAACGCCGCGGCGGGGGCGGTCGGCGCCCATTGCATTCACGAGCTGTGGATGCGCGGGGAATTCGCCACCAACATCGAGGCGGCGCTCACGGCGCTGTGGGAGAGCGCTGCTGCCTCGATCCCCGAGTGGCTGCCGATGCGCTACGTCGAGTGGCTGCCGGCGGCGTACCAGGCCACCCTCGGGTTTCACGCGGCACGCCGCGGCCGCTGCAACGTGTATCTGGTGCTGCTCGATTTCGCCGACCGTAACCGCGGGCCCTTCGGCGTGTACGTGGGCATGAGCCACTACAGCCCTGCGCAGCGCTTCGATCAGCACAAGGCGGGCATTCACGCCGCCGGCAGCGTGCTTCGGCGCGGCATCGAGGTGCTGACCGGGCCGACGCTGCACCTGCAGCGCATTGCCCGGGGCGAAGCACGGCGCATCGAGGGGCAGCTGGCCGAGGCCCTGCGCGATGCGGGGCTGCTGGTCGAAGGAGGGCACTAGCGCCTGCGCAACTTCAGCCCGTGCCGGCGTGGCGGATGGCCCAGGCGCAGGCGATTACCCCGAGGAGTCCCAGCGCAAAGTCGAGCATGGCGTACAGTCGTTCGCGCCTCTCGAGCTGCTGCGAGCTGCGCGGTGCGATGAGGAACGGCTCGCCGTTGGTCGGCTGGGTGATGATGCTGGTCCGGGAGATCGTCGACTGCAGGTTTTGGGCCTGACACTCCCGGGCCGCGGCCGCCCGCACCGCGTCCCACTCGGGCGCGCTCAGCTTGCCGTCGTGGTCGAGATCGAAGCGCACCAGCAGTGCCTGCTGATCCTGCTTCCATTCGTGCAGCTTCGCGGCGATCGCCGCGGTGACGTCGCCGACCTCGGAATGTGAGCGCAGCTCGCCCATGATGCACAGCTGGTCGCCGACTCCGAGCAGCCGCTCGGTGTAGCGCCAGTGGCCGGTGTGCAGCATCGGAATGGGATCGTCGGGCGGAGGTCCCGGCGGCCAGGAGTCGTCGCCGTACCAGACGTTGCGCGTCGTCGGGATGAT
>DASPPI010000192.1:0-26010 GCA_035625615.1 Steroidobacteraceae bacterium | reverse complement strand
TGTTTACGGTGGTCACGAGGCCGCCCTCAATCCGATGGGGGAGGCCAGGAATCCGCGGCAGGATGCCGCGTTCGCACTGTTCGTGGCGCTCGGCGTACTCACCGCGCTGCTGTTCGCGCTGCAGCTCATCGTGATCGGCGTGCTCGCGGACCCGGCGCACAGCGTGCGTCCGCTCGCGGATGCGGCGCGCGTCATCATGGCAAACCCCGGGGCCGCGTTCATTTCCGTCGGCGCGCTGGTGTCAGTCTACGGGTATCTCAGCGCCAACATGCTGACCGTGCCGCGCAGCATGTTCGCACTCGCAGAGCGCGGCGACTTCCCGGCGGTGTTCGGCGCGGTACATCCGCGCCTGCGCACGCCGTATGTCTCGATCGTCGTGTTTGCGCTGCTGGTGTGGGTGTTCGCCCAGTTCGCGAGCTTCGCGTGGAACGTGACACTCTCGGCCGTCGCACGGCTCTTCTACTACGGCGCGGTGTGCGCCGCGGTGCCGGCGCTGCGGCGCGTGCAACCGGACGCAGCCGCCTTCCGCCTGCGCGGCGGGCTGACTCTGCCGGTCGCCGGCATCGCCATGTGCGCGCTGCTCCTGATCGGCGTCGACTTCAGCAAGTCGCTCGTCCTGCTCGCGACCGTGGGCGTCGGCCTGCTCAACTGGGCGATGGTGCGGCAACGCGCCCCCCGCAGTGCGCGCCTGACACGTCGCGAGGCCTGCTCCCGGCGCGCCGGATGAGAGGGGCTCACGCGCGGTGGTAAACTCGCCGCGCATGGAAGGCCGACGCAGCGATGCGGCGCACTGGCGGGACGAGCTCCGGCGCGACATCACCGGACTCATGCTGCTCAAGCTCGCCGCGCTCGCGCTGCTGTGGGGGTTGTTCTTCTCGCCCGCGCACCGCACTGTGGTCAGCGCCGACGGGGCGAGCCGCCGCTTGAGCCTTGCCCCGGGGCAGCCGGTGCACTCAGCGCAGCTGCCCTCACCGCGCGATGCGCCGCAGGCGGCTCCCGGGTCGGGAGAGACCGAGTGATCGATACCACCGTCGTCGCTCTCTCGCGGGCCCAGTTCGCGCTCACCGCGCTTTATCACTTCCTGTTTGTGCCGCTGACACTGGGGCTGTCCATGCTGCTGGTGGTCATGGAGGCGACCTACGTCATGACCGGACGCGAGATCTGGAAGGCCATGACGCGCTTCTGGGGAGTGCTGTTCGGCATCAACTTCGCCATGGGGGTCGCCACCGGCATCACCATGGAGTTCCAGTTCGGCACCAACTGGGCCTACTACGCTCACTACGTCGGCGACATTTTCGGCGCGCCGCTCGCCATCGAGGGCCTGATGGCGTTCTTCCTGGAAGCGACCTTCGTCGGCCTGTTCTTCTTCGGTTGGGAGCGGCTGTCGCGGGTCGGGCACCTGGTGGTCACGGCGATGGTGGCGCTCGGCTCGAGCCTGTCGGCCCTGTGGATTCTCATCGCCAACGGCTGGATGCAGTACCCGGTCGGTGCGCACTTCAATCCCCAGACGATGCGCATGGAGCTCACCTCCTTCAGCGAGGTGCTGCTGAACCCGGTGGCACAGGCGAAGTTCGTGCACACCGTGGCGGCGGGCTACGTGGTCGGCTCGGCATTCGTGCTGGCGGTGAGCGCCTGGTATCTGCTGCACGGGCGCAACGTCGCCATCGCCAGGCGCTCGATGGCGGTGGCGGCGAGCTTCGGGCTCGCCTGCGCGCTCTCGGTGGTGGTGCTCGGGGATGAATCCGGGTACGTCGCCGGCGAAAACCAGAAAATGAAGATCGCGGCCATCGAGGCGGAGTGGCGCACCCTCGAGCCGCCCGCGAGCTTCACCGTGTTCGGCTTCCCCGACGTGCAGGCGCACGTCACCCACCTCGAGGTGAAGGTCCCGTGGCTGCTCGGGCTCATCGCCACGCGCTCGCTCGACCAGCCGGTGCTTGGCATCTCCGATCTCGTGGCGCGTGCGCGCGCCCGCATCCACAGCGGCATCGAGGCCTATGCGGCGCTGCAGACGCTACGCAGCGATCCCGCTCAGCCCGCCGCGCGCGCGCGCTTCGCCGCGCACCAGGAGGATCTGGGTTACGCACTGCTGCTCTTGCGCTATGTCAGTGACCCCACCCGGGCGACGCCGCGTGACATCGAGCAGGCCGCCTGGGGGACCGTGCCCAACGTGCCGGTGCTGTTCTGGAGCTTCCGGGTGATGGTGGGTCTCGGCTTCTTCTTCATTCTGCTGTTTGCCACGGCCTTCTATCTCGCGGCGCGCCACCGCTTCGAGCGCCATCGCTGGTTCCTGCGGGTCGCGTTCCTGAGTCTGCCGCTCCCCTGGCTGGCCGCCGAGCTCGGCTGGATCGTGGCTGAGTATGGCCGTCAGCCCTGGGCGATCGATGGCGTGCTGCCGACCTTCCTCGGCGCATCGCCGGTGCCGGCGGGCGACGTGTGGCTGTCGCTCGCAGGTTTCGTGGTGTTCTATTCGGCGCTTGCCGTGGTCGACGTCTATCTGCTGGTGCGCTTGATCCGCCGCGGTCCGGAACGGTTGGGTTACTGGCCACCGGGGCAGCCGGTGCCCACCGCGCAGTGAAGGAGGCCGACGTGCCCGACTATGCAACCCTGCGAGTGATCTGGTGGCTGATTCTCGGAGCACTGCTCATCGGGTTCGCGATCATGGACGGATTCGATCTGGGAGTCGGGGCAACCTTCCGCTTCCTCGGACGCACCGACGAGGAGCGCCGGGCGCTGCTCGAATCGGTCGAGCCGGTATGGGAGGGCAACCAGGTATGGTTCATTCTCGGGGGTGGTGCGGTGTTCGCGGCCTGGCCGTTGCTGTACGCCGCCTCGTTCTCCGGCCTGTACCTGGCGATGTTCGCGCTGCTGGTCGCTTTCATCCTCCGGCCGGTGGGATTCAACTTTCGCGACAAGCTCGCGGATCCTGCCTGGCGCAACGTCTGGGACTGGGCGGTGCTTCTCGGGGGAGCCGTGCCGGCGCTGCTGTCCGGGGTGGCCTTCGGAAATCTCTTTCTCGGACTGCCGTTTCATTTCGATGAGCTGCGCCGCCCGGTGTTCGCCGGGGGATTCTTCGGCCTCTTGCATCCGTTTGCGCTGCTGGCGGGCGTGGTGAGTCTGGCCATGCTCGTCATGCACGGCTCGGCCTACGCGGCACTGAAAGTGGGCGAACCCATGTCATCGCGTGCGGCGGCGCTCGGGCGCAAAGCGGCGGTGGCGTTTGCGATCGCGTTCATCGCCGCGGGCATCTGGGTGGGGAGCGCTCTCAACGGGCAGCGGATCGCGGGAGGCGTCGACCCGCATGCAGCTTCCAACCCCCTCGCCAAGCACGTGGTTGAGGCGCCGGGAGCCTGGCTCGCGCATTTCCACACGCACGGGGTGCTGTGGCTTGCCCCGCTCGGGGCGTTGCTCGCCGCGGGGCTCGCCTGGTCGCTCCTCGGCGCGCGTCGCGCCGGGCTCGCTTTCCTCGCGAGCTCGATCGCGGTGGCGGGCACGATTCTCACTGCAGGGATCGCGCTCTTCCCCTTCCTCATGCCCTCGTCCACGCATCCCGATCAGGGACTCACGGTGTGGGACGCTTCGAGCAGCCCGCTCACGCTCTTCATCATGCTGCTGGCCGTGCTCGTGTTTCTGCCGGTGGTGCTCGCCTACACCGCCTGGGTGTACCACGTGCTCAAGGGCCGCATCACGCTCGAGCACATCCGGCGGGAAACCGGGCTTTACTGATCGGGAGCGACCGACGCCATGTGGTACTTCAGCTGGATGCTGGGGCTCGGGCTTGCGCTCACCTTCGGCGTGCTCAACGCCATCTGGTACGAGCTGCTGGATCGGCCGAGCGAACGAGAGGAAAAGAATGGTTCCTCAGACGACCGGGCTGGCGCTCCGTAGCGCATCCATCGATCGCGGGGAGCAACTCGATGGCTATCTGGCCGGTCCGAAGGTGAATCCGTTGCGCTCGAGCTCGAGGTTGCTCGTCACCACCCCTCTGACCCCTGGGACATCGCGCGCGATCCGGCGCGCACGATAAAGGGCGTCGCTGCTCCACACATAGCCGCTGAGGTAGGCCACGCCATCGTCCACGCGCACGTCGACGTGGCGGAAGAAATACGCTGGATCCTCATTGAGTGCGACGTACACACGGCCCGCGAGGGCTTCATCGGCGCCGATGGTGATACTCGTGCCTGGCTGGGCGGGCATCATCCGCGGTGGCTGCGGGCTCGCGCAGGAGACTAATGCCACGAGCGCGACGATGATCGCTGCGCAACCGCTCGGAAACCCCCGGATTCGACGAGCGGCGCGCCGGTAAGCGACCTGTGAAGCGTCGCTCACTGCGGCGACCTCGCTAACCCGCCCCGCCCGTTCTGGCCGGACGCTCCAGCTCCAGGCGATCGACCACGCCGGTAACGCCGGGAACGGCCCGAGCGATCTGCTGAGCGCGAATGATCGCGTCCCCGGTCCAGACGAGACCGTTGAGGTGGACCACGCCGCGCTCGACGCTGACCTCCACGTGGCGGAAGAAGAAGTACGAATCGTCGTTCAGAGCTACATACACCCTGTTGGCGATGGCCGCGTCGGCCTGCACCTGGGCGGGGGACTCCGGAGCGCTCGCGCAGGCGGCGGCCAGGGCTATGGCAGCGAGCACGACACAAATCGCGCCCGCGCGGCGGGCGGCTGTCATTCTCAATACCTTACAGCAATCACAACCATTGAGACCGGAGTCGCTGAGCTTGGTTCCCGCTAGCGTGACACCGGCGAGTCGCCGAGCCCGTTGCGCTGGAGTTCCAGGTCGTTCACGACTCCCGTGACCCCCTTTACGTCCGCGGCGATACGTTGCGCCTCCATGAGGTCGGGCGGCTCCCACACGAAACCCGACAGCCGTACGACGCCGTTGTAGGCATGAACGCTGATGTGCTTGGCGTAGAGCAGCGTGTCCGCCTGCAGCGCATTGTCCACTCGGGTCTCGATTTCCTGGTCAGCCTCCTTCTGTGCCTGGGTGCGCGGCGGCGCGTGGGTGCACGCCAGCACGCTGCCGAGCAGCGTCATCGCGAGAATGGCCCGGCTCAGGCGGTTCGGATGTGAGGCCAAGGTGTTTTCTCCCTGCGGCTGCAAATCGATAGTACATCAGGCCCGCGGCACCGGCGACCCGCGGGCGCATGGTACGTCGGCGACGCGGCCGCGCACGACAGCCGGCGCAGCGCACGACTCAATTGAGCTCCTGGTTGAGGCTGACGATCTCAATCTCGTTGATCACGCGGCGCTTGCCTGCGATGCGGCGTGCCAGGCGCAGCACCTGCACCATGTCGAAGGGATCTTCGACGATGCCCTCCACCCGCACGATGCCGTTCTCGGCGCTGACGTTGATGTGCCCCGCGAACAGGTACGGATCCCTCTCCAGCGCCTGCACCACCTTGGATTCCAAGAGCGCATCGGACTCACGGGTGGCAGTGACCACGACCTCCGGACGCGGCTCGCTGCGCGGTGGCGTGGAAGCAGGCGCCTGCGCAAGGGCGGTCGGCGCAGCGAGCCAAGCGGCCACTCCCAGCGCTGCCGCCGGGAGTGAGCTGCCTGGCTTTCCTCGGGCCATCACGCCCGCTCAATACACTATGCAACAGTGTGCCCGTGCACCTCAGAACTTGAAGTCGACTCCGGTCGACACGCCGATCGGATGGCAGCCGCCCCAGGTCGTGGGACCTGCGCTGCTGTAGTCGATGAACGTCGGATGCGTGGCATCGTGGCAGTCGGTCTTGATGCCGTGACCGCCGGCGCCGATGTCGTAGTGCGCATTGATGTTGTTCACCGTGTCGGCCGCCTGCAGGTACACGCTCAGCTGCTTGTCGAGCTTGTGCCAGAAGCCGAACGAGTACAGGTTCGCGGTGTTCTCGCCGACGCCGTACGGATTGAAATTGTGCTGTCCGCCCGGGTCGCCCTCGGATGCGCCGGCGTGTGCCCAGCCCACGGCAACGCGATCCCTGCCGCCGTTGAACACATAGTCGAGCGCCACCCAGTCGCCGTTGCGCTGCCGCTCGTTCTGGTACTCGAGGAAGAACGGCACGTTGCGCTTCAGGCTCTCATAGATATAGGAGACCGACAGCCCGAAGTCGAAGGTGTACTGGATGCCGCCCTTCCAGGCCCACTCGTTGACGGTGTCCAACCCCGGGTTGTACTCCGGCGTGCCGGCCGCAGCCGCGCCCGGGAACTCCGCGCACAACATGTTGTAGTCATTCCAGTCGAGCACCGTCAGGCTGTTCGTTCCGGGAGCCGGCGTCGCGCAGCCAGTAACGGGATTGGGCGGGCCGAGCAGCGCCCCATAAATGGGGTTGTTCGAGCCGACGCCGTCGCTGCTGCGGTTCACCCCGCCGTGCAGCTCATACGCGGCGGTGAGGTACAGCCCGCCCAGCTCGTACTTGAAGTCAAAGCTGTAGCCGTAGTTGTAACCGCCGTCGTCGCAGTTGAGCGGCAGGTTGCCGCTGCCCGGGAGGTTGCCGCCGTAGCAGTCGGTGCCGCCGAGCGAGACGATGTTGTTGTAGGGGTCAGGGTTCTGGCCGAACTGGTAGGCCGCATCGAAGCTCGCGCCCTGCCAGGTGGGCGAGTTGTAGACCACCACGTGGTCGGCGCGCGTGCCGAACTCGATACGGTTGTCGCCGCCGGTGTTGCCCATGATGACCGCGTAGTCGCCGAGCCCGCCTGAGAAAGGATTCATGCGGTCGGTGGAGGTCTTGTACGGCATGTACATCGTGCCGAACTTGAGCGTGCCGAACTGCCTTTCCTTGAAGCCGATGTACGTGTCGCCGAGCCCGATCGCCCCCTGCACGGTGTTCGACTGCTTGGTCCAGGTGTTCTGCAACCCCGGCGCCGCTGCGAGGTTGATGGCCGTCGACACCTGGTAGATGAAGTCCACGGTCGAGCCGTCGATCCGGTGCGTGCCGCGGTAGCCGACATTGGAGCCGTTGCTCGACATCATGCCCATCCAGCCGACTCGTCCGTACGGGCTCGGCCCCCATCCCGGCGTCATTTTCGGCGTAGTGTTGAAGGTGCAGGGCAGGGTGCCGCCCGGGCCTGTGCAGCCGGAAATACCGAACGCCTCCATGTTCTGCATGCCCTTGGTGGTGGCATCGATCGACATGTCCAGCGTGCCGAAGAAGCCCTTCATGAACGTGTTGAGCGACTTGTCGGCCTCATCCACCTTTTTCTGGGTGGCGCTGAACTGCTGCGCAGTGGCAGTTGCCTGCTGCTGCGTGGCCTGTACCTGCTGCTGGGTCTTGGCCTGATCCGCTTTCATCTGCTGCAGCTGCCGGTTGAGCTCGTCGATCTGCTGCTGCATCTGGCGCATGCGTTCCTGCATGTTCTGGTCGGCGGACTGCGCCGAGCCAGCTTGTGCCGCGGCTCCTCCTGGATAGCCGAACAGGATCACT
This sequence comes from Steroidobacteraceae bacterium, assembly GCA_035625615.1. Taxonomy (GTDB): domain Bacteria; phylum Pseudomonadota; class Gammaproteobacteria; order Steroidobacterales; family Steroidobacteraceae; genus 13-2-20CM-66-19. Next base: position 18,601 of record DASPPI010000192.1, on the reverse strand, counting down.
ACCGCCGCCAGTACCGCGACCAGTGATCTGAGCACTCTGGTGCCACACATAAAGACCCCCCTTGCGAGTGATTGAACGTCAGATCTGCGACCTCGAGAACCTTCCTCCAGACATTCCTGCCTCTTCCCGGACGCGCGCGCCTCAGGCTCAGATCACCTTCTCGGCCCTGAGCGCTGCAATCTCCGACCGACTGAGGCCGAGCTCCGTCAGCACCTCTTGTGTGTGCTCGCCGAGCAGCGGGGAGCGCTTCACGTCGCAGGGGCTGTCGGACATTTTGATGGGGTTGCCGACGGTCAGGTACTTGCCGCGCTTCGGATGATCGACTTCGACGACCGTGCCGGTGGCGCGCAGCGAGGGCTCGACCGCGATCTCTTCCATGGACAGGATGGGGCCACAGGGAATGTCGTGCTTGTTGAACTCGTCCATGGCCTCGAACTTGCTCTTGGTCATGGTCCATTTCTCGATTTCCTCGAACACGGTCTTCAGCCGCGGCAGCCGGGCATCGGGGGTGGCGTAGCGGGAGTCCGTGATCCACTGCTCCTTGCCGATCACCTTGCAGATCTCCTTCCACACGGGCGCCTGAGTGATGAAGTACAGGTACGCGTTGGGATCGGTCTCCCAGCCCTTGCACTTGATGATCCAGCCGGGCTGTCCGCCGCCGGAGGCATTGCCGGCACGCGGGACCGCGCTGCCGAACCTGCCGTCGGGGTACTGCGGGTATTCCTTCATGACGCCGGTGCGCGCCAGGCGCTGCTGATCCCGCAGCTTCACGCGGCAGAGGTTGAGCACCCCGTCCTGCATCGCACACAGCACCCGCTGGCCGCGGCCGGTGGTTTTGCGCTGATACAGCGCGCAGACGATGCCGAGCGCCAGGTGCAGCCCCGTGCCGCTGTCGCCGATCTGGGCGCCGGTCACCAGCGGCGGTCCGTCGTCGAAGCCGGTGGTCGAGGCGGCGCCGCCGGCGCACTGGGCGACATTCTCGTAGACCTTGCATTCCTCGTAAGGACCGGGGCCGAAGCCCTTGACCGAGGCGTAGATCATGCGCGGATTGAGCTCCTGGATGTGCTCCCAGGTGAGGCCCATGCGATCGAGCGCGCCCGGGGCGAAGTTCTCGACCAGCACGTCGCAGTAGCGGACGAGCTTCTCCAGCACCGCCTTGCCGCGCGGGTTCTTGGTGTCGAGCGTGATCGAGCGCTTGTTGCCGTTGAGCATGGTGAAGTAGAGGCTGTCGACCTCGGGAATGTCGCGCAGCTGCTCGCGCGTGATGTCGCCGCCGCCGGCGCGCTCGACCTTGATCACGTCGGCGCCGAACCAGGCGAGCAGCTGCGTGCAGGTCGGGCCTGACTGCACGTGGGTGAAGTCGAGGATGCGAACGCCGTCTAGTGCCTTTCCCATGGCAGTCTCCGTCGGTCTTTTACTTGTACATGGTCTGGTTCTTCGTTCCGGGCGCGTACTCGCGCGGATCGACCCAGATGTTGATCACGGCCGAGCGCTTCGAGCGCTGCACCGACTCGCGCGCGCGCCTGAGCGCCGGAGCGATCTGTGCGGCATCACGCACTTCCTCGCCGTAGCCGCCAAGCATCTCCGCGAACTTGCCGAACGGCACATCGCCCAGCAGGTTGCCGACGTTGCCGCGCTCCTCGCCGTACTTCGCCAGCTGGCCGTAGCGGATCTGGTTCATGGCGGAGTTGTTGCCCACCACGGCGATGTAGGGCACGCCGAAACGGTTGGCGGTCTCCATGTCGAAGGCCGTCATGCCGAAGGAGCCGTCGCCGTAGTAGCACAGCACCTCCTTGTCGGGATGCGCCAGCCCCGCCGCGATGGCGAAGCCCGTGCCCACGCCGAGTGAGCCGAGCGCTCCGGGATCCATCCATTGCCCGGGCCGGCGCGGGCGCACGGCCTGCGCGGAGATGGTCACGACGTCTCCGCCATCGCCGATGTAGATGGTGTTATCGGCGAGAAACTCGTTGAGCTCGTAGGCGACGCGGTACGGGTGGATCGGCTGGTTGTCGGACCTGAACAGCGGCATGAGCTTCGCGGTCGCCGCCGCTTCTGCCTCCGCCAGCTTCCTCATCCACTGCTGGCGGGCCTGGTGCTTGTCGGGCTTGATCCGCCCCGAGGCCGCCTGCAGCACGGCGCCGAGGATGGCGCCCGGATGACCGACCAGGCCCAGATCGATGTCGCGGTTCTTGCCGACGGTGCGGTAGTCCATGTCGATCTGTACCAGCTTGAGCTTGGTGCTGATGCGCCGCCCGTAGCCCATGCGAAAGTCGAAGGGCGTGCCGACGATGACGAGTACGTCGGCCTCGGCGAAGGCATTGCCGCGGGTGCGATCGAAGTGATGCGGATCGCCCGGGGGCAGGAGTCCCCGGCTGCCGCCGTTGAAGTAGCCGGGGATGTCGAGCCCGCGCAGCAGCGCAATCGCCTCCTCATGGCCACGGGCGGTCCACACCTGCTGCCCGTAGAGAATCGCGGGACGCTCCGAGTTCACCAGAATGTCGGCCAGCTTCTCGATGTCGCGCGGGTCGCCCAGTGAGCGGGTCGAGGCGCGGTAGTGACCCGGCTTGGGTACGACGGCCTTGCTGGCATCCACCTCGCGATCGAGGATGTCGCGGGGGATCTCGAGGTAGACTGGCCCCGGGGCGCCGTTGAAGGCCTCGCGCACCGCCATGGAGATCATGTCTGCGACGCGCTCCGTGCTCGGCACGCTGGCGGCGAACTTGGTGATGGGCGACATCATGTCGACGTGCGGCAGGTCCTGGAGCGAGCCCATCTTGTGCTGGGTGAGCGCGCCCTGTCCGCCGATGTGCAGCACCGGGCTCTCGGAGCGGAACGCCGTGGCGATCCCGGTCACGGCGTTGGTGCAGCCGGGGCCCGCCGTGGTAACGACGCAGCCGAGCCGGCCCGTCTGGCGGGCATAGCCGTCGGCCGCGTGGGCGGCGACCTGCTCGTGGCGCACGTCGATGATGCGGATGCCCTCATCGATGCAGCCGTCGTAGATATCGATGATGTGGCCGCCGCAGAGCGTGAAGATCGTGTCGACGCCTTCGTTCTTCAGCGCCTTGGCCACCAGGTGGCCGCCGGAGATCACGCCGGCATCGCGGCTCTTGCGCTGCAGGGTGTTGTCGGCGGTGGTGGACGTGGGCGCGGGTGTTGCGGCGTTCATGGTGCCTCCGGATTCCTGTCAGCGGCCCGTGCGGGGCGCAGCGGAGCGCCTTGCGTCACTGCGCCCGGCAGGGCGGGGTAGTGGCGGGGCTTCCCGTGCCCCGGTTTCCGATACGCCGTCGCCCACGCCGGCTCAGTGCCCCGGCGCGTGCTGCATTGCGGCGGCAGGTGCCGGGCCGGTCTCGGCCCGTATGGCCTCGAAGTGCTTCACGCGCATCGGCTTGAGGACGAACAGGGCGAGCAGTGCCGCTATCACGTTACCGGTCATGGCGAGCGCAAACACGCTGTTCCAGCCGTGCGCGGTGCCGATCGCGGTGGCGAAGGGCACGATGAACGATCCTGCGCCCTTGGCCGTATACAACATGCCGGCGTTGGCGGCCGCGTACTTGGCGCCGAAGGTATCGCCCTGGGTCGCGGGGAAGAGGCTGTAGATCTCGCCGAACACGCCGAAGTACAGGCCCGTCAGCAGCACGAACACCACGGGGTTGGTGCCGGCGCGGCTGACGATGAACAGCGACGCCGCACCGATCAGGAACGCGATGGCCATCGTGTTCTCACGGCCGATGTGATCGGACACCCAGCCGAAGAACGGGCGGCCGATGCCATCGAGAATCCGCTGCAGCTTGATGGCGAAAGTGCCGGCCACCATGGTTATGCCGAAAAGCTCGACCATGGTCTTGGCGACTTTCATGTCTTTGGCGATGGGCGCCATGTTGGCGATCAGCACCAGGCCGCCGGCGGCCACCAGGAAGAACATGAGATACATGACGTAAAAGACCGGCTTCTGCAGCACTTCCGTCGGTGTGAAGCTGCGCGCCGAGATGCTGCGCTTGGGTGCCGCGGCCAGGTAGGAGGGCGGCGCCACCAGCAGCCCCATCGCGGCGACCAGCACGATCACACCCTGCAGCAGCCCGAAGAACATGAACGCGTGCTGGAAGCCCGAGGAAGCGATCATCGTCTGGATCGGGGCGATGGTCAGTGCGGCACCGGCGCCGAAGCCAGCGGCCGTGAATCCGGCGGCGAGGCCGCGCCGCGCGGGAAACCACTTCAGCGCGTTGCCCACGCAGGTGCCGTAGACCGCGCCCGTGCCGATGCCGCCGATCGCGGCGGCGAAGTACAGCGTCCCGAGCGAGTTCGCAACCGAGTTGAGCGACCAGGCAATCGCCACCAGAATGCCGCCGCCGATGACGACCGGCCGCGGTCCGAAGCGATCGACCAGATAGCCCTCGACGGGAACCAGCCAGGTCTCGATGGCGACGAAGATGGTGAAGGCCACCTGGATGGCGGCGCGTCCCCAGTGGAACTGCTGGTCGATCGGATCGACGAACAGCGTCCAGCCGTACTGCATGTTTGCGACGGCGGCCATGCAGATGATGCCCAGCACCAGCTGGATCCACGGCCGTGCAAACAGTGATGTGCTTTCAGCACTCGTATCGGTAACCATCGATGCTCCCCCTCTGTCGACTCGAGCGAAAAGCCTCAACCGGTTGCAGGAATTTCAAGGTTGTGCCGGGTGAACCCCTTGGAATTGTGTATGAGAGTAAGTACGTACTTGCGATGCGGCCGACCATATGTGATATATCTAACACTTGTCAATCTGGCAGTCTGCGTCCGCATAGCGGACAGCGGATCGGACCGGCAAGCGGTAACCAGGGCGTTACTTGTCGTGATCGCTCGTTATAGTTGGAGACTGAATGAGTGCCATCGTTACACCCGTTCGGGCCACCCGTACCGCCGGATCGCTCGCGCTCGCGCCACTGAATGCGATGAGCCTGCGTGACCAGGCGTACGCACTGCTGAAGGGCGCGATCAGCAACGCCGATATCTACGGTGGGTCCCAGGCGCTGCGGCTCGATGAGCGCGAGTTGATGCAGGCGCTCGGTGTCAGCCGTACGCCGATCCGCGAAGCGTTGTCCATCCTCGAGCAGGAAGGCTTCGTACGTACGATGCCGCGGCGCGGGATCTTCATCGTGCGCAAGTCCAAGCGCGAGATCATTGAGATGATCCAGATGTGGGCGGCGCTCGAGAGCATGTCGGCACGCCTCGCGACGCTGCACGCGCCGGACTCGGAAATCTGCAAGCTGCGCCACCTGTTCGATGAGTTCCAGAACTCACCGCCGTCGGAGCACATCGGCGAATACTCCGACGCCAACATCGCCTTCCATCAGATGATCATCCGGCTCGGCGGTTCACGACTCATCGCCGATGCGACCAAGAACCTGTTCATCCACGTGCGCGCGATCCGCAAGGCCACCATCTCGCAGGACAACCGCGCGGCGCGCTCGATCATCGATCATCTGAAGATCATCGAGGCACTCGAGCAGCGTGACACCGAGCTGGCCGAACGGCTGACGCGGCAGCACACGCTTGATCTCGCCGCGCACGTCGAGCGCTCCTGCGATTTCCTCGACTAGCGGCTGCGCTTACGGCGACTCGTGCGGCTGCCGGCCGCCGCTGCGGCGGCGACCGCAGCCCCCGCGTCCGCCCGCGCACCGGCTCGTCCTCGAGGCGCCGCAGCGCCAAACTCGAACTGCACCAGTCGCTCGAGCAGCGTCGCTCCTTCGCGCAGCAGAAAATCCTTGAATGCCGCCGCGACCGGCGGCAGCCGCTTGGTGCGGTTGTGCACCAGGTACCAGTTGAGCATCGCAGGGAAGCCCTGCACATCGAGCACCACCAGGTTGCCGGCCTTGAGGTCGAGGCCGATCGTATGCGCGGACAGGAACGCGATCCCCATGCCGGCCGCCACCGCCTGCTTGATCGTCTCGGTGCTGTGGATCTGCATGGCGATGTTGAGGCGGGGGAACTGCCGGCCGAAGACCTCGCGCATCGAGTTCCAGGTGTCGGAGCCGGTCTCGCGCTGCACGAAGCGCTCACCGTTCAGCGCCGCGCGCGGGATCTGCCGCGCGCCGGCGAGCGGGTGGCCGGGCGGCGCCACGATGACGTAGGGATGCGGCGCGAACGGCAGCGCGACGATGTCCATCTCCCGCGGCGGCCGTACCATGACGGCCAGATCTGTGAGGTTGTCGGCGAGCTGGCGCAGCAGTCCCTCGCGGTTGTGCACCGTGAGGTTGAAGGTGACCCCGGGGTGGGTCGCGCCGAAAGCCGCCAGCACGCGCGGAAAGAAATAGTCACCGGCGCTGATCACCGCGACGTTGAGACGTCCGCCGGTCACGCCCTTCAGCTGCGCCAGGGCGTCCTCGGCTTCCTTCATGCGCTGCGCGATGGCGTTGGCGCAGGCCAGCATCTCCGTCCCTGCGGCCGTGAGATAGGTCCGGCGCCCGATCCGCTCGAACAGCGGCAGCCCGACGCAGGCGGCGAACTCCTTGATCTGCGTGGAGACCGCCGGCTGCGATAAATGCAGCTCCTCGGCGGCGCGCGAGAAGTTCATGTGGCGGGCGGCGGTCGCGAATACCCGCAGCTGGCGCAGCGTGATGTGCTTCATGGCGCCAGCATACGTCCGGTCCACGTATTCAGGAAATTATATGGCTGGGATAGAAAGCTTTAATTTTTTATTTGGTACGGCGCGGCGTAGGCTCATGGAGGTCAAGAGACACCTGCGGGTGCAGTGAGGCCAGACATGATGAGCCGCCCTCGAAATCCCCCGGCGGGTAATGCCCTCGATGCCGAGCTGGCCGCCTACAACCGCGCCTTCTGCGAGCTCGAGCTGCCGTGGCGCTGGGATGCCGCCACCTTTCGCCGGCTGCTCGACGAGGCGGGCGACCGCGAATGCGTGAGCCGGTACATCGAGCGCAGCCACGCGCACCTGCTGCGCGCCTACGAGAAGACGTTCCTGCGGGACCTGGTGCTGGGTGCCCGCGACCGCTGCCGCGAGGAGGCCTAGCCGCTCAAGCGCGACCCGCCTGCTGCGCCCGCATGAGCGGCTGCGCTTCGGCGGCGACGTAGTGCGTCACGCGCGGCGCCTCGCGCACCAGGTGGTGCACGTGCTCCTCCACCAGCCGATCGGCCTTGGTGACGCGCTGATGCTGCCGCAGGTGCTCGACCCACGAATCCACCAGGAAGGTCTCGAGTATCCGCTCCGGGTGCGCAGTGTCCTGAAACACCTCCCATGCGTACGCGCCGTCGCGCCGGCGCTCACGCGCCAGGCGCGCGAGCGCGCTGAGCAACGCCGCGCGGTTCTCGGCGCTGACGTGGTACTCGACCGTGACCAGGACCGGGCCGGCGTCGCCCTCCACACCTCCCGCTAGCACCGGTTCGGGCCAGTGCATCGAGGGCGTCAGATCGGCCTGCGGTCCCGAATGGAGCTTCCAGCGCCGGGTCGCGACCATCGCCAGCAACGCCCCGGCGGCCGCCGCGAAGTGTGCCGGCGGCAGGCCGATGCGATCGGCCGCGAAGCCCCACAGCGCGCTGCCGACGGTCATCGTGCCGAAGAACACCGTCACGTACACCGCCAGCCCGCGGCCGCGCACCCATTCCGGCAGCGCTACCTGCGCGGAGACGTTGAGACTCGCCAGCACCGCTATCCAGGACGCACCGGCGATCAGGCATGCCAGCAGCGCAGTCGCGGCCTCCTGCGCGAGGCCGAAGAGGACCAGCGCCGCGACCGTGCCCGCCTCTCCGAGCAGGACCACGCCGTCGGCACCTGACCTGGCCTTGAGTCGCGGCAGCAGCAAGGCGCCGCCGACGGCGCCTGCGCCGATGGCGCCGAGCAGCAGGCCGTAGAGCGTCGGACCGCCGTGCAGCTGGCTGCGCGCCACCACCGGCAGCAGCGCCCAGTAGGCGCTGGCGAACAGGAAAAAGCCGATCGCCCGCGCCAGCGTCGCGCGCAGCTGCAGGTTGTGCCGCGCATAGCGCAGCCCCGCGCGGATGGCGCCGCTCAGCCGCTCGGCAGGCAACGCACGGCCGGGCCTCGCCGGCGGACACCACCAGCGGATCACGGCGATTACTCCGAGATTGCTGATGGCGTCCAGCCAGAACGGCGCGGCGATCCCCAGACTCAGGATGGCCACCCCGGTCAGCGCCGGTCCGATGACACGGCTGATGTTGACGCCGAGGCTGTTCACAGCCACCGCCGATGACAGGCCCTGCTGCGGCACGAGCAGCGGCACGATCGCCTGCCAGGCAGGCGTCTCGAGTGCTCCGAGGCTTCCCACCAGGAAGATGAACGTCAGCAGCAGGCCGGGAGTGACGGCGTGCACGGTCACGAGCAGCGCAAACAGCGCCGAGAACGCCGTGGTGAGAATCTCCAGCGTCAGAATGACCCGGCGCTTGTCGATGAGGTCGGCGATGGCGCCTGCCGGCAGCGCGAACAGGAACAACGGCAGGCTGTTGGCCACCTGAACCAGGGACACGATCAGGGGGTTGGGGTCGAGGCTCGTCATCAGCCATCCGGATGCGGCGTTGAACATCCAGGAGCCGATGTTGGAAACGACCGTGGCGAGCCACAGGTAGCGGAACACACGGTGGCGCAGCGCACTCCAGGCGGAGGCTGCCGGTGCAGCGGGCGCCGCGGTGTGTCCGGCAGGTCTCGGCAGCGGCTGCGGCACGCGGAGGCGCTATCGGCTCAGCAACCCGGCCGGTCGGCCGCGCGTTTGCTACAGTGTGGAAGGCTCATGGCGGACCCCCTGCCGATCAGCGCGCCAGGTGTCGCAGGCTGAGGAACAGCATGTTCCAGCGGGCGTAGCGGCGCAACTCGACGCCTCGGGCGGATCTGCGCGTCATTGAGCTGCGCCGCGGGCGATGCTATACCCGCAACTGCCTTCGCAAGGAGACCGATCATGACGCGTGCGATGACTTCCCTGCTGGGCGGCCTGCTGCTGCTGCACTGCGCCGCCGGTTGGGCGGATTCCTTTAGTGATGCGGCGGAGCTCTTCAGGAATGCCAACGAGAGCCGGACGTTCTTCGAGCGCTGCTACGGCTACGCCATATTCCCCACCATCGGCAAGGGCGGCTTCGTGGTGGGCGCGGCGCACGGCGACGGCCGCGTGTACGCCCAGGGCAAGTACGTCGGCGACACTTCGATGACGCAGCTGAGCGTCGGTTTTCAGCTCGGTGGCCAGGCGTACAGCCAGATCATCTTCTTCGAAGACCGGCGCGCCTTCGACGAATTTGCCCAGGGCAATTTCGAGTTCGGCGCCGATGTGAGCGCCGTCGCCATCACGGCCGCGGCCGGAGCCAGCGCCGGCACACAGGGCGCCAATGCCGGCGCGAGCGGCGGCATGAAGGACGCGGCAACCGCCGGCAAGTACTACAAGGGCGTCGCGGTCTTCACGATCGTCAAGGGCGGCGCCATGTATCAGGCGACGGTGGCAGGACAGAAGTTCAGCTATACGCCGCGGAGCTGAGCGGCGCTGATCCAGGCGCCCCAGGCACCTGCGCGGCTCAGCTGCCGGCCGCGGCGCGCTCGATCAGCGGCACCACCGCTGCGAGGTTGGCGGCGAGCGCGGGGTCGAGGCCGTGACGGCGGATGATCGACTGCGGCTCGTTGTAGGCGATCCAGGTGGCGCCGTCGGCGTCCTCCCAGGCGAGGGCCTTCAGCGGCAGGTCGATCCCGGCCGTCGGCGCGCTCTGCATCAGGGGTGTCCCGGCGCGCGGATTTCCGAAGATGAGCAGCCGCTCCGGGCGCATGCTGAGCCCGGCGCGACCAGCGTCGCCGCTGAAGTCGATGCGGGCGAAGATCAGCACGCCACGCTCCTGCAGCAGCGATTCGAGACGCTGCAGAGTGGCTTCGACGGAGTGATGCGAGCGGATCCGGATCAGGTCTGGTACCGCGGCGAGGGCACTGCTCATTCGAGCGACCTCCGGCAACGTGACTGTCGCGTGTCGGGACTATGCTTGGTCGCACGCGCGGCGACCTGGCGCGTGCGCTGGCGGCCGAGCATATCGAAGATGCGCATGGATTATCACCGCGTCCGAGCGCCGACAGTACTGAGCAGTCCCGTACCGGGGGCGCCTTGATAAGATGCCGGCTTCGGAGTGCGGGGGCGCGATGAACGAGCAGACGGCGACCATCGCTCGCGCGAAAGACGCGCTTGCGGATCTGGCGATCCGCTTCGGCCCGCGGTTGCTCATCGCAGTGCTGATCCTGGTGATCGGGCTGGCTGTCAGCCGATGGCTGAGTGGCTGGCTGGCGCGCGCGCTCGACCGCCGGGAACTCGAACCGCCGATCCGCCTGCTGCTCAGCCGCCTGGTGTGGGTCATGTGCCTGGCGCTGTTCGTCATCATGGCCCTGCAGAATCTCGGCGTAGAGCTGCTGCCGCTCATTGCCGGACTCGGCGTGGCGGGCGCTGGCCTGGCCCTGGCGACCCAGGGTGTACTGAGCAATGTCGTTGCCGGACTGTCCATCATCCTTTCCCGACCGTTTCGCGTCGGCGAGTACATCGCGATCGCCGGCGTGGAAGGCGTCGTCGAGGAGATCACGCTGTTCAGTACCACGCTCGGACACGTGGATCGCTCGCGCGTCGTCGTCCCCAACCGCAAGATCGTGGGTGAGATCCTCCACAACTACGGCAGCATCCGTCAGGTCGAGGTGGCGGTCGGCGTCGCCTACGATACCGACCTCGCAAGCCTCAGGTCGCTCATCCGCGAGGTGCTGCGCGCCAATCCGCGCGTGCTCAGCGAGCCCGAGGCTGTCGTGCAACCAGTGCAGTTCGGCGATTCGGCGCTGGGAATTGCCATCAAGCCCTGGGTCCGGGTTCAGGACCAGATCGCAGCGACCGGCGAGATCTACGGTGCCGTGCTGGAGGCGTTTCGCCTGCGCGGCGTCGTCATGCCGGTCCCGCAACGGGACGTCCGGCTCATCGGCCGGCTACCCCTGGGAGGGGCGCCACCATGATTCAGGGTTACAGCGACCACTCGGCCAACGAGCGACCTTCCTCGCCTGGGTGCGCACCGGTATCGCGATCATTGCCTTCGGGTTCGTGATCGAGAAGTTCAATGTCTTCATGCTGTCGATGGCGAATCTGGCGCTCGGTGATGGCGCGCAGCGGGCGTTGCTCAGGCACCTTCCCGGCCGGCTCGGCGAATACGACGGGCTGGTGCTCATCCTGGGAGGCGTCGCCCTGGTCGTGCTAGCCACGGCCCGCTTCGTGCGCACCACGCGGCTGCTCGATGACTCCGCGGCCCACTCCGCCAGCCGCGTGCGCGCCGAGCTGATTCTGTCCGGATGGCTGGTGCTGCTCGTGACGAGCTACAGCATCTACCTGGCCTTCGGCTGAGCGCTGCCGCGTGTGCGGCGAGCCGGCGCGGCGCTCACAGCAGCGGCGGCAGCGCCTCCCCCGGGGTCACGCTGTGCGCACGGCGCGGCCGCGGCCGGCGCGCCCGTTTCGGCGAGCGCGTCAGCGCCGTGACGCCGGACCTGAAGCCGCGCGGCTTCACGACCAGCACGTCGCAACCCAGCCGGTCGAGCACCCGCTCCGCCGCATTGCCGATGAACAGGCGCACGAGCGCCGCGCGCGACACCGCGCCCATCACCACCACGCTCGCGCGCAGCCGCCGTGCTGCCGCGCTCAGCTCGCTCGCCACTTCGCCCAGGCGAATGTGACGGCGGGCCGGCGGGATGCCGGCGCTCTCGGCCAGGGCGTCGATGGTCCGCGCGATCTGCCGGGCATGGGCCTCTTCGGCCTCTGGGGGCATCACCACCAGCGGAGCCGTACCCACGGGGACCGGCGCCACGCTGACCAGTGGCAGGTAGGCGTGGAAGATGTGCAAGGTGCCGCGCAGCGTACGCGCGAAGCGCCCGCCGGCGTCGAGCAGCCGTGCGTCGAGATCGGCGGGTCTGGCGTGGGCGTGGAACGGGTCGACGGCGGCGAGCACCACGGGCCGCTGATAGGGGCGGGGCGATTTGACCAGCAGCAGCGGCACCGGGCAGTGGCGGATCAGCTCCCAGTCAGTGTTGCGCAGCAGGAGGCGCGCCCCGAGGCGGTGCCCGCGCGTGGCAGCGATCACGAGATCGGCACGACTCGCAAGCGCGCGGCGCACGATGGCCTCGTGGGGAGGGTGGTCCCAGGCGGTCGTGCAGCTCACCTTCACCCTCCGCAGCGCCGGGTCGCGCGCGAATTGCTCGAGCCGGTGCCGCCGTCTCGTGGCAATGGCGGCTCGCTGCCGTTCGACGGTCTGCGCCGTTGCGGTCTCGGGCCAGCTCGCGGCCGGATCCGGCTCGTCGATAACGTGAAACAGCTCGACGCCGGCGCCCGACGCCCGGGCCAGGACGGCGGCCTTGCGCAACTCGTTCTTCGGAGCGTGTGTCACATCGCGGATTGCCACGAGAATGCGCCGCATTCGCTGTGCCATGGGTGTCGCTCCCCGCTCGAGAGGTCCGATATCTTCAGTTTAGCCTAAAGGCCGGCGGCCGTAGTCCGGACACTCACATAGCGCGCACCGCGGCGGCTGCGCGGCAGCCGCGTGATCAGCCGCGCGGGTTTGACGATCAGCAGGTCGCACGGCAGGTGCTCCAGCACCCTCTCGGCGGTGTTGCCGATCAGCAGCCGCTTCAGGCCCGAGCGGGAAATTGCGCCCATGACCACCACCGCGCTGCGCGTGCGCGCGGCGACCTGCTCGATGGCATCGGCGGGATGACGGCCGACGATGTGACGCCGCGACTCCGGCACCGCCCGCTTGCCTAACAAGCGGCGCAGCTTGTCGCGCGCGGCGGCTGCCGCGCGCGCGTGGATGCGCGCCACTTCCTGCTCCGATAGCACCGTGCCGCGCGCGAAAGCCGTGGCCGGAACGGGCACGAAGGCGTGCACGGCATGCAGTGCGCCGTGCAGTACCTGCGCCAGGCAGGCGCCGGTGCGTACGATGTCGCCGTCCAGTTGCGCGGGCTTCCCGTAGCTGCGATCCGGGTCAACCGCCGCGAGCACCACCGGATGCCGGTAGCCTCCGGGGCGCTTGACGAGCAGCACCGGCACGGGGCTCATGCGCAGCAGCTCCCAGTCGGTCAGGTGCAGCAGGCTGGCGGCAATACGCCAGCCGGCATGCTGCTCGGCGACGATGAGATCAGCCTTGAGCCGGCCGCTCTCGCGGATGATGGCTTCGTAGATCGGGTAATCCCACTGGGCGGAAACCGCGACTCTGATCCCCTTGCGCTGCAGTCGCCGGGCAATGACTTCCAGCTGCTCGACGTGCGTGTTGCGGGTGATGCGCTCCGCATCGGCGAGACTCTCATTCATCAGGGAGATGTCGGCATCGAGGTAGAGCGGGGCGGAGATCGCGTGGAACAGCACGAGCTCGGCGTCGAGCGCGCGTGCCAGCTGCGCGGCCTTGGCCACCGCAGGCAGTTTGGCGGCAGCGGGATTCTTGACCGCAACGAGAATTCGGCGGATACGACGCATAGACTCCCGGCGACGGCGGCAGGTGGTTGACCGGCACGATGCGTCCGCGCCCGCTGCGGGTCGATACGCACCTTCCGCAATGGCACTATGCCCGCAATGGCGGGGCGCCGGGGGCGTGCGGAGCGCGGATCCCGTGCACCGGGCGCGCGACGCGACATGTTATGAGCGGTCACAATCTCGAATACCTCCTGGCGCCGCGCTCGGTGGCGCTGGTCGGCGCATCGGACCGCCCCGGGAGCGTCGGGGCCACGGTCATGCGCAACCTGCTGGCCGGCGGTTTTCGCGGCCCGATCTGGCCGGTGAACCTGCGGCACGCCGCGGTGGCCGGCGTGCGCGCGTACGCAACGCCCGCACAGCTGCCCGCCGTGGCGGATCTCGCCGTCGTCTGCACGCCGGCGGCGGGGATTCCGCGCCTCATCGCGCAGCTCGGCGAATGCGGCACACGCGCGGCGATCGTCATCAGTGCGGGCCTCGAGGCGCCGGCCGAGGGTGGCGGCACGCTGGCGGCGGCGATGTCACAGGCGGCGCGGGGCGCGGGAGTGCGCCTGCTCGGACCCAACTGCATCGGGCTGCTAGTCCCCGGCATCGGATTGAATGCGAGCTTCGCCCACCTCGGCGCGCGCGCCGGCGGAATCGCCTTCGTGGCGCAGTCAGGGGCGTTGATGAGCGCGATGCTCGACTGGGCGCAGTCCGTCGGCGTCGGCTTCTCACACTGCGTGTCGCTCGGCAACGCCGCCGATGTGGACTTCGGCGACCTGCTCGATTACCTCGGCAAGGACGGGGGCACGCGCGCGATCCTCCTCTACATCGAGTCCGTCACCGGCGCGCGCAAGTTCATGTCCGCGGCGCGCGCCGCGGCGCGCAACAAGCCGGTCATCGCGGTCAAGGCCGGACGCACCGCCGCGGCGGCCCGCGCCGCGACCTCGCACAGCGGGGCGCTCGCCGGAGCGGACGCCGTTTACGAGGCCGCGTTGCGGCGGGCGGGTGTGCTGCGCGTGCGCACCACGCGGCAGTTGTTCGAGGCCGCACAGATTCTCTCGCAGCCGCGCGCCTACCGCGGCCCGCGGCTGGCCATCATCAGCAACGGCGGCGGACCCGCCGTGATGGCGACCGACGCGCTGATCGACGGCGGCGGCGCGCTGGCCATGCTCGGCGCGCGGACCCTGCAGCAGCTCGATGCGCTCCTGCCCGCCGGCTGGTCGCGCGCCAACCCGGTCGACATCATCGGCGATGCGCCGCCGCAGCGTTACCTCGGCGCCCTCGAAGCCGTGCTCGCGGATGCGGACGTGGATGCGGTGCTGCTGGTCCACGCGCCGACCGCGATGGCCTCGGCGGGCGAGGTGGCGGCGGTGTGCGCACCGCTGCTGGCGAAGGCGGCGCGCCCGGCCTTCGCCTGCTGGATGGGCGCGGAAGGGGTGCAGGCCGCCGGTTCCGCGGCTTCAGCCGCCGTGCCCGGTTATGCGACGCCCGAGGAGGCGGTCGAAGCGTTTCTGCACCTGGTGCGTTACCACCAGGTGCAGCAACTGCTCATGGAAACACCGCGGTCGCTGCCGCAGGGACCGCGGCCCGATACGCAGGCGGTGCGCTCGATCGCCGCAGCAGCGCTCGCCGCGGGACGCACGACGCTCACCGAGCCGGAATCGAAGCAGATCCTGGCCGCCTACGGCATCCCCGTGGTGGACACCCGCATGGCGCACGCCGTGTCCGAGCTCGCCCCGGTGGCCGAAGCGTTGGGGTACCCGGTCGCACTCAAGATCCTCTCGCCCGATATCAGTCACAAATCCGACGTGGGCGGCGTGGCGCTGAATATCAGCACCCCGACCGATCTGGAGCGTGCCGCGCACACCATGCTGGTGCGTTGCCGGGAACTGCGGCCGCAGGCGCGCATCGCCGGCTTCACCGTGCAGAAGATGATTCGCCGCGGCGGCGCGCACGAGCTGCTCGCCGGGATCGCGACCGATCCGACCTTCGGGCCGGTGGTGCTGTTCGGGCGCGGTGGCACGGCGGTCGAGGTGATCGGCGATCGCGCGCTCGGTCTGCCGCCGCTCAACTCGAGCCTCGCCCGCGAGCTGATCGCGCGTACGCGCGTCTCGCGGCTGCTGGCTGGCACCCGCGGCCAGCCGGGCGCGGACCTGCCGGCGCTCGAGTCGACGTTGGTGAAGCTGGCGCGCCTCGCGTGCGATGTCGCGCAGCTTGCCGAACTCGACATCAATCCGCTGCTCGCCGACGAGCACGGAGTCATCGCACTCGATGCGCGCGTGCGGCTGGTGGCGAGCGAGGCCGATGCCACCGCGCGGCTGGCGATCCGACCCTACCCGAGCGAGCTGGAGGAGTCGGTGCAGCACGCCGGCCGGCGCCTGCTGCTGCGGCCGATCCGCCCCGAGGATACGTCGCTGCACCGGCAGTTCCTGGCGCGCATCGCCCCGCAGGATCTGTACACGCGCTTCTTCACCGCGGTGCGACAGCTGCCCGAGACGGACCTCGCGCACCTGACGCAGATCGACTACGACCGCGAGATGGCCTTCATCGCCGTGGGCGCTGATTCCCAGGGAGCCGAGGAGATTCTCGGCGTCGCGCGCGCCTGTGCCGACCCCGACAACCGTGTCGCGGAGTTCGCCGTGTTGGTGCGCTCCGACCTCAAGGAACAGGGTTTTGGCGCGCTGCTCATGCACAAGCTCATCCGCTACTGCCGCGAGCGCGGCACCGGTCAGCTGTGGGGCAGCATCATGTGCGACAACGCCCCGATGCTGCGGCTGGCGCGCGCGCTGGGGTTCACGGTGCGCAGCAGCGAGGCCAACATCGAGCAGGTCGTCCTGGATCTACAATCCGCGCCCGGCGCTGCCGGGCAGCGGGCGGCCGACTGAGCGCTGCGGCGGCGCGTGGCGGCGCGCTCACACCAGCCGGGAGAAAGTCGGCGGAGCTTCGGCCGCCGTCTTCGGGGCGTGCAGATACGCGTCGAAGCACATGGCGATGCTTCGCAGCAGCAGCTGCCCGGCGGGTGTCGTCGCAATCCGCCCGGACTCGACCCGCACCAGGCCCTCGGCCACGTGCGGTTGCAGCCGCGCGAGCGCGTCGCCGAAATAACCGCCGAAATCGATGTGGTAACGCCGCTCTATCGCGGGAATGTCGATCGCACCCTGGCACATCAGCTGACTGATCACCGCGCCGCGCACACAGTCGTCGGCAGTAAGCGCCAGTCCGCGCCACACGGGCAGACGGCCGTCAGCGACCGCGGCCTCCCAGCTCTTCAGATCGCGCAGGTTCTGGCTGAAGCTGTCGCCGATGTGACTGATGGCGCTGACGCCGACGCCGATTAGGTCGCAGTTGGCGTGCGTGGTATAGCCCATGAAGTTGCGTTGCAGCTCGCCGGCTTCCTGGGCGTGCACCAGCTCATCGTCCGGCAAGGCAAAATGATCCATGCCGATGTAGCAGTAGCCGCTCGCCGTCAGCTCCTCGATCGCGAGCCGCAGCAGGTCGAGGCGCGCCTGCGGGCCGGGGAGGCTGGCCGGATCGATCCGCCGCTGACCCTTGAACATGCCCGGCAGATGCGCGTAGCCGTACACCGCCAGGCGATCCGGCCGCGCCGACACCACCGTGCGCAGCGTCTGGCGGAACGCCGCGGGAGTCTGTCGCGGCAGACCATAGATCAGATCGATGTTGACCGACCGGAAGCCGCTGTCCCGGCAGGCATCGATCAGGTCGAGAGTCTGCTCGATGCTCTGGATCCGGTTGACCGCCTGCTGCACCTGCGGGTCGAAGTCCTGCACGCCGAGGCTGACGCGATTGAAGCCGAGGCTCGCGAGCGCGGCCACGTACCCCTCCGGCACCGAGCGTGGGTCGAGCTCGATGGAGTAATCCCGCTGCGGTGCGCTGCTCAGATGGAATGCCCGGCTCACTCCCTCGACGAGGCGCGCGAGCGTCTCCGCGGCGAGAAAGTTCGGCGTGCCGCCGCCCAGGTGCAGCTGGATGACTTCCCGGTCGCGATCGAACAGCGGCGCCAGCAGCTCGATCTCACGCAGCAGGCACTGCGCGTAGTGCACGCCCTTCGCCAGGTCGCGCGTGATGATGCGCGTGCAGCCGCAGTAGAAGCACGGACTCAGGCAGAAGGGGATGTGCAGGTACAGCGACAGCGGCCGCTTGCCCGGCTGCGCATTGCTGCGCGCCGCCTGCTCGCGCAGCTGCGCCGGGCCGAAGCCCGGGCCGAACTGCGGCGCCGTCGGATAGGAGGTATAACGCGGACCGGGACGGTCGTGACGCGTGAGCAGATCGGCATCGAACAGCGGTACCGCGGACATGTCATCGTCACCTGAATAAAAGCCGGCGGCGATGACTCGGTGTCATCGCCGCGGCATCATGCGCCAAGGCTACTGAACCTTGATCGTTGTTGGTTTGGTCGTTGCGGCCTTGGTTTTCGGGACGTGGATCGTCAGCACGCCCTCCTTCGACTCGGCCGTGATTGCGGCTGCATTGATTGCATCCGGCAGCGCGAAGCTGCGGGAGAAGTTGCCGTAGAAGGTTTCGACCTTGTGGAACTTCTCGTCCTTCAGCTCCTCTTTCTGGCGGCGCTCGCCGCTCAGCGTGAGCATGCCGTCCTCGAAGGTGACCTCGACGTCCTCCTTCTTGACAGCGGGGAGCGCGGCGCGGATCAGGTATTCCTCGCCGGTCTCGCTGATGTCAACGGACGGCGCCCAGTCGAGATTCGCATCGGCTACCGGCAACCGCGGCCACCGGCCGAGCAGGCTCGGAAAGCGGTTGAACATATCGTCCATTGCGCTAAATGGTTCCCAACGGATGAGGTTCATGGCTTTCTCCTTTACTTACTTACCCTTGCGTCAGGGGGAAGCATAGCGTCAGCGCCGGCTCGGCACCATTCGCATCAATGCGTACCCGAATAGCGTGAGACGTTAGGTCGTGCAGGAGATCAGAGGTCGTACAGACGATCAGCGCGCTGTCGTCAGGGGTCGCAGCGACAGCCGCGACGGCGGACTGCTGGCAAGGGCGATCGAGTTGACGACGCTGACGACGCCCCTCAGCCTGCGCACGGCGCCCTCGGCCTCCTCGCGCTGGTGGATCCACTCGACCGTCCCTTCCAGTGTGACGCTGCCCTGATGCACCACGGGGCGGATCTGCTCCCAGCACAACGGCAG
>DASPPI010000191.1:0-3729 GCA_035625615.1 Steroidobacteraceae bacterium | reverse complement strand
GCTCGTGCCCAAGGTGATCCGTCACGACCATCGCTACGAGCCGGCGCTCCGGGATGGGGAGGGACCGCGCTGATGGCTGCCGTGCCTTTTGCCGAGATCCGCAACTACGCCATGAATTTCGGGCCGCAGCACCCGGCCGCGCACGGCGTGCTGCGCCTGGTGCTGGAGCTCGATGGCGAGGTCGTTGAGAAGGCCGACCCGCACATCGGACTGCTGCACCGCGGCACCGAGAAGCTCGCCGAGTCCAAGCCCTTCAACCAGTCGATCGGCTACATGGACCGGCTCGACTACGTCTCCATGATGTGCAACGAGCACGCCTACGTGCTCGCCATCGAGCGCCTGCTCGGCATCGAGCCGCCCGAGCGCGCGCAATACATCCGCGTGATGTTCGATGAGATCACGCGCATCCTGAATCACCTGATGTTCCTCGGGTCACATGCCCTCGACATCGGCGCGATGACGGTGTTCCTGCTGTGCTTCAAGCAGCGCGAGGAGCTCATGGACGTGTACGAGGCGGTCTCCGGCACGCGCATGCACGCCACCTACTACCGCCCCGGCGGCGTGTATCGCGACCTGCCGGATGCGATGCCGAAGTACCAGGCCTCGAAGTGGCGCTCGGCGAAGGACGTCGCGCGGCTCAACCAGGCGCGCTCCGGCACCATGCTGGATTTCATCCAGGCGTTCACCGACGCCTTCCCGGCCGCGGTCGATGACTGCGAGACGCTGCTCACCGACAACCGCATCTGGAAACAGCGCACCGTCAACATCGGCGTGGTGAGCCCGGAGCGCGCCATGCAGCTCGGGTTCTCGGGGCCGATGTTGCGTGGCTCGGGCATCGCCTGGGATCTGCGCAAGAAGCAGCCCTACGAGGTCTACGAGCGCATGGACTTCGACATACCGGTGGGCGCGAACGGCGACTGCTACGACCGTTACCTGGTGCGGGTCGAGGAAATGCGCCAGGCCAACCGCATCATCCGCCAGTGTGTCGAATGGCTGCGTGCGCATCCGGGCCCGGTCATGGTCGATGACCGCAAGGTGCGGCCTCCGCAGCGCGAGCGCATGAAGGAGGACATGGAAGCGCTCATCCATCACTTCAAGTTCTTCACGGAAGGCTATGAAGTTCCAGCGGGAGACACGTACGCAGCCGTGGAGGCCCCCAAGGGCGAGTTCGGGATCTACCTGGTGTCCGATGGCGCCAACAAGCCGTACCGGCTCAAGTGCCGGGCACCGGGCTTCGCGCACCTCGCCTCGCTCGAGGAGATGTGCCGCGGCCACATGATTGCGGATGTAGTGGCGGTGATCGGCACACAGGACATCGTTTTCGGGGAGATCGACCGGTGAGCACCGAGCGCAGCGGCGTCGGTGTCGGCGGCACGGCGCTCGTCAGCAAGCTGCAGCTGCTCTCGCCCGATGCCAGGCGGGAGATCGATCACTGGGTGGCGAAGTTCCCGCCCGGGCGACAGCGCTCGGCGTGCCTCGCGGGGCTGCGCGCCGCGCAGGAGCAGAACAACGGCTTCCTGACCGCCGATCTCATGGACGCCGTGGCCGAATACCTCAAGCTCCCGCCGGTCCAGGTTTACGAGGTCGCGAGCTTCTACTCGATGTTCGAGACCCACCCGTGCGGGCGTCATCACGTCAGCATCTGTACCAACATCTCCTGCATGCTCAACGGCGGCGAGGCGCTGGTGGCACACGCCGAGAAGAAGCTCGGCATCAGGCTCAATGAGAGTACGCCCGACGGTCGCATCTTCCTCAAGCGGGAGGAAGAGTGTCTCGCCGCCTGCACCGGATCCCCGATGATGATGGTGGATCACGTGTTCTACGAGCACCTCACGCCCGAGAAGCTCGATGCGATACTGGATGAGCTGAAGTGAGCGACCTCGAGAGCCGGTACGCCGAGCGGATGAATCTCGCGCTGTTCGAGCCGCTGAAGCTCGCGTGCTCGTGGACGCTCGCCACCTACCGCAGCGTCGGCGGCTACGAGGTGTGGGAGCGGCTGCTCAGGGATAAGCCGCCGCGCGAGCAGATCATCGAGCAGGTGAAGGCCTCGGGTCTGCGCGGGCGCGGTGGTGCCGGCTTCCCGACCGGTACCAAGTGGAGCTTCATGCCGCGCAACTCGCCGGAGCAGAAGTACCTGGTGTGCAACTCGGACGAGAGCGAGCCGGGCACCTGCCACGACCGCGACCTCCTGCGCTACAACCCGCACGCGGTGATCGAGGGACTCGCCATCGGCGGCTATGCAACCAACTCCACCGTGGCCTACAACTACATCCGCGGAGAGTTCCTCGGCGAACCGGTGCCGCGCTTCGAGGCGGCGCTCGCCGAGGCCTATGCAGCGGGCCTGCTCGGCAAGAACATCCGCGGCTCCGGTGTCGACTTCGATCTGCACACCTTCGTCGGCGCCGGCGCCTACATCTGCGGCGAGGAGACCGGGATGCTCGAGTCGCTCGAAGGCAAGCCCGGCAGACCGCGCTTCAAGCCGCCGTTCCCAGCCCATTTCGGACTGTACGGGGCGCCGACCACCGTCAACAACACGGCGAGCCTCGCCTCGGTGCCGGCCATACTGCGCAAGGGGCCGGCATGGTTTGCCGCCCTCGGGCCGGTGAACTCGGCGGGCACCATGATCTTCTCGGTCTCGGGACACGTGGTGAAGCAGCGCAACATCGAGCTGCCGCTGGGTATCCCGTTCGCCGACCTGCTGGCGCTGTGCGGCGGCGTGCGCGGCGGGCGCAAGCTCAAGGCGGTGATCCCCGGCGGACTATCGGTGCCGGTGGTGCCGGGCGAGACCATGCTGAAGGCCAACATGGACTACGACTCGGTGAAGGCCGCCGGTTCCGCCCTCGGCACCGGTGCGGCCATCGTCATGGACGAGACCACCTGCATGGTGCGGGTGCTCGAGCGCATCTCCCGCTTCTACATGTCGGAGTCGTGCGGTCAGTGCACGCCCTGCCGCGAGGGCACCGGCTGGATGAACCGCATGCTCAAGCGCATGCTGGCCGGGCAGGCACGGCGCGAGGAGCTGGGGCTGCTGGTCGATGTCGCCAGCCGCATCGAAGGGCACACCATCTGCGCGTTCGGCGATGCCGCCGCGTGGCCGGTGCAGAGCTTCCTTAGGCACTACCGGCACGAGTTCGAGTACATGATCGATCACGGCGGACGGAGCCTCGCCGGTGACTCGCCGGGCGCGCAGGCGGCCTGAGACGGCGCGCAGGGGGAAGTTCGATGGCGGATGAGGTGGTCAACATCGAGGTCGACGGCGTGCCGGCTCAGGCGAAGAAGGGCGAGATGATCATCCGCGCCACCGATCGCAGCGGTGTCTACGTGCCGCGCTTCTGCTACCACGAGAAGCTCTCCGTCGCCGCCAACTGCCGCATGTGCCTGGTCGAGGTCGAGAACTCGCCCAAGCCCCTGGCGGCGTGCGCCACGCCGGTGGCCGAGGGCATGAAGGTCTTCACCAGGTCGCCGCGCGCCATCGGCGCGCAGCGCGCCAGCATGGAGTTCCTGCTCATCAACCACCCGCTCGACTGCCCGATCTGCGATCAGGGCGGGGAGTGCGAGCTGCAGGACCTGGCGGTGGGCTTCGGCCGCGACATCTCGCGCTACCACGAGGGCAAGCGCTCCGTGGCGGACGAGAACCTCGGTCCCCTGGTCGCCACCGACATGACGCGCTGCATCCAGTGCAGCCGTTGTATCCGCTTCACCGAGGAAATCGCCGGCGTGCAGGAGCTC
>DASPPI010000190.1:0-3566 GCA_035625615.1 Steroidobacteraceae bacterium | reverse complement strand
CGGCGCCGGACCGACGCTGCCGCCGACCTCGGGCACCACGATCCGCGAGGCGGCTTCGCGGCGCAGCTCGCGCGCCTCGTCGATCGCCTGCTCGAGCGCCACCTTCACGCCCTGCGGGAACTTCCGCAGCGCCTCCTCGAGTGTCTTCGCCTCGATCTCGAAGCCGAGCGGCAGCACGCCCGCCGGGGTGAGCAACTGCGTCTGCCCGGAGAACAGTACCGGGCGCGTCGCATCGACGGCCCCGTCGGTGGTCACCGGGGTCAACCGCCGGATGCTCCCGGCGTGACGGTCGGTGAACACATCCTCGCGGTACAGTGCCTTGGGATCGAGCTGGATATCAGGGAGATCGTTCTGCGCTGCCATGGAATTTCCGCCTCCGCCGCCGATGCATTGTACACGCCCCGTGCGCGTGGCCCGCGTGACCGCCTCACCGGGCAGGCCGCGCCTCGGCAAGCAGCGCGACGAATGGCCGGTCGGCCTCGAGGAGGTCTTCCGCGGGAAGGCGCGCGGGCGCCACCCATTTCAGACGCTGGCCGTCGAGGCACTGCGGCGTGCCGCTGTAGTGCTCGACGATCCACAGCGACAGCTCGACGCTGCGGTTCCCGTAGGCATGATTCAGCCGCATGCGCGGGCGCGCCGCCGTCACCTCGATGCCAAGCTCCTCGCGCAGCTCGCGCGCAAGCGCCGCGCCCTCGCTCTCGCCCGCGCCCACCTTGCCGCCCGGAAATTCCCAGCGGCCGGCCAGTGGCTTGCCGGCCGGACGCTGGGCGATCAGCACGCGGCCGCAGCCGTCGTAGATCGCCGCCGCCACGACCAGCACGGCAGGCTTTGCACGGGAGGCCGGGTGCGCCAGGCGAACCGCCGCTAGCCGACGCTCGTCAGCGCGCCGTGGCAGTGCTTGTACTTCTTGCCCGAGCCGCACGGGCAGGGCTCGTTGCGTCCGACCTTGCGCTCACCGCGCACGAAGGTGCCGGAGGCCTCCTGGGGCGGCAGCGGCCGGGCGGCGGCGGCGGAGCGCCGCTCGGAAGCACCCCCCGCAGCACTGGCGCGCGCCGGGGCGGGCGTGGGCGCCTCCTCGGCACCGGCGAGAGCGAGAGCAGAGGCCGCTTCGGCGTGCTGTGCCTGCAGCGCCCGCATGAGACGGCGGCGCCGCTCCTCCTCCTCGCGCTCGATCTCCTCCTGGGTGCGCACCTCGACGGTCGCTAGGAGCGAGGCCGTCTCATATTTTATGCGCTCGAGCATGGCCGCGAACATCTCGAAGGCCTCGCGCTTGAATTCGAAGCGATAGTCCTTCTGCGCATAACCGCGCAGGTGAATGCCCTGCCGCAGGTAGTCCATGCCGGCGAGGTGCTCGCGCCAGTGCTGGTCGAGCTTCTGCAGCATCACCTGTTTCTCCACGTGGCGCATAATCGGCGCGTCGGTGCCCCCCACGTTCCCGGTACGCGCCACCTTGGCGTCGTAGGCCTGGTGCACCGCGCGGATCACGCGCTCGCGCAGCGCCTGTTCCTCGAGCTGCGGGTCCTGCGCCACCCAGGCCTGCGGGTCGATGCGGGTGCCGAAGTCCCTCAGCAGCGCCGCGCCGAGCCCCGGCAGGTCCCAGTCCGCGGCGGTGCCCGCGTGTCGCGGCAGGTGCTGGTCGAGCACGGTGCCGACCGAGTCCTCCAGCAGCCCGTGAATGGCGGCCGAGAGATCCTCGGTGCCCATGATCTCGGTGCGCTGCGCGTACACCACCTT
This sequence comes from Steroidobacteraceae bacterium, assembly GCA_035625615.1. Lineage (GTDB taxonomy): Bacteria > Pseudomonadota > Gammaproteobacteria > Steroidobacterales > Steroidobacteraceae > 13-2-20CM-66-19. Next base: position 1,832 of record DASPPI010000190.1, on the reverse strand, counting down.
GCGCTGATCGTTGGCGACGTCGTCGAACAGCAGCAGGTTCTTGCGGATGTCGAAGTTGTGCGATTCGACCTTGCGCTGCGCCTTTTCGATCTGGCGGGTGAGCATGCCGCTCTCGATGACCTCGCCTTCCTTCATGCCGGCCATTTTCAGGAGACGCTGCGTGCGCACCGGATCGCCGAAGATGCGCATCAGGTTGTCTTCCATCGACAGGTAGAAGCGGCTCGAGCCCGGATCCCCCTGGCGGCCGGAGCGGCCGCGCAGCTGGTTGTCGATGCGGCGCGACTCGTGCCGCTCGGTGCCGACGATGTGCAGCCCGCCCGCGCCCACCACCTGGTCGTGCCGCGCCTGCCAGGCCGCGCGCAGCGCAGCCAGCGCGCTGTCGTCGATCGCTCCGGCGGCGGCGAGCTCGGCCTCGAGGTTGCCGCCGAGCACGATGTCGGTGCCGCGGCCGGCCATGTTGGTGGCGATGGTGACGGTGCCGGGCCGCCCGGCCTGCGCAACGATATGCGCCTCACGCTCGTGCTGCTTGGCGTTGAGCACCTGGTGCGGCACGCTCTCCTTCTGCAGCAGTCCCGAGAGGAACTCGGAAGTCTCGATCGAGGTAGTGCCCACCAGCACCGGCTGCTCGCGCACCACGCAATCGCGGATGTCCTCGATGATCGCCTTGAACTTGTCGCTCTGCGTGAGGTACACGAAGTCGGAATTGTCCTTGCGGACCATCGGCCGGTGGGTCGGAATCACGACCACCTCGAGCCCGTAGATCTGCATGAACTCCGGCGCCTCGGTATCCGCCGTTCCGGTCATGCCGGAGAGCTTGCGGTAGAGCCGGAAGTAGTTCTGGAAGGTAATCGAGGCGACCGTCTGGTTCTCCTCACGCACCCGCACGCCCTCTTTCGCCTCGACCGCCTGGTGCAGTCCGTCCGACCAGCGCCGCCCCGGCATGGTACGGCCGGTGAACTCGTCGACGATGATCACCTCGCCGCTGCGCACGATGTACTCGACGTCGCGCTTGTAGAGCGCGTGGGCGCGCAGCGCGGCATTCAGATGATGCATCAGGCGGATGTTGGCCGGGTCGTACAGGCTCTCGCCCTCCGTGAGCAGCCCGGACTGCAGCATCAGCTGCTCGACGCGCTCGTGACCGGCCTCGGTGATGTGCACCTGCTTGGTCTTCTCCTCCACGGAGAAGTCGCCCGGGCCGTCCTCCTGCTTCTGGCGCGCGAGCAGCGGCACCAGCTGATTGATGCGCAGGTACAGCTCGGTGCTCTCCTCGGCGGGACCGGAGATGATGAGCGGCGTGCGCGCCTCGTCGATGAGGATGGAGTCGACCTCGTCGACGATCGCGAAGGCGAGCGAGCGCTGCACCCGGTCCTCGAGCCGATAGGCCAGGTTGTCGCGCAGGTAATCGAAGCCGAACTCGTTGTTGGTGCCGTAGGTGATGTCGCAGGCGTAAGCCGCGCGTTTCTCCTGCGAGCTCTGGGCGTTCTTGATCACGCCCACGGTCAGCCCGAGAAAGCGATACACCGGACCCATCCAGTCGGCGTCGCGCTGCGCCAGGTACTCGTTGACCGTGACGATGTGCACGCCCTCGCCCGTCAGGGCATTGAGGTACGCGGGCAGCGTCGCCACCAGCGTCTTGCCCTCGCCGGTGCGCATCTCGGCGATCATGCCCCGGTGCAGCGTGATGCCGCCGATCAGCTGCACGTCGAAGTGCCGCATCTTCACCGTGCGGCGTGCGGCCTCGCGCACCACCGCGAAAGCCTCCGGCAGCAGATCATCGGGCTTGGCACCGTCTCTGAGGCGGCCCCGGAACTCTTCCGTCTTGGCGCGCAGCG
>DASPPI010000189.1:0-2932 GCA_035625615.1 Steroidobacteraceae bacterium | reverse complement strand
GGGGTCGCCTTGGTGAGCATCGGCGTCTCGACGTCGATGAAGCCGTGGCTGTCGAGAAATGCCCGCATCGCGCGCGTGAGGCGGTGGCGCAGCCGCAGGCGCTGGCTCATGACCTCGCGGCGCAGATCGAGATACCGGTAGCGCAGGCGCACCTCCTCGTTCACCTGCTCATCGAGCTGGAACGGCAGCGGCTCGCAGCGGTTGAGGAGCTCGAGCTCCCGTGCAACCAGCTCCACGCGCCCGGAGGCGAGGTTCGGATTCACGGTTCCGGGCGGCCGCTCGCGCACTTTGCCGGTCACGCGCACGACGAACTCGTTGCGCAGCCGCTCGGCCTCGTGGAACACGGCCGCGGCGTCCGGGTGGAAGACGATCTGCAGCAGGCCCTGGGCGTCGCGCAGGTCGACGAAAATCACCCCGCCGTGATCGCGCCGCCGATGGACCCAGCCGGCGACCGTCACGTCCTCGCCGAGGAGCTGCTCGTTGACCTGTCCGCAGTAATGTGAGCGCATAGAGGCGCGCGATGTTACGGGGGGCGCTCAGGTGCCCGCAACCGCGCTCAGCCGCGCGGCATTTCCAGCACCGCCGCCCCCTTGAGCGCCCCGGTCCGCAGCCGCTCGAGGGCGACGTTGGCCTCCGCGAGCGCAAAGCGCTCCACCGTGGCCGTGAGGCCCAGGCGCGCGGCCAGGGCGAGGAACTCCTCCCCGTCCTGGCGCGTGAGGTTGGCGACCGAGGCCACCGAGCGCTCGCCCCACAGCAGCCGGTACGGGAAGGCGGGCACGTCGCTCATGTGGATGCCGGCGCACACCACGCGCCCGCCCGGGCGCACCGCGGCGAGCGCGGCGGGAATGAGCGCTCCGACCGGCGCGAACACGATCGCGGCGTCGAGCGGCTGCGGCGGGCGCTGCGTCGAGGCCCCGGCCCATACCGCTCCCAGCTCGCGCGCGAAGCGCTGTCCTTCGCTGTCGTCGGCGCGGGTGAAGGCGAACACGCGCCGGCCCTCGTGGCGGGCCACCTGCGCCAGCAGGTGCGCCGCGGCCCCGAAGCCGTACAGCCCGAGGTTCACGGCCGCGCCCGCCTTGCGGTAGGCGCGGTAGCCGATGAGCCCGGCGCACAGGAGCGGTGCGAGCGCGGCGGCCGCGGCGGTCGGCGGCAGCGGCAGGCAGTAGCGCGCATCGGCGAGCGCCTGCTGCGCGTAGCCGCCATCGCGCGTATAGCCGGTGAAGCGCGCGTTCACGCACAGGTTCTCCAGGCCCGCGCGGCAGTACTCGCAGGCGCCACAGGTGTAGGCGAGCCACGGCACGCCGACGCGATCGCCGGGTCGGAAGCGCGTGACCTCGCGGCCGCATGCCGCCACCACGCCCACGATCTCGTGACCCGGGGTGAGCGGACAGTGAATGTCCGGCAGCTCGTTGTCGATGACGTGCAGGTCCGTGCGGCACACGCCGCAGGCCTCCACGCGGATGAGGATCTCCTGCGGGGCGGGCGGCGGCAGCGCCAGTTCCGCAAGCGTGAGCGCTGAGCCTGGCGCGAGAAGCCGCATCGCCTGCACGGCCGAGCCTCAGGCGGCGGGCTTGGGAAGCGGTCGCGCCTTGGCGGCCGCCACTGCGGCCGGCGGAACCACCACGCCGCAGGTGATGATCATGCGCAGCGCGGCGTCGACCGACATGTCGAGCTCGACCACTTCCCGGCGCGGCACCAGCACCAGATAGCCCGCGGTAGCATTGAGCGCGGCGGAGATATAGACCGCGACGTGCGCCTCGCCGAGCTTCTCGCTCACCTCCGGCACGTCGTCCGCGGTGAGAAAGCCGATGCTCCACACCCCGGGGCGCGGGTACTCCACCATCACCACCTTGCGAAAGGAGTTCGACTGCGAGAAGACGCTCTCCGTGAAGCTCTTGACGCCGCCGTACACCGTTCGCACCAGTGGGATGCGGTTGAGCAGTTCCTCGCCCCAGACGATCAGGCGCCGGCCGATCAGGTTCGTGACCAGCAGCCCCGTGAGGAACACGATGATCAGCGCAAACACCAGGCCGACGCCCGGCAGGGTAAATCCCACCAGCGCCTCCGGCCGGTACGCCTGCGGCAGCAGCAGCAGCGTGCGGTCCACGATGTGCAGCATGAAGGTCACCACCCAGATGGTGGCGAGGATCGGCAGCCACACCAGGATCCCGGCGACCAGGTAACGCCGCAGCGCCCACTTTTTTGCGCCGCCGCCGTTCATGGCTTCAGCGCCGCCGCCGGGCAGCGCCGCGGCGTGCGCCCGAGCGCCCCGGGCGGCGCGCCGGACCCGAGCGGATGGGCTTGGCCGCGCCGCCCGTGCGTGCAGCGCCCGCCGCCTTTGCGGCGGCCGGTGGCTTCGGCGCCTCGGCCCGGGCGTCGGTGGGCGCGGGCGCCTCCTTGGCCTCTTTCGCCTCGGGCTTCGGCTCCTGGGGCTCCTTGGTGTCGGAGGGCTTGGCCTCCTCCTTGTCCGAGCCCAGCAGGTTGCGCCTGCTCTCCTGGTCCGACTTGAAGTCGGTCTCGTACCAGCCGCCGCCCTTGAGGCGGAACACGGGCGCGGACACCAGCTTCTTCAGCGTCCGCTTGCCGCAGGACGGGCACTTGGTGAGTGGCGCATCGGTGAGCTTCTGCATGACCTCGGTGTAGTACTTGCAGGCCCGGCACTCGTATTCGTAGAACGGCATGCGGTCTCTGGCGCTGTTGTTGTGGGGCGATTATAGCGTCAGGCAGTCGCGGCGCGGCCCCGCAGCCTCGAGGGGTCGCGGCGCGGTGCTCATCGGGCCTTGGCGAAGGCGAGCTCGCCGTCGCGTGCGCCGATGCGGATACGGTCGCCGGGCACGAACTCGCCCTGCAGGATCTTACTAGCCAGCGGGTTCTCGATCTGCTGCTGGATGGCGCGCTTGAGCGGCCGGGCGCCGTACACCGGGTCGAAGCC
>DASPPI010000188.1:0-11298 GCA_035625615.1 Steroidobacteraceae bacterium | reverse complement strand
GCTCGTGCGACATGTGCCGCAGGAAGCGGTTGCGCTCGTGCGCGAGCTCGAGCAGGCGCTGGCGCAGCCACTCGAGCTGGCGGCCGAGGCGCTCGAGGTCGTGGGGACCGGAGACCGCGATCGCGTTGCTGAAGGTGCCCTGGCCGAGCTCGCTGATGGCGCGGTCGAGCTGGCGCAGCGGTCGTCCGACGCCGAGGGTGAGCACGAACACCGCGACCACGGCGAGCGGCAACAGGAGAGCCGCCTGCCACACCAGGCGCTTGCGTGCCTCGAGGGTGCGCTCCTCGAGCGCGGCGACCTCGGTGTCGACCTGCGCGTTGCTCTGCTGCGCGACCCGCTCGACCAGGGCCGAGAGCTGCGCGAAGCGGGCGGAGAGATCCGAGGTCGCCTCCGCGCTGCGGGCGGCGGGTGATGTCACCGAGGAGCGGATGCTCGCCTGCAGCTGCGCCAGCTCTGTGAGCGTGCGGCGTGCGTCGCTGGTGGTGAGGCGCTGCAGCTGCTCGCGCGTGGCGCTCAGCGCCTCGTCCTGCGTGCGATAGAGCTCGAGGAGCTTCGGATCGTTCAGCACCTGGTGCAGGCGCGCCGTGCGCTCGAGCGAGGCGATCTGACCGAACAGCGCCTGGCTGGCGCGAGCCCCGGTTACGCCCTGAATGACGATCTTGTGTCCGGTCTCCGACAGGTCGCGGATCTGCAGCAGGGCGGTGGCGATGGCGATCAGCAGCGGCACGGCCATCAGCACCAGGCCGACCAGCATCAGGCCACTCAACGACTTGGGTCGCGCCCACTTCATGGATCGAACATTCTACCGGGCGCGTGCGGCGCGCGCGCTGCCACAGCTCGTGCGCCTACCACGGTTCACGCAGCAGCCGTTGCTCCCACTCATAGGCGTGGCGCACGATGGTGTCGAGATCGTCGAGCCGCGGACGCCAGCCGAGTTGGGTGCGGATACGGTCGGCGCGCGCGATCAGCGTCGGCGGATCGCCCGGGCGGCGTGGCTCCTCGCGCACCGTGAGCTTGCGGCCCGACACCCGCTCGACGCTGGCGAGCACCTGCCGCACGCTGTAGCCATGGCCGTAGCCGACGTTGAGAGTGGTGGAGGCCCCGCCGCGGCGCAGGTAGGCGAGCGCATCGAGATGCGCCGCCGCGAGGTCCTGCACATGGATGTAATCGCGCACGCCGGTGCCGTCCGCGGTCGGGTAGTCGGTCCCGTAGATCGCAACCCCCGTCCGCCGGCCCGCCGCGGCCTCGCAGGCGACCTTGACGAGGAGCGTCGCGTTGGGGGTTGCCTGGCCGATGCGACCGCGCGGATCGGAGCCGGCCACGTTGAAGTAGCGCAGCGCAGCGTAGTTCAGCGGGAAGGTCTGGGCGACACTCGAGAGCATCCACTCGGACATGAGTTTGGAGGCGCCGTAGGGATTGATGGGGTTGGTGGGGGTATCTTCGGCGGCTACGCCCCCCGCCGGTATGCCGTACACCGCGGCGCTGGAAGAGAACACGAAGTGCCGGACTCGCGCCTCGAGGCAGCACTCGAGCAGCGTGCGCGTCGCGCAGGTGTTGTTGCCGTAGTATTTGAGCGGCTCGCTCACCGACTCGGGCACGATGGTGTAGGCGGCGAAATGCATCACCGTATCGACGCCGTGATCCCCGAGCAGCCGCAACACCGCGTCGCGATCGCCCACCTTGCCGACGACGAGCGGCGCATCGAGTACCGCCTGCCGGAAGCCGCGCGACAGGTCATCGAGCACCACCACCCGCTCGCCGCGCTCGCGCAGCTGCAGCGCCACGTGGCTGCCGATGTAGCCCGCCCCGCCGGTGACTAATATGCTGCCGTGCTTCATGGGGCGGCGATGATAAACAAAACCCCGGGTAGCGATCTGCGACCCTTCTCCGGTCTTACGCCGGCGGTGGTGCTGGACGCCGCCGCCGCCTGCGGGCTCGAGCCCGACGGGCGGCTCTTCGCCCTCAACAGTTACGAGAACCGGGTCTACCAGCTCGGCGCGGACCGGGGGCAGCTGGTGCTGAAGTTCTATCGGCCGGCCCGCTGGAGCGATGCGCAGATCCTTGAGGAGCATCAGTTCACCGCCGAGCTCGCCGCCGCGGAGCTGCCGGTCGCTGCCCCGCTCGTCATCGCGGGCGAGACACTGCTGCGCTACCGCGAGTTTCGCTTCGCGGCCTTCCCGTGGAGGCGCGGGCGAGCGCCCGAGCTCGACGCCCCCGAGGCGCGCCAGCTCCTCGGCCGCAGCATCGCGCGGGTGCACCAGGTAGGCGCCACCCGGCCCTTCACGGTGCGCCCGCGCATCGGCGTCGAGCGCCTTGGCTGGGAGGCGCGCGCGCAGCTGCTCGGCAGTCCCCTGCTGCCGGAGGCGCTGCGCGAGCGCTACTCCTCGGTCAGCGGCGCGCTGCTCGAGCGGGTGAGCGCAGCGTTCGCGGAAGCCTCCGCCGTGCGCGAGATCCGCATCCACGGCGACTGCCATCTCGGGAACCTCTTGTGGGACGAGCACGGTCCGGTATTCGTCGACCTGGACGACTGCGCCACGGGACCGCGCGTGCAGGACCTGTGGATGATGTTGTCGGGCGGGCCGGCCGAACAGCAGAGCCAGTGGCAGCAGCTCCTCGAGGGCTATCAGCAGTTCGCCGATTTCGACTTCAAGGAAGTGACCCTGATCGAGCCGCTGCGGGCGCTGCGCATGCTCCATCACGCCGCCTGGGTGGTGCATCGCTGGAGCGATCCGGCCTTTCCGCGCGCCTTCCCCTGGGCGGGGGAGCCGCGCTACTGGGAGGGCTACCTGCTCGATCTCCTCGAGCAGATCGCGGCGATCAACGAGCCGCCGCTGCTACAGGGCTGAGGCAGCGGCCTTCGCGCCTTTCCGAAATGCCGATCAGGTACCTGCACCGGTGCGCGCAGACGCGCTATTGTCCGCGCGGGCAGGTGACTTAATCCAGGTGGCAGGGTGGCCGGCACAGCGATGTGGAACTTCATGAGGAATCTCGCCCTGGGGCTCGCCGTCGCCGGGCTTTTCTGGGGCTGCGGCTCGAAGACGTCCTCGGGCGGCGCCGGTAAGGCCGCTGGCGCGGCCCGCCGGGTGATCAAGCCGGCCGATACCTTGGTGACCGCGCTCGGCATGGCCAAGGGGCCCGGGGCCCCGGTGCAGGTGAAATTCGACGTGCGCGACCGCCCGGACGTCGGCCAGCCGGTCGACATCGACCTCGTGATCGTGCCGAAGTCCGCCGCCGTCGACCGCATCTACGGCCGGGTCGAGACGGACGAGGGTCTCGAGCTTCTCGAGGGCGGGCAGATCGGCGCGAGCGAGCGCCCGGCGGAAGGTGCGGAGATCCACCACTCGATCAAGGTGCGCCCGACACGCAGCGGCGTCTTTACCTTCAGTGCGCTGCTCAACGTCGATGCCGGCGGGCAGTCGCTGACCGGTACCTTCGCCATGCCGCTCATCGCCGGCTCCGGGACGCCGGACCAGCCCGGCAAGCCGGTGCCGCCCGCCTCGGCCGGCGCCCGCGCACCGGCCGCCCCGGCACCCGCCGGCGCCGCCGCGGCAGCGACGCCGGGAGCCGCCACGGCGGCTGCGGCAGCCGCTGCTGCACCGACACCGACGACCCGCACGACGACAGCGGCCGCGCACTAGCCCCTGGGCGCCGCGCCCGCGCCGCCTCCGCGCCTCAAGTCGACAGAACCGGGAGGGGCTTCACGGGGAACTCCGGGGGGTCTCCGTATGATCGTTGTCGGGCTTCCTCAGCTTGCTTATGTCAAAGCCGCAGACCCTACGGACGCGCCCGGGCCCCCCGGATGGCACGCAAGGCGCGACGACGACCCTCGTCAGGGCCGATGCGCGGCAGGGTGAAGCCCATCGGGAGCTGCACCCGCACCTGCGGGCGCAGCTGCGCGAGCTGCAGCTGCGGACCGGGAGCGCTACCCCCGACGTCGCGATGCTGCTGCGGCTCATCAACGATCATTATCAGACCATCGACGCGGAGCGGCGCGGCATCGTCGAGTCCATGCGGCTCATGGCCGATGAGGCGCGGGCGCTCGCGCTCGAAGCGCGCGAGCAGAGTTCCGGGCATCTGCAGGTCATTCTCGATCACATCAAGGACGTGGTGCTCACCGTCGACGAGGACGGGGTGATCCGCACCTTCAACCCTACCGGCGAGCGCGTGTTCGGCTACGACGAGGCCGAGGTGGTCGGCCAGCGCATCGACCTGCTGCTGCCCAAGATCGCCACCGACGAGACGGTTCCCGAGGCGCTGCAGCGCCTCGCGGCCACCCTCGGCGATACCGCCCTCGATCTGGCCGCGCGCGAGCTGTGGGCGCGGCGCAAGGACGGGGACTCGTTCCCGGCGGAGATCGCCGTCAGCAAGGCGCCGCTGTCGCGGCGCGAGATGTTCGTGCTGTGCCTGCGCGATGTGACCGAGCGGCGCGAGTCCGAGCAGGCCATGCGCGAGAGCGCCGCGCGCTACCGGCTGCTGGTCGATCACGCTCCCGAGGCCATCGTGGTGCTCGACGCCGACGCCGGTCGCTTCGTCGATGCCAACGAGAATGCGCAGAAGCTCTTCGGTCTCGATCGCGCCCGGCTCCTCGAGGTCGGCCCGGTGACGCTGAGCCCGGCGTTGCAGCCCGATGGGGCGCACTCGGGAGCGCGCGCGCGCGACTACATCGAGCGGGCGCTCAAGGGCGAGGTGCCCGTGTTCGAATGGGCGCTCATCGATGCCGCCGGCGGCGAGATCATGTGCGAAGTGCGCCTGGCACGGCTGCCGAGCGGCAACCGCCGCCTGGTGCGCGGCAGCATCGCCGACATCTCCGAGCGCAAGCGCTCGGAGGCCATGTCGGCCGCCGAGCGCATGGTGTTCGAGCAGGTCACGCGCAACGCTCCGCTGCCGGACGTGCTCGCCTCCATTACCCGCTTCATCGAATCCGCCGGCGTTGGCAGTGTCGCCTCCGTCAGCGTGCTCGCCGAGGACGGGCGCAGCTTCGCCCAGATGGTCGCACCGCAGCTGGTGGATACGCTGCACATGGTGCTCGCGCGCGCGCAGATCGGCATCCGCCACGGCTCGTGCGCGGCCGCCGTGCACCTCGACCGCCAGGTGCTGGTCGCCGACATCGAGACGGATCCCTCCTGGAGCGAGCCGCGCGCGGCGGCGCTCGCCGCGGGCCTGCGCGCGGCCTGGTCGACGCCCATCAAGGCGGCCGCCGGTCACGTGCTCGGCTCGCTCGGCGTATTCCGCGCGCAGCCGGGGCTGCCCACCGATCCCGAGTCGCAGATCATGGCGCGCGCCGCGCAGCTCGCCGGCATCGCCATCGAGCGGCGCCTGGCCGAGGAGGCGTTGCGCAGCAGCGAGGCGAAGTTCCGCGGCCTGTTCGAGAGCATCGCCGAGGGCGTCTACCAGAGCCTGCCCGACGGACGGCTCCTGTCGGTGAATCCCGGCTTCGTCGCCATGCTCGGCTACGAGAGCGCCGAGCAGCTGTGCCGGCAGCGCGCCGAGGCGCTGTACTGGGACCCCGCCGACCGGGCCGAGTTCATGCGCCGGGTGGAGTCGGAAGGATCGATCCGCGATGCCGAGTTCCTGATGCGCCGCGGCGACGGCCAGCAGCTCGTGATCCTGGAGAATTCCCGGGTGATCCGCGATCCCACCGGCCGCATCGTCGGCTACGAGGGCACGATCACCGACATTACCGCACGCAAGCGCGCCGAGCAGGCCGTGTTCGCCGAGAAGGAGCGCGCGCAGGTGACGCTGGAATCGATCGGCGATGCGGTCATCAGCACGGATGCGGAGGGAGGCATCGAGTACATCAATCCGGTCGCCGAGACCCTCACCGCCTGGAGCCTCGCCGAGGCGCGCGGCCAGCCGATCGGCGCGGTGCTCAAGCTCGTCAACGAGCTCACCCGCGAGCCCATCGAGAACTCCCTGAGCGGCGCGCTCGGCCGCTCCGAGAGCGGCGGCGCGCCGGCCGATCACGCGGTGCTCATCACCCGCACCGGCGACGAGGTCGCGATCCAGGAGTCGGCGGCCCCGATCTGCGACCGCAACGGGCGCGTCATCGGCGCGGTGGTGGTATTCCACGACAATACCCGCGAGCGGCGCCTGAAGCGCGCGCTCTCCTGGCAGGCGAGCCACGATGCGCTCACCGGCCTCATCAACCGCCGCGAATTCGACAACCGCCTGCACGCCGCGCTGCTCTCGGCGCAGCGCGGCGAAGGATCGTACACGCTGCTGTACATCGACCTCGATCAGTTCAAGCTGGTGAACGATACCTGCGGTCACCAGGCGGGCGACCGGCTGCTGCGCGACGTGACCGGGCTGCTGCAGACGCGCGTGCGCGCCAGCGACACCATCGCGCGCCTCGGCGGCGATGAGTTCGGGGTACTGCTCGAGGGCTGCACGCGCGAGCAGGCGACGCGCATCGCCGAAGGGGTGCGCCAGGCGATCCGCGAATTCCGCTTCGTGTGGGGCAGCAACACGCTGTCGGTCGGGGCGAGCATCGGCATCGTGCAGATCAGCGCCGAGACCGAGAACGCCACCAACGTCATGAGCGCCGCGGACATCGCCTGCTACGCCGCCAAGGACGCTGGCCGCAACCGCATCCACGTCTACGAGGCCGACGGGGTGTCGCACCGTCACCGCGAGATGCACTGGGTGGCGCGGGTGACGCGCGCGACCGAGGACCAGCGCCTCGAGCTCTTCTTCCAGCCGATCGTGCCGCTCGGCGACAAGGGGGGGCGCGCCTTCTACGAGCTCACCGTGCGCCTGCGCGACGACGGCGGGCAGCTGGTGCTGCCGTCCGAGTTCATTCCGGCCGCCGAGCGCTACAACGTCATGTCGGTCATCGACCGCTGGGTGGTCGGGCAGGCGATCGAGCTGCTGCACGAGCGGCAGTGGCGCGGTCAGCCGCTGCCGCTGCTGGCGGTCAACCTCTCGGGCACCTCGCTCAACGAGCAGTCGTTCGTCGACTACGTGCTGCAGAGCGTCGCAGAGCCCGCGATCGCCGGCGCGCTGTGCTTCGAGATCACCGAGACCGCCGCGGTCACCAGCCTCTCGAACGCCCGCTACCTCATGAGCGAGCTCAAGCGGCGCGGCTGCCGCTTCGCGCTCGATGACTTCGGCACCGGCGTCTCCTCGTTCGTGTACCTGAAGACCCTCCCGGTGGACTTCCTCAAGATCGACGGGCAGTTCATCAGCCACATTACCGACGATGCGGTGAACCGCAGCATGGTGGAGGCGATCGGCAAGGTCGGCCGCGCCCTCGGCATCGCCACCGTCGCCGAGTGTGTCGAGAGTGAGGCGGTGTTGACCGAGCTGCGGCGCATCGGCGTCGATTTCGCGCAGGGCTACCACCTCGCGCAGCCGCTGCCGCTCGCGCAGCTGCCCGGCTGAGGCGCTTGGTGCCGGGAGTGCGCTTGCGTAGAATGCGCGCTCCCTGAAGCGCGACTGAAAGCCCCGCACGTGCCACCTGACACTGCCGCGCCGCCTGAGGCCGGCGCGCCCGCCCGGGTTTCTTGGCTGCGCCGGCTCGCGCCCCTGGTGTTGGTTTGTGGCTTGCTTTGCGGGGGCTCCGCGGGTGCACTCGCCGCCGGCGCCCCGGCGCCCGAAGCGGTGGCCGCGCAGCTGCGTGATGCGGCCATGGCCGGACACGATATCGCCTATGCCTGGGTGAGCGAGCTCACCACGCGCTTCGGCCCGCGTCCGGCCGGATCCCCGGGCGAGCAGCAGGCGGCGGAATGGGCCGCGGCGCGGCTCAAGGCGCTCGGCTTCGACAACGTGCACCTCGAGAGCTTCCCGATCACTGCCTGGGTGCGCGGCAGCGAAAGCGCGCAGATCATCGCCCCCGACAGGCAGCCGCTGGTCATCGCCGCGCTCGGGGAGTCGCCGCCGACGCCGCCGGCCGGGCTCGACGGGGACGTGGTGCTCTTTGCGACACTCTCCGACCTCAAGGCGGCCACACCCGGCGCGCTCACCGGCAAGATCGCGCTGGTGACGCAGCGCATGGTGCGCACCCAGGATGGCGCCGGCTACAGCGCGGCGGTTCAGGCGCGCACCGACGGTCCGCAGGAGGCCGCGCAGCGCGGGGCGATCGCATTCCTGCTGCGCTCGGTGGGCACCGACAGCCACCGTCTCGCCCACACCGGCACGACCCGTTACGTCGACGGCCGCGTGCCGGTGCCGGCGTTTGCGCTGTCGGGGCCGGATGCCGACCAGATCGAGCGGATCGCCGCGCTGGGGCAGAAGGTGCGCGTGCACCTGTTCTCGAGCGCCTCCTACCTGCCGAACGCCCACTCGCAGAATGTCATTGCGGACGTGCGCGGGCGCGAGCGCCCGCAGGAAGTGGTGCTGCTCGGCGCGCACCTCGACAGCTGGGACCAGGGGACCGGCGCGATCGATGACGCTGCCGGCACGGCCATCGTCACGGCGGCGGCCACGCTCATCCGCAATCTGCCGCACAAGCCGCGGCGCACGGTGCGCGTCGTGCTGTTCGGCTCCGAGGAGGTCAGCCAGCCGCTGCCGCCCGAGGGGGACTTCGGCGGTCACGCCTACGTGCGCAATCACCAGGCGGAGCTCGCAGACCACGTGCTCGCCGGGGAGAGCGACTTCGGCACCGACCGGGTCTTTGCCTGCGCGCTGCCGGCCGCCGTCATCAGCAGTGAGTTTGCCCGCACGCTGCTGCGGGTGCTGACCCCGATCGGTGTCCTGGCCGCCGACCATCCTCCGGTGGAGGCGGGTGCGGACGTGGCGCCGGCGATCGAGGGCGGTGTGCCGGCGTTTCTGCTGAGTCAGGACGGCACGCACTACTTCGACATCCACCACACGCCCGACGACACGCTCGACAAGGTCGACCGGGCGCAGCTCGACCAGAACGTTGCCGCCTGGACGGCGCTCGCCTGGCTCGCTGCCGACAGCGACGTCGACTTTCGTACTCACGCGGCAACGCCGCCGGCCCCCGGGCCCTGACCGCGTGCGGTTTGACCCGGGCTTTGCCCTGGGGCCCAGTTGCGCCCAGGCGGGCGCTGCCGCAAGCTCATCCGATGAGTGAGCTGCGGGTCACGGGCGCCGATGGAGTGTGCGAGCTGCGCTTCAACCGCCCGGAGAAGCGCAACGCCATCACGCTCGCCATGTACGCGGCGCTCTGCGAGGCCTTGAGCGCAGCACAGGCGGATGCATCCGTACGCGCCGTGCTGCTGAGCGGGGAGGGCGCGGGCTTTTGCGCCGGCAACGACCTGCAGGACTTCCTCAGCACCCCGCCGCTCACTGCCGAACATCCGGCGCTGCGCTTCCTGCGCCTCTTGCCGACCTTCGGCAAGCCGCTGATCGCTGCCGTGCACGGCCAGGCGGTCGGCATCGGCGTGACACTGCTGCTGCACTGCGACCTCATCGTGGCGGCGCGCACCGCACGGCTGTCCCTGCCGTTCGTGGCGCTCGGCCTCGTGCCCGAGGCGGGCAGCTCCCTGCTGCTGCCGCGCCTGGTCGGTCCGCAGCGCGCGGCGGAGCTGCTGTTCCTCGGGAAACCGCTCGATGCCGCGACCGCGCTCGACTACGGGCTGGTCAACCGCGTGGTCGAGGAGAGCGTGCTGCTCGATGAGGCGCGCGCGCTCGCGCGCGCCGTGGCGCGTCAGCCGGTGGGCGCGCTGGCCGCCACCCGGCGCCTGTTGCGCGGCGACCCGCGCGAGATCCTCGCGCGCATCGAGGAGGAGGCGCGCCTCTTCGGGGCGCAGCTCGCGTCCGAGGAGTTCCGCGCCGGCGTGCGCGCCCTGCTCGCCGGGGGACGCGCCGACTGAGCGCCCGCGCTATCCTGTGGCCACCTACGCCGTGGACGGACTCATCCCGGTCGTCGACCCGAGGGCCTTCGTGCACCCGCAGGCGACGCTGATCGGCGATGTCATCGTGGCGGCGGGCTGCTATGTCGGCCCGGGCGCCTCGCTGCGCGGGGACTTCGGCCGCATCCTCATGCAGGAAGGCGCCAACGTGCAGGACTGCTGCGTGCTGCACAGCTTCCCGGCGAAAGACACGCTGCTCGAGGTCGACGCCCACGTCGGTCACGCCGCCGTGCTGCACGGCTGCATCGTGCGCCGCGGCGCACTGATCGGCATCGGCGCGATCGTCATGGACGATGCGGTGGTGGAGGAGGAAGCGTTCGTCGGCGCCGGAAGCTTCGTGCGCGCCGGGTTCGTGGTGCCGCGCCGCACGCTGGTCGCGGGCGTGCCGGCGCGCATCGTGCGCGCGCTCAAGCCCGAGGAGCTCGCCTGGAAGGCGGCCGGCACGCGTGAGTACCAGGAGCTCAGCGTGCGCTGCCTGGCCACGCTCACGGCGTGTCAGCCGCTCACCGCTCCCGAGGCCGACCGCCCGACGCGCGGCGCCTCGAGCGCCGTGCCGCTGCACACCATCGAGCGCAAGTAGCTTCAGTCCGGCTGCAACTGGTCCGCGGCGTCGGGGTTGATGATCCCGAACATCGCCGGCACGCACGCGTAGAAGAGCCGGATGCCTTCGGCCTCGACCCGCTGCAGCAGCTGGTGCGCTTCCTCGTCGCTGACGATGAACTCCACTTCGACGCCGGTGGTGCCGGCGAGCTCGAAGAAGCTGCTCTCGTGCAGCGTATGGTGGCGGCCGAAGCCGGCCATGGCGCGAAAGGCGCAGCCACCGCGGATGCCGAGGGCGTTCGCCTCCTCGAGCAGCCATTCCCACATGAGGCGCCGGTGATGGCGCTTGCCCTCGTGCATGTAGAATCTCAGGAACGAGCCTTGCATTGTCGAGCCCTCAGCTGCGCATCCACACGACCGTGCCGATGCCGGCAACGGTCATGACGACCGACCCCAGCAGGTGCACGGCTACCGCCCCCAGGGCCCACAGCGGCCGTCCGTGCTGCACGAGCGTCACGACCTCCGCGGAGAAGGTGGAGAAAGTGGTGAGTCCGCCGCAGAAGCCGGTGATCACGAACAGCCGCCATTCGGGCGCGAGCGCCGTATAGGTGCCGAAGAAGGCGATCGCCACCCCGACGACATAGCCGCCGATCAGGTTGGCGGCCAGCGTGCCGGGCGGGATCGGCGGGAAGTGCGGGTTGAGCGACAGGCCGAGCCACCAGCGCAGCAGCGCCCCGAGGCTCGCTCCGACACTGACGGCGACGATCGCTCTCCACATGAGTCCGTGCCTTTTTACCGCACTGTGTAAGGCGCGCGCAATGGTTCGAGTATGCTTGGCGCCGCTCGCCGCCCGTGGCCGGCACGACCTGAAAGGTCCCGCATGCGCATTCGCCCGCTCCCGCTGCTGGCCTTCGGTCTGCTCGGCGCGGGCCTCGCAGGCTGC
>DASPPI010000187.1:0-8124 GCA_035625615.1 Steroidobacteraceae bacterium | reverse complement strand
CTCGAGGTACTGCTCGATCGCGGCATCGAAAGCGGCCACCACGTGCGTAGGCGGCGTGAAGCGCCATTGCGTGGTCTTCTGCATGTACACCCACTGGTCGTACAGGTCCATGGCGAGCGAGTGGCAGTTTCCCTCGGCCTGTTCGAGCGCCCCGCGCCGCACGATTGCGAAGCCCATCCCGGGGGGGCCTTCTAGGCACTTCCCCGAGGCCGCCACCAGCGCGTCGAACGGCGTGCGGCGGGCATCGATCTCGAGCGCACCGAAGGAGCTCATGGCATCGACGATCAGGCCTTTCCCATACCCGGCGGCCACGGCGGCGACTTCCTCGAGCGGATTCAGGATCCCGGTGCTGGTCTCGCAGTGCACCAGCGCCACGTGGGTGATGGACGGATCGGCCGCAAGCGCCCGCGCGACGTCGGCTGCCGCAACCGGCGCGTTCTCCGGATAATCAATGGTGGTCAGCTTGCGGCCGAGAACTTGACATATCTTGGCGATGCGCTGGCAGTACGCGCCGTTCCGCGGTACCAGCACGTGCCCGCGGCGCGGCACCAGCGTGCCGATCGCCGCCTCGACCGAGAAGGTGCCGCTGCCCTGCATCGGCACGCATTCGTGCGTTTCCGCGTGCGCGATCTGCAGCAGCCGCTCGCGCACGCGGCCGGTGATGGCGTTGAAATCCGCGTCCCACGAGCCCCAGTCGCGCAGCATCGCCTGCCGCGTGCGCAGTGAGGTGGTCAGGGGCCCGGGCGTGAGCAGATACGGTTCGCCGGTCATCGCGGGTATCCGGTAGAGCGGTGTGTCACGGAATCTTAACAAAGCCGGCGTCGCTGCGGCCGCGCGCCAGCGCGGCGCGCAGCAGGTAGGCGCACAGCATGATCGCCGCACTGATCAGGCCGAACACCAGCGGTACGCGTTGCTCGCGGATCATTCCCATCGCCGCGACGATCGCCAGCATGGCGAGAATCGTGCCGACGGTGAGCCACGGGTAACCCCACATCCGGATACGCAGCCGCTCGGGCGCGTCGCGCTCGAGACGGCGGCGCAGACGCAGCTGCGCGAGCGCGATCAGCACGTAGACGAAGATCGCCACCGTGCCGTAGGAATTGACGAGAAAGGCGAACACGCGGTCGGGGGAGATGTAGCTCATCACCACCGTCGCGTAACCGAAGGCGGTGCTGCCGAGAATTGCCGCCACCGGCACACCGCGCGCGTCGAGCCGTGCGCACAAGGCGGGCGCATCGCCGCGCCTGGCGAGCGCCATCAGCATGCGCGAGGAGGCGAACAGGCCGGAGTTGAGCGCCGACAACACGGCGGTGAGGATCACCAGGCTCATGATGGTGACCGCGGCCGGCACCCGCAGAGTCTCCATGACGCTCACGTACGGGCGTGCCATGCGCACGGTGTCGTTCCACGGGACGATGGCGACCACGAGAAAGATCGAGCCGATATAAAAGATCAGTACGCGCCAGACCACCGACTGGGTCGTGGCCGCGACCGCCTTCTCCGGCTCGGCGGATTCGGCCGCTGCGATCGTGACGATCTCGGCGCCGAAATAGAACCCGGTGGCGGCGACCGCTCCGGTCAGCACCGGGATGATGCCGTTGGGCATGAAGCCGCCGTGCGCCGTCAGATGGGAAATGCCGCCGATGGTACCCGGCCAGGCGCCGAGCGCGAACGCCGTGCCGGCGCACAGGAACACCACGATCGCCGCTACCTTGATGGAGGCGAACCAGAACTCGGCCTCGCCGTAGGCGCGCACCGACAGCAGGTTCACGACCGTGAACAGCGTCATGAGGCCGAGCGTGAACTGCCACGGCGCGATCGCCGGCCACCAGGTCTGGAGAATCCGCGCACCGGCGACCGCCTCCATCGCGACCACGATCACCCAGAAGTACCAGTACATCCAACCGGTGAGAAAGCCGGCGAACTCACCGAGCGCGAGGCGGTTGTATTCGTAGAAGCCGCCCACTGCGGGGTAGGCCACCGCCATCTCCCCGAGCATGCGCATCACCAGCACGACCAGCAAGCCGGTGAGGGCGAAGGAGATGACCGCGGCGGGACCGGCGGCGCCGATCACCACGCCGCTGCCGACGAACAACCCCGCGCCGATGACTCCACCGAGCGCGATCATCTCCAGATGGCGCCGACGCAGCGCGCGGCGCAGCCCGGCAGGAGGGGCGAGCGGTGCCGTGAACGCCTGTCCGGTGCTCATCCTCAGTATCCCCGGCACGCTTACTGCTTACCGATAGTCGCGGTACTTGGCGAGATAGCGCACCGGCTTCGCCAAGGCGTCGCGGCGGAAGGGGTCGCCGAGCTCCTGCGTGACCATCATCTCGAGCACCGTCGTCTGGCCGTCGCCCTGTGCCCGGGCCGCCGCGCGCACCGCCGGCTCGATGTCGCTGAGCCGCTCGACGGTGACGCCCTCGCAGCCGAAGGCGCGCGCCACGGCCGCCCAGCTGGGGTTCTCGAGATTCACTCCTTGGTAGCGGCGCGAGTAGAAGTCGACGTGGTTCTTCTTCTCCGCGCCCCACTGCGCGTTGTTGAACAGCACGACGGTGACGCCGATGCGCTCGCGCGCGCAGGTCAGCAGCTCGTTGAAGCTGATGCCCCAGGCGCCGTCGCCGACGTACGCGAACGCCGGCCGCGTCGGCGCAGCCACCTTCGCCCCGCAGATCACCGGGAAGGCGTAGCCGCAGTTGCCGAAGCTCATCGCGGCGAACAGCGAGCGGGGCCGCTCGAAGCGCAGGTAGGAGTTGGCGACCGAGCAGATGTTGCCGATGTCGGTGGACACCATGGAGTCGGCCGGGAGCGCTTTCTCCAGCGCCCGCAGCATCTCGCGCGGATGCATGTGCTTGGAGCCCGCGGCGACCTCGAGCGAGTAGGGATCACGCTCGTGTGTCCAGGCGGCGAGCTCGGCCTCCCAGGCGGTCTTCTCCGCCGCAATGCGCCCGAGGCGGGCGGCGCGCGTCGCGGCCCCGGTCAGCGGTCGGTCGCGCAGCCGCTCGCACAACGCGGCAGCGGCCGCGCGCGCATCACCGTGGATGCCGACCGAGATGGGTTTGACCAGGCCGAGCATGCGCGCGTCGCTATCGACCTGGACGACCTGCGCCTGCGTCGGCCAGTAATCGAGTCCGTGCTGGGGCAAGGTGCCGAAGGGCCCGAGCCGGGTGCCGAGCGCGAGCACTACGTCCGCCTGCGCGAGCAGCTTCATGGCGGCCTTGGAGCCCTGATACCCGAGCGGCCCGGCGGAGAGTGCGTGGGAGGCGGGAAAGGAATCGTTGTGCAGGTAGCTGTTGCACACCGCCGCGCCCAGCAGGTCGGCGAGCGCGACCGCCTCCCGCGCGGCACCGGCGGTGATCACGCCGCCGCCGGCGATGATCACCGGGAAGCTCGCGCCGGCCAGCAGGGCGGCGGCCCGATCGAGTGCCGCCGCATCGCCCGCTCCCGGGCTGATGCGCAGCGGCTCGGGGATGGCCGCTTCGATCTCGCCGTAGAAGAAATCCCGCGGGATGTTCAGCTGCGCCGGGCCCATCTCGAGCATCGCGCGATCGAAGCAGCGCGCCGCGATCTCCGCCATGCGCTTGGGGTTGTTGACGTGTCCCTGGTAGCGGGTGATGCGCGAGAAGATCGGCAGCTGCTCGGTTTCCTGGAAGCCGCCGAGTCCCATGGTCATGGAGCCGGTTTCCGGCGTGATGAATACCACCGGGGAATGGGCCCAGTAGGCGGCCGCCACGCCGGTGACGAAGTTGGTGACACCCGGACCGTTTTGTGCGATGCACACGCCATGGCGGCCCGAGGCGCGCGCGTAGCCGTCGGCCATGTGGATCGCACCCTGCTCGTGCGCCACCGGCACGAAGCGGATGCCGGCGGCCGGGAAAATGTCGAGCGCGTCCATGAACGCCGAGCCGACGATGCCGAACACGTGCGTGACACCGTTGGCGGCGAGCGTCTCGACGAGCGCTTCGGAGGGTCCCATCTTCTCTGGCGGCTTCATGCAGGCTCCGCTGTCGGCTTGGGCAAATGCCGGCTATTGTCTCTAGACTATACCGCGCCGCGGCAGCGGCAGTGCGCGCCTGGAGATCCCATGGACATGACGGTCGAGAACCTGGAACGCCATTGGATGCCGTTCACCAGCAACCGCGATTTCAAGCAGCACCCGCGCCTGTTCGTGCGCGCGAGCGGCCTGCACTACTTCGACCCGACGGGACGGCGGGTGCTCGATGGCAGCTCGGGGCTGTTCTGCTCGCCGGCCGGCCACTGCCGCGCGGAAATCGCCGCCGCCGTCAGCCGGCAGCTCGAGACGCTCGACTACACGCCGAGCTTCATGCGCGGACATCCCGCGTCGTTCGAGCTCGCCGACCGCGTTGCCGAGCTCACCCCGGCGGCCCTCGATCACGTCTTCTTCTGCAACTCCGGCTCCGAGGCGGTCGATACGGCGATCAAGATCGCGCTCGCCTACCACCTCGCCCGCCGCGAGGCGCAGCGTACCTATTTCGTCTCGCGTGAGCGCGCCTATCACGGCGTCAACATCGGCGGCACGGCGCTGAGCGGCATGGTGCGCAATCGCGAGGCGTTCGGCGCGCTGCTGCCTGGGGTATTGCACCTGCGGCACACGCTGCTGCCGGCGAACCGGCTGACCCGCGGCATGGGCGCGAGCGGGGCCGAGCTGGCCGATGACCTGCTGCGCTTCGTGAACCTGGTCGGAGAGCGGCGCATCGCCGCGGTGTTCGTCGAGCCGATCGCCGGTTCCACCGGGGTCATCGTGCCGCCGCGTGGCTACCTCGAGCGACTGCGCGAGCTGTGCGATCGCTATGGCATCCTGCTGGTATTCGACGAGGTGATCTGCGGCTTCGGCCGCACCGGTGAGCCGTTCGCCGCGCACGCCTTCGGCGTGACCCCTGACCTCATCACCATGGCGAAAGCGCTCACCAACGGCGCGCAGCCGATGGGGGCGGTCGCGGTTCGCGACAGCATCTATCGCACCATCGTGGCCGCGGCGCCCGAGGGTGCGACCGAGTTCTTCCACGGGTACACCTATTCGGCGCACCCGGCCGCCTGCGCCGCCGCGCTCGCCGCGCTCGAGATCTACCGCACGGAGCAGTTGTTCGCCCGCGCCCGTGAGCTGTCGGGCTACTTCCAGGACGCGATGTTCGCGCTTCAGGACCTGCCGGCGGTGAGCGACGTGCGCGGCTACGGGCTGCTGGCCGGTGTCGAGGTCAAAGCCGGCGACACACCGGGCGTGCGCGGCACCGAGCTGCAGGCGAAGCTCTACGACCGAGGCCTGCACGTCAAGACGACCGGCGACGTGGCCATCATCGCGCCGGCGTTCATTGCCACTCGCGCGGATATCGACCTGATGAGCTCGATCCTGCGCGATGCGATCCGCGAGTACTGACGCGACGGCAGCCCAGGCCGCCCCGGCAACAGCGCGCGCTCCGGTCGCGCTGGTCACGCTGCTCGGGGCGGCGCTGCTCATCAACTACGTCGACCGCGGCAGTCTCTCGACCGCCGCGCCGCTCATCGAAAAGAGCCTGCACCTCTCGCCCAGCCAGCTCGGCTGGGTGCTGTCGGCGTTCTTCTGGGCTTACGTGGCATCGCAGCCGCTCATGGGATGGCTGGCGGACACTGTGGGGGCGGCGCGGGTCCTGGCCGCAGGGTTCCTGCTGTGGTCAGTCGCCACGTTCCTGACCGGACTGACGGGTGGGCTCGTCGGCCTGGTCTGTCTGCGGCTGTTCATGGGAGTCGGAGAGTCGGTCACCTATCCGTGCGCACTCGCGCTGCTCGCGCAACGCGTCGGCGACCGGCAGCGCGCGCGCGCCACCAGCGTCCTGCAGCTCGGCGGCGTGCTCGGGCCCGCCTGCGGGACCTTCATCGGCGGGCTGGTCATGTACTACTACGGCTGGCGGGCGATGTTCATGGCGCTCGGTCTGGCCTCGCTCCTGTGGCTGCCGCCGTGGTCGCGGCAGCTGCGCGCCGCCCCGCCGCCGCGCGCCGCCGCCGACCCCGGTGCCGGCAGCCCGTCGTTCCGGCTCATCCTGCGCCAGCGTGCGCTCTGGGGCGTGGTGCTCGGCAACTTCTGCTCGAATTACGCCTTCTACTTCGTATTCACGTGGCTGCCGCTGTATCTGGTCCACGAACGCGGCCTGTCGCTGCTCGCCATGACGCGCCTCACGACCGCGATCTATCTTGTCGATGCCGGCAGTACCTTGCTCACGGGGTGGTGGCTCGACCGCTGGATGCAGGGCGGTGCCAGCGCCAACCTTGCGTACAAGACGGCGCTGGTGGCGAGCGCCGGCGGGGTAGGAGCCTGTCTGCTCGGCGCCGGCATCGCCGGGCCCGTGACGGCGGCGCTGCTGCTGCTCGCGACCGGCCTCATGGACGGTCTCACCAATCCGGCGGTCTGTTCGGCGACCCAGCACTTCGCCGGTCCCCTTGCCAGCGGCCGCTGGATGGGCGTGCAGAATGCCTGCTCCAACACGGCGGGCGTGATCGCCCCGCTCGTGACCGGCTACCTGGTCGAGTCGACCGGCCACTACCGGGCGGCGCTGTGGGTCGCAGGCTCGGTGGCACTGCTCGGGCTCGTCGGCTGGCTCGCCGTGGTGCCCCGGATCCGGCCGGTGGACTGGCACGCGGCTGGCACGAGAAGTACCTGGCGCCCCTCGAGCACCTGGTGAGCCTCGCCCGTTGATTCGGCGTCCGTGCCCTTAGCCGATGCGCGTGGCGAGCAGCCGCGCGTCATCGGGGGCGTAGCCCATTCCCGGCCGCTCGGTGAGTTCTATGCAGCCGTGGCGATCGACCGCGAGCGGCTCAGCCATCATGAAATCGCGCCGCTCGAGGCCCCATTCGGGCGGATCGAACGGATATTCGAGGAACGGCGCATCCGCGAGCCCCGCCACCAGGTGCGCATTGGCGGTGAGGCCCATGCCGTTGGTCCAGGTGTGTGGCGTGAAGATGACGTGGTGCTCCTCGGCGAGCATCGCCACGCGCCTCAAGCCCGTGATGCCGCCGACCAGCGCCGCATCCGGCTGCAGCACGTCGACGCAACCCCCCGTCACCAGGTCGCGCAGCTCGTGCACCTGGCGGGTCATCTCGCCGGCCGCCACGCGGACGTCGGTCGCCGCACGCAGCGCCCGCATGCCGGCATGATCGGCGCGGTGCAGCGGCTCTTCCATCCAATAGACGTCGAGCCGCTCGAGCTCGCGCGCGACCGCCAGCGCATCCTTGAGGCTCCAGGCGGCCTGCGTGTCCCACGGCAGCCGCCAGCCCTGGTTGCAGTCAACCAGGAGATCGAGGCGGCTACCAACCCGCGCCCGCACCGCTTCCAGCGCCCGCACGTCGTCGCGCCAGTCGCCGCGATGGAAGCGCAGCTTCACCGCCGTGAACCCCTGTGCCACGTACCGCTCGGCCGCATCGGCCTGGGCCCGCGGATCGCGCAGCGTGCCCGAGGAGGCGTAGGCGCGAAGCCGGTTCGCGAGCCCGCCCAGCAGCTTCCAGCAGGGGGCTCCCAGGATCTTGCCGGCGAGATCCCACAGCGCCAGATCGAGGGGCCAGCAGCGCCCGTAGTGAAAGTCGATGTTGGTGAGCACCCGGTAGTGCCGCTCGAGCGCGAGCGGATCGTGCCCGACGAACAGGCTCTCGTGACCCTCGAAGCCGAGCATGCGATCGCCCGAGGCGAGACCTTCGAGCCCGGTGTCGGTCGTGACGCGCACAATGGTGGCATCGAAGTGCACGCGCGGCTGCGTGTCCCAGCTGGCGTTGAAGGGCGGCGCGAGCGGCAGGCGGTGGTGGCTGATCGTAACCGCGGCTATCCGGTGGCCGGACACCGCCGGCAGCGATGGGGAAGAGGGGCGTGCGCTCACTGGAGCTGTCGGGCGTCTTTTCCGGTCGAGCCTTCCACAATTGCGCGGTGGCTCACAGCCGAGAAATTCACTAGCCACATCGAAAAAAGGCATTGGAGCACGCCGGGCCTTGGCGCGACCCTCGGCTCTGGGCGAGTATCGCGCCCGGGTGGCGCCGGGGCGGGGCCGCAGGCTCAGGGAGCGCATTCGTGCAGAAGAAGTCGATCGACCGGCGCTGGTTGCCGCTGAATGCGCTACGCGCGTTCGAGGGCGTCGCCAAGCACGGCAG
>DASPPI010000186.1:0-4510 GCA_035625615.1 Steroidobacteraceae bacterium | reverse complement strand
CCCCGCTTCAGGGGTCGGCATTGTAGCAGCGCAGTCGTCGTTTTGGTGCCGACGGTCGGATTCGAACCGACACGCCTTGCGGCGCTAGCCCCTCAAGCTAGTGTGTCTACCAATTCCACCACGTCGGCAACATTGGGGTGTCCGCGCGGCCCGCGGCGGACCCTCACTTGGGAGCGGGTGCCGGCGCGGGAGCGGGGCCGGGCGTCGGGGCCGGGGCGGAAGCCGGCAGCGAAGGCGGTGGCGTCACTGGCAGGGACGCGCCCGCTCCCGGTGGCGCTGATTTCGGCTTGCCGACCGCCTCATCGAGGATGGTCTTCTGCGCCGTATCGGTGGCGCGCGCGCCCATGTAGGCGAGCGCGAGGCTGTTGATCATGAAAATCGCGGCGAACACCGCCGTGGCACGCGACAGCGCCGTGGTGGCGCCGCGCGCGCCGAACACGGTGCCGGAAGCACCCGCGCCGAAGCCCGCGCCCGCCTCTGCGCCCTTACCGCGCTGAAGCAGCACGAGGCCGACGATCACGAACGCCGAGAACACCTGCACACAAGTCAAGATCAAGCGCAACATCGGAAAAACTCACTCAGCCGCGCGCCGCGGCCAGGATTGCCAGGAACTCATCCGCCTTGAGCGAGGCGCCACCGATCAGACCGCCGTCGACGTCCGGCATCGCGAACAGGTCCGCCGCGTTGCCCGCCTTGACGCTGCCGCCGTAGAGAATACGGGTAGCGGCGGCGATTCTAGCATCCCGCGCCGCGATCCGGGCCCGGATGAAGGCGTGTACCTCCTGCGCCTGATCGGGGGTCGCGTTGCGACCGGTGCCGATGGCCCACACCGGCTCGTAGGCGATCACGCCCTGCTCCAGTGCGCCCGCCCCGCACAGCTCCAGCACCACGTCCAGCTGACGCGCCACGACCTCGCGCGTGCGCCCCGCCTCGCGATCGGCGAGCTGCTCGCCCACGCACAGGATCGGCACCAGCCCCTTGGCGTGCGCGGCGCCGAACTTGCGCGCGATGAGCGAATCGCTCTCGCGATACAGCAGGCGCCGCTCGGAATGTCCGACGATCACATACTCGCAACCGACGTCCTTCAGCATGGCGGCCGATACTTCGCCGGTGAAGGCGCCCTGCGCATCCGCGCATACATCCTGAGCGCCGAGGCTGAAGGCCGAGTCCCGCAGCAGCCGCCCGGCTTCGTGCAGATACACAAACGGCGGACAAACCACGCACACCGCAGCCAATTCGGCCGGAGCGTGCCCCAGCAGCTCCTCGATGAGCCGCGCCGTCTCGCTGCGCGAGCCGTGCATCTTCCAGTTTCCGGCAACGATGGGGCGACGCATGACCTGGATGGGGCGCTGCCTTTGCGAAAGGGCGCGGGATGATAGCCATGCAGGGGGGGTGACGCAACGCCGCAGGCCGCACCCAGCCCGTTATTCGCTGCCGGGGCAGCCTGAGACCCCCCGGAACCGCGCTTCAGCCGGCGGCGATGCCCTTGATGATCCCGGCGAGCTCGGTGGCGGCGGCGCGCGTCTCGGGCTCGTCGCGCCCTTCCACCATCACGCGGATCACCGGCTCGGTGCCCGAGGGACGCAGCACCACGCGGCACTCCCCGCCGAGGCGCCGCTCGA
Source organism: Steroidobacteraceae bacterium (assembly GCA_035625615.1). Classification (GTDB taxonomy): domain Bacteria; phylum Pseudomonadota; class Gammaproteobacteria; order Steroidobacterales; family Steroidobacteraceae; genus 13-2-20CM-66-19. The sequence goes on along the minus strand of DASPPI010000186.1, from coordinate 2,888 downwards.
TGGCCTCGAGCGCCTGCTGCACGGCGGGCACGCCGCCCGGGTCGAAGCGCTTCGCAACGTGAACGTTGAGCAGCACCTGCGGGAACTTGCGCATGGAGGAGGTCAGCTCCGCGAGTGAGCGGCCGGTGCGCTTGATGATCGCCAGCACCTGCAGTGCGCTCACCAGGCCGTCTCCGGTGGTCGTCTTGTCGAGGCATACGATGTGACCGGAGGTCTCGCCGCCGAGGTTGCCGCGCGTCTCGCGCAGCATCGACAGCACGTAGCGGTCCCCGACCGCCGCCCGCCGGAACTCGATGCCGGCGCCGCGCAGCGCGACCTCCAGGCCGAGATTGCTCATCACCGTGCCGACCACCGGCCCGCGCAGCGCGCCCTCCTGGTGCAGCGCGCGCGCGATCACGTACAGCAGCTGGTCCCCATCGACGATGCGCCCGAGGTGGTCGACCATGACCAGGCGGTCGCCGTCGCCGTCGAGCGCCAGCCCCACGTTGGCGCGCACGCCGGGCACGGTGAGCTGCAGCAGGTCGGGCGCCGTCGAGCCGCAGCCGTCGTTGATGTTGCGCCCGTTGGGCGAGCAGCCGATCGGCACGATCTCCGCGCCGAGCTCGGCGAGAATGCGCGGACCGACTTTGTAGGCGGCGCCGTTGGCACAGTCGATCACGATCTTCAGGCCCGCAAGATCGAGGCCCGGCGGCAAGGTCGAGGCACAGAAGTCCTGGTAGAGCGTGCGCGAGCGGTCGGCACGCGTGGCGCGGCCGAGGTCGCGCGAGGTGCGGGTGAGCGGTGCCTGCTCGAGCTGCGTCTCGATGCGCTCCTCGAGCTCGTCGGAGAGCTTGGCGCCGGAGGCGTCGAAGAACTTGATGCCGTTGTCGTCGTAGAGATTGTGGGAGGCGCTGATCACCACGCCGAAGTCGCAGTCGAAGCGGCGCGTCAGGTAGGCAATGCCGGGCGTCGGCAGCGGGCCGATGAGCATGACATCGACGCCGGCGGCGACGAACCCGGCCTCGAGCGCCGATTCGAACATGTAGCCCGACAGGCGCGTGTCCTTGCCGATCAGCACGGTGCCGCCATCCGGGGCCAGCACGCGCGCCGCGGCGCTCGCCAGCTGCAGCGCGAAATCCACCGTCATCGGGTGCTCGCCCACGCGGCCTCTGACCCCATCGGTGCCGAAGTATCGTCGAGCCATTGACCTCCCTCGTCCGCTCGAAGCTAACGCGCCCCGCCCTGAGCTGCCGCGGCCACCTTGAGGGCATCGACCGTGGCCGCCACGTCATGTGCGCGGATGATGCGCGCCCCGTTGAGCGCCGCGATGACCGCGAGCGCCACGCTGCCGGCCAGGCGCTCCGCCGACGGCCGCTGCGTGAGTGTGCCCAGCATCGATTTGCGCGACAACCCGACCAACACCGGCACGCCGTCCGCAGCCAGTTCCGGCAGCCGCCGCAGCAGCGTGAGATTGTGCTCCACGGTCTTGCCGAAGCCGAATCCCGGGTCGACCGCCAGCCGCCCGGCGGCGATACCGGCACTGCGGCAGGCCGACAGGCGCGCGGCGAGGAACGCGCGCACTTCGCCCACCACATCCGCATAGTGCGGCGCAGCCTGCATGGTGCGCGGCTCGCCCTGCATGTGCACCAGGCACACGGCGCAGCCGCTGGCCGCGGCCGCCTCCAGCGCGCCGGGCGCGCGCAGCGCGCGCACGTCGTTGATGAGCCCGGCGCCGGCGGCCGCAGCGGCGCGCACCACCTCGGGCTTGCTGGTGTCCACCGAGATGACGGTGCCGGTGGCTGCGCGCAGCCGCTCGATCACCGGGAGCACGCGTCGCAGCTCCTCGGCGACCCCCACCTCCGCTGCGCCCGGCCGGGTGGACTCGCCCCCGACGTCGATCAATGCCGCACCCTCGGCCACCATGCGCAGGCCCTGCTCGACGGCCTCCGCCACGCCGAAGAAGCGTCCGCCGTCGGAGAACGAATCGGGCGTGACATTGAGCACTCCCATCACCACGGGCGTGGTCAGATCAAGCGTCTGATCCGCGCAGCGGAGCGTGACCTGCGGCGACGACATCGGGTGGGAGGCAGGCGAGACAGCCGCTCGCCCGCGTGTCGATCGGGGTCAGTGCTGCCCCGCCGGAATCGCCGGTCCGCCCGCCGGCGCCGGCGGCGCCTGCGGGGGCTTGTTGGACGGCGTCTCGTCCCAGCCCGCGGGCGGCTGCGGCGCCTTGCCCGCCATGATGTCCTTCAGCTGCGCCTCGTCGATGGTCTCGTACTTCATGAGCGCATCGGCCATCAGGTGCAGCTTCTCGAGCGAGGTGGTGAGAATCTCGCGCGCGCGCTCGTAGTTGCCCTCGATGACGCGCCGCACTTCCTCGTCGATCGCGTGAGCGGTAACGTCCGAGACCTGCTTGTGCTGAGTCACGCTGCGGCCGAGAAACACCTCGCCCGTCTCCTCGGAGTAGGTGAGCGGCCCCAGCTTGTCGGAGAGTCCCCACTTGGTGACCATGTTGCGCGCGAGCTCGGTCGCGCGCTCGATGTCGTTGGAGGCGCCCGTGGTCACGGACTCAGGCCCGAAGATCAGCTCCTCGGCGATGCGCCCGCCGAAGAGCGTCGCGATCGCGCTCTCGAGGCGCCGCTTGGAGAAGCTGTAGCGATCCTGCTCGGGCAGGAACTGCGTCACTCCGAGTGCCCGGCCGCGCGGAATGATCGTCACCTTGTACACCGGGTCGTGCTCGGGAACGGTCATGCCGACGATCGCATGCCCCGCCTCGTGGTAGGCCGTCATGCGCTTCTCGGCCTCGCTCATCACCATGGAGCGCCGCTCGGTGCCCATCATGATCTTGTCCTTGGCGCGCTCGAACTCGTCCATGCCGACGATGCGCTTGTTGGCGCGCGCGGCGAACA
>DASPPI010000185.1:0-2622 GCA_035625615.1 Steroidobacteraceae bacterium | reverse complement strand
AGCAGCATGGCAAAGACGATGCCCATCACGAACAGGCCCATGAGCACGATCAGCACCGGCCCGAGCAGGCCCACCAGGGCCCCGAGCAGGCCGTCGAGCTCGCGCTCCTGGCTGATGGCGGCCCGCTCCAGCATGCTTTCGAGCTGCCCGCTCGACTCGCCGCTGGAGATGAGATGAATGGTCATGGGTGGGAACATGCGGCTGGTCGCCAGCGAGCGCCCGATGGGCGCGCCCTCGCGCACCCGTGCGGCCGCGTCCGTCACCGCATCGCGCATGGGAAGATTGGTGACCACTTCCCCGGCGATGCGCATGGCCTCGAGCACCGGCACGGCGCTCGCCGAGAGGATGCTGAAGGTGCGGGTGAAGCGGGCGGTATTGAAGCCGCGCACCAGCTTGCCGGCCAGGGGCAGGCCCAGCTGGAAGCGGTGGAACTGGCGGCGCGCGGCGGGGTTCTGCAGCCAGCGCCTGAACAGCACCACCGCCACGATCACGGCGATGATCAGGTAGATCCCGTAGGAGCGGAAGAAGCCGCTGGTCGCGATCAGCATGCGCGTGATGACGGGGAGCTTGGCCTTGCTCGCCTGGAACACCGACACCACCTGTGGCACGACGTACACCAGCAGTGCCGATACGATCCCGAAGCACAGCACCGTGAGCACGATCGGATAGAGGAGCGCCGCGAGCACCTTCTGGCGCAGCTGATCACGTCCCTCGGTGTAGTCCGCCAGCCGCTCGAGCACGTTGTCGAGGTGGCCGGACTGCTCGCCGGCGGCGACCGTGGCGCGATAGATCTCCGGGAAGATGCGCGGAAACTCGGCGAAGCCGTCGGCGAGGGTGTGGCCCTCCATGACGCGGGCCCGCACGCCGAGCACGATGCTCTGCACCCGCGGCTTCTCGGTCTGCTGCGACACCGCGAGCAGCGACTCCTCCAGCGGCAGTCCGGCACGCACCAGGGTCGCCAGCTGACGGGTGAACAGCGCCAGGTCCGCCGCGGAGACGCGCCGCGCGAGGCTGAAGGAGCGCTGGCGCTTCGCCTCCCGCTGCGCGACTTCCGCGACCGACACCGGCAGCAGCTGCTGCTCGCGCAGCAGCTGACGGATGTGGCGCGGGGTGTCGCCTTCGAGGATGCCCTTGCGCTCCTTGCCGGCCGAGTCGAGGGCGGTGTATTCGAACGCGCCCAAGCGAGTCAATCCTCGCGCGTGACCCGCAGCACTTCCTCGATGGTGGTCTCCCCGCGCAGCACGCGGGCGCGCCCGTCATCGCGGATCGAAGGCGTGCTGAGACGCGCGTGACGCTCGATCTCCTGCTCGGAGACGCCGTCATGGACCATGGTCCGCATGGCATCATCGACGATGATCAGCTCGTAGATCCCTGAGCGGCCGCGGTACCCGCCGGTATTGTCGCGCCCCGGACGATAGAGCGTCGGCGAGGGCTCGTCGGGCCGCAGGTTCAGCAGGCGCCGCTCGTACTCGCCCGCCTGGAACGGCTGCTTGCTGTCGGGGTTCAGCACCCGCACCAGGCGCTGCGCCAGCACGCCGATGAGGCTCGAGGAGAGCAGGAACGGCTCGATCCCCATGTCGCGCAGCCGCGTGATCGCGCCGGCGGCGGTGTTGGTGTGCAGCGTCGAGAGCACCAGATGACCCGTGAGGCTCGCCTGGACGGCGATCTGCGCGGTCTCGAGGTCGCGGATCTCGCCGATCAGCACCACGTCCGGATCCTGGCGCAGGATCGCGCGCAGGCCGCGCGCGAAGGTCATCTCGACCTTGGTGTTGACCTGGGTCTGGCCGATACCGTCGATGTAGTACTCGATCGGATCCTCCACGGTCATGATGTTCTGGGTGTTGTCGTTGAGGCGCTCGAGGGCCGCATACAGCGTGGTCGTCTTGCCCGAGCCGGTAGGCCCGGTGACCAGCAGAATGCCGTGGGGTTTGTGGATCAGCTCGTCCACCGCGCTCTGCGTGCGCGCGTCCATGCCGAGGGAGTTCAGGTCGAGCTTGCCGGCCTGCTTGTCGAGGATACGCAGCACCACGCGCTCGCCGTGGCCGGAGGGGATGGTCGAGACGCGCACATCGACTGCGCGCCCGGCGATCTTGAGGCTGATGCGCCCGTCCTGCGGCAGGCGCTTCTCGGCGATGTCGAGACGCGACATGACCTTGATGCGCGAGACCACCAGCGGCGCCACGGCGCGCTTGGACTGCAGCACCTCGCGCAGCACGCCGTCGACCCGGAAGCGGATCACCAGGCGGTTCTCGAACGGCTCGATGTGGATATCGGAGGCGTTCTCCTTGACCGCCTGGGTGAGCACGGCGTTGATCAGGCGGATGATCGGTGCATCGTCCTCGCTGTCGAGCAGGTCCGCTTGTTCGGGCAGCTCCTGCGCGAGATGCGCCAGGTCGGTGGTTTCGTCGAGGCCCTCGACCGCCTGCATGGCATCCGAGCCCGCCTCGTACGCCTGGCGCAGCAGCTCATCGAACTGCGCGTCGGGAACGCGCTCGAGCCGCACCGAGCGGCGCAGGTAGCGCCGCACTTCGGCGAGCGCCTGCGGCAAGGCGGTATCACGGTAGGTACACTCCGCCACCCCATCGACCACCGGGTTGACGAGTACGCCATGGCGCTTGGCGA
>DASPPI010000184.1:0-10491 GCA_035625615.1 Steroidobacteraceae bacterium | reverse complement strand
GCCGCGAAGGGAATCAGGTGCGTGAACCCCTCGAGCGCAATGTTCTGGCCATCGTGCACATGGGTCGCGATCGCCTCGGAGAGTGGCAGCACCTGCATGGGTCACTCGACGACGGTCTGCGACTGCTCGCGCAGGTACTGGGGCAGGTAATAGAAAGAGGCGATGGCCTTGCCGGTCGTGCCCGAGCCTTTCCAGCCGCCGAACGGCTGGTAGCCGGGCCAGGCGCCGGTGGTGGCGCCCTGCGGCCGGTTGGCGTAGGTGACGCCCGCCTCGATGTTCTGTTGAAACCAGGAGATTTCGTCACGCGAGCCATAGAAGCCCGCGGTCAGCCCGAGTGGCGAGGCGTTCGCGAGACGCATGGCCTCGTCGTTGGAGGACACCCGGTGCAGCATGAGGATCGGCAGGAACATCTCCTGCTGCCACAGCGCGTGTCCCGGGGGCGCCTCGGCGAGCGTCGGACGCACGAAGTAGCCGTGGGCGAGGGCGCCCGCGCGCAGTTGCTCGCCGCCAGTCAGGATGCGCGCGCCGTCGACGCGCAGCAGCGCGGCGTAACGGGCGTAATCCTCGTAGCCGGATCGCGTGGCGACCGGGCCCAGCCAGTTCTCCCGGCGGGCGGGGTCGCCGATGCGCAGCTGGGCGGTCTGCTCGAGCACGCGCTCGATGAGCTCATCCGCCACCTGCCGGTGCACGTAGAGGCGCGACAGCGCCGAGCACTTCTGCCCTCCCATCCCGAACGCCGAGCGGATGATCCCGGCCGTGGCACGCTCGAGGTCTGCCCGCGCAGTGACGATGCAGGCGTTCTTGCCGCCCATTTCGGCGATGCAGGGGCGCGGATAGCGGCCGCCCTGCAGCTGGAGCGCGATCTGCCGGCCGACGTCGTACGAGCCGGTGAAGGTCACGCCGGCAGTCAGCGGGTGATCCACCAGCGTGGCCCCGATCTCGCTGCTCGAGCCGCTCAGGTAGTTGAACACGCCGCGGGGGAGCCCCGCATCGCGGATGCAGTCGGCGAGCAGCCGGCCGGCCCAGGGCGTTGCGGTGGCGCCCTTCAGCACCACGGTGTTGGCGGTGATGAGCGCAGCGGCCACCGGGCCGGCCGCGAGCGCAATCGGAAAGTTGAAGGGCGTGATCACCACCCACGCGCCGTAGGGCTTGAGCACGCTGCGGTTGCGGGACACGTGGCTGGCGAGCGGATCGTTGGGCAGCTCGTGCTCGAAGCCCTGCGCGCGCTCGAAATCGTCGCAGTAGGTGTGAAAGAAATCGGCCGCCTCCTGCGCCTCACCGAGCGCCTCCATGCGGTTCTTGCCGACCTCGAGCGTCAATGCCGCGGCGATATCGTAGACGCGCTCCTCGATCAGCTGCCCGACGCGGCGCAGCAGCTGCGCTCGGGTGGCGGCGGGGACCGCCTTCCACTCCGGCCACGCCCCGTGCGCGGCACGCAGCGCCGCGTCCGCGTCCTCCTTGCCGGCCGCGGCGAACTCGCCGAGCAGCTGCTCGTCATTGGCGGGATTGCGCTTAGGGAGCACCGCTGCGGCGCGCCGGTCCTCACCGGCAATGAACAGCGCATGCGTGCGCCCGAGTTGGCTGGAGACACGCGCCATGGCGGCCTCGAAACGCTGGTGCAGCTCCTCGGGCGGATTAAACATCGTGGCGTAGGTGAGCTTGAAACTCATGGCGGTACTCCGACAGCGTCCGGCAGTTCACCGAGCAGTCGATCGAGGAGCCCCAGGGCGTCCGTCAACTCCCGCTCGCTGATGACCAGCGGAGGCGCGAGCAGCAGCAGATTCCCGCGGGCGGCGAACGAGACACCGGCACGCAGCGCCTTGTCGAGCAGCTGCCGCAGCGCCGGGTGCAGCTGCGGCCAGGGCGCGAGCGGCTCGCGGCTTGCGCGGTCGCGCACCAGCTCGATGACGGCGAACAGGCCGTGGCCGCCGCGCACGTCGCCGATGAGCGCGTGGCGCGCCTGCAGGCGCTCGAGCTGCTGCAGCATCTCGGCCCCCAGCCGCCGCGAGCGCTCGATCAAGCCCTCGTCCCGGTAGCTTTCGATCGCGGCCACACCGGCGGCGCACGACAGCGGATGGCCGCAGTAGGTGAGGCCGGTGTAGAGCATCTGCGGCTCGAGCGCACGCGCCACGCGCGCCGACAGTACCACCGCCCCGAGCGGCGCGTGCGCCCCGGTCAGCCCCTTGGCGAGCGTCATGAGATCCGGCCGCGCGTCCTCGCCGTAGCGCTGCCACGCAAACCACTCGCCACAGCGGCCGAAGGCGCTCATCACCTCGTCGGCGATCAGGTACACGCCGGCCGCGCGCGTCGCCTGGCGCAACGCCGGCCAGAAGCTGTCGGGCGCCACGATGCCGTTGGTGCCCGCGTTGGGCTCCATCAGCACCGCCGCCACCGAGCCGGCGCCGCGCTCGGCGATGAGCGTGGCGATCCGCGCCGCGGCGGCCAGGCCGCAGGCGGCGTCGCTGCCCGTCCCGAATGGGCAGCGATACGCGTAGGGCGGCGGCACGTGCAGCACGCGGAAGGTCTCGGGCTCGGCCTGAGCGGCCGTGCGCGCATCCCCGGAGAGCGCCATGGCGGCGTAACTCGCCCCGTGGTAGGAGCGCTCGCGGGTGATCACCCAGCCGCGGGCCTTAGCGGCCGCCTGGCGGGCGAACTTGACGGCATGCTCGTTGGCATCGGCGCCGCCGAGGGTGAAGAACACGCGGCCGTCGGCGAAGCCGCTCTGCTCGAGCAGCAGCGCGGCGAGCTCGGCCCGCGGCGCGCAGCCCCAGGCGCTGGTGACGAAGCACAGCTGCTGCGCCTGGGCGCGGATGGCGGCTACGACACGCGGATGCTGGTGGCCGAGATTGCTGCACTCGGCGAGACTGCTCATGTCGAGGATCGAGCGGCCGTCGGCGGTGAAGAGCCGCGCGCCCTCGCCGCCGCTCACCGTCGGGGCGTCCCACTCGCTCTGCACACACCAGCTGTGCAGTACCGTTCGTCGCTCCGCTGTCGCCGGGCTCGCGCGCATTATGATATTATTCTGTGCTATTACCGAACAGCAATTCGCATTGCGAATCACACCTTAGACGCCCGTGAATCCGCCGTCAACGACGGTCCCGTTTCCCCAAAGTCCCGATTACGTGCAGTCCCTGGACCGTGGACTGGCCGTGATCCGCGCGTTCGATTCCGAGCACGCCGCGATGAGCCTGTCGGAGGTCGCCGTGCGCGCCACGCTGTCGCGGGCGGTCGCGCGGCGGCTGCTGATGACGCTCGAGTATCTCGGTTTCGTGCGCCGCCAGGGGCGGCAGTTCTCGCTGACGCCGCGGGTCCTCGACTTAGGGTTCAGCTACCTGTCCTCGCTGAACGTGGCGATGCTGGCGCAGCCGTTCATGGAAGAGGTGACGCGGGCGATCGACGAATCGTGCTCGCTCGCGGTGCTCGACGAGTACGATATCGTCTACGTGCAGCGCGTCGCGGTGCGTAAAGTCATGACCATCACTCTCGGGATCGGTGCGCGGCTGCCGGCATTCTGCACCTCCATGGGACGGGTGCTGCTCGCCGGGCTCGCGGACGAGTCGCTCGAGTGCTGGCTGCGCGGACTGCGGGCGCAGGCCTGGACCCGTCTGACGCTGACCGAGATGACGTCGCTGCGCGTCGCGGTGCAGCGCGCCCGGGCACAGGGCTACGCCTACGTCGAGCAGGAGCTGCAGGAAGGACTGTGTTCGCTCGCCGTACCGGTGCGTGACGCTCGCGGCCAGACCATCGCGGCACTCAACGCCGGGATGCCGTTCCGGGTCGGCGCGCGCGCCCATGCGCTGAAGAAGGTGCTGCCGGCGCTGCGCGTCGGAGCGGGCAAGATCGAGCGCAGCCTCATGGCCCGCCCTGGCAGCCTTAACACTGCCCACCCGTGAGCGGGAGCAGGCTTGCACGCCTGGCAGGGCGGCTGCTGCTGCCGCCGCTGTCGCTCGCCATGCTGCCGCTCGCGGTGGCCGCACCGGAGCCGACGCCGCCGGCAATCGACCTGCCGCACTCCTACTACTACCGCGAGATGTATCTGCCGCAACTCACCAGCGGCCCGAGCGGCGTCGCCTGGTCGCCTGACTCGCGCGAGGTGGTGTACTCGATGGCGGGGTCGCTGTGGCGGCAGAAGATCGACTCGACCATCGCCCAGCAGCTCACCGACGGTCCGGGCTACGACTATTCTCCGGACTGGTCGCCTGACGGACGCTTCATCGTATACGCCTCCGGCTCCGGCGAGGCGATCGAGCTCATGCTGCTGGATCTGCGCTCGGGTCAGACGGTGCAGCTCACCCACGGCGGCTGGGTCAACATCGAGCCGCGCTGGTCCCCGGACGGCCGCCGTATCGTGTTCGTCTCCACGTCCTTCCACCGGCATTTTCATGTCTTCGTCGCCGAGCTCGCGGGCGGGCAGCTCGCTGAGCCGCAGCGCCTGACGGGTGAGAACAAGAGTCCGCTGCCGCGCTACTACTACAGTGCCTACGACCACGAGATCAACCCGGTATGGACGCGGGACGGTCAGTCGGTGCTCTACCTCTCCAACCGCGGGCGCATTCACGGGACCGGCGGTTTTTGGCTCATGCGGGCAGTTCCGGGCGCCGAAGCGCACGAGCTGCATTACGAGGAAACCAACTGGCAGGCGCGACCGGACTTCTCTCCGGACGGGCAGCGCATGGTCTACAGCTCTTACCTCGGCCGCAACTGGCTGCAGCTGTGGCTCATGCCGGCAGGCGGCGGCGAGCCCTTCCCGCTCACCTACGGCGACTGGGACGAGACCTCAGCGCGCTGGTCGCCGGACGGACAGCAGATCGCCTTCATTTCCAACCGCGACGGCAACACCCAGCTGCGCCTGCTGCGCGTGCCCGGCGGCAGCTCGCGCCAGCTCGCGGTGACCGAGCGACACCGCCTGCACCCGGGCGGCCGTGTGCACCTGGTGGTGCATGACGAGTACGGGCGGCCGACCCCGGCGCGTGCCGTGGTGACCGATGCCGCCGGGCGTCTCTACGCCCCTGCGGATGCCTGGATGCATCACGCCGAATTCGATCGCAACGAGCATCCCTTCGACGCCCGTTACTTCCATACCTCCGGGGACGATGTGGTCGAGGTTGCGGCGGGCACGGTCAGCGTCGAGGTGATGAAGGGGTTGGCGCGCAGGCCGCAACGCCGCACCGTTCAGGTCGGTGCCGGGGCGACGGCCGAGGTGACCGTGGCGCTCCCCGCGAGTCCCTGGGGGGACGGGGCGGACCGGCGCTGGGTGAGCGCCGACGCGCACGTGCACATGAACTACGGCGGGCACTACCGCAACACGCCCGCTCACCTGGTGTTTCAGGCCGAGGCTGAGGATCTCGATATCGTCGAGAACCTCATCGTGAACAAGGAGCAGCGCGTACCCGACATCGCCTACAGCGGGCAGGGAGTCGACCGCGCCTCGACGGCGTCGACGCTCGTGGTGCACGGCCAGGAGTTCCACACCAGCTACTGGGGACACCTGGGCCTGCTCGCCATTCGCGGCAGCATCCTCTTGCCCGGCTACGCCGGCTATCCGAACACGGCCGCGGCCAGCCTCTTTCCGACCAATGCCGATGTCGCGGATCTGGCGCACGCGCAGGGGGCGCTGGTCGGCTACGTGCACCCGTTCGAGGAGGAGCCGCGACCGCTCACCCAGCCCGCGCACACCGACGCCGACGAGCTGCCGGTCGATGTGGCGCTCGGCAAGGTGGATTATCTGGAGATCGTCTCGTTCGCCGATCATCAGGCGACCGCTTCCGTCTGGTACCGGCTGCTGAATCTCGGCTTCAGGTTGCCGGCCGCCGCCGGCACCGATGCGATGGCGAACTACGCGACGCTGCGCGGCCCGGTGGGCCTCAACCGCGTGTACGCCTCGGTGCCGCGCGGCCCGATCCGCAGCGACACCTGGCTCGAGGCGCTGCGGACCGGCCGCACGTTCGCCACCAACGGGCCGCTGCTCAACTTCTCGCTGGCCGGCAGTCCCATCGGTGCGAGCGTGAGTCTCGAGCACGCGCAGGACGTCCCCTTCACCGCGCAGCTGTCCTCCATCGTGCCGGTCGACCACGCGCAGGTGGTGTGCAACGGGCAGGTGGTGCGCGAGCTCCCGCTCGGCGGCGAGCGCGAGCGGCTCGAGGTGAGCGGCACGCTGCCGATCGCAACGAGCGGCTGGTGTCTGCTGCGGGCGTTTACCGCCAAGGCCGAATACCCGATCCTCGACAACTTCGTGTACGCCACCACGAGTCCGGTCTACGTGTCGGTCCGGGGTGCGCCGCTGCGCTCGCCGGACGATGCGCGCTTCTTCGAGGCGTGGATCGATCATCTCGCCGCGACCACGGCCGCCTACCCCGACTGGAACTCGGCGGGCGAGAAGGCCGCGGTGCTGCAGAAGCTGCAGGACGCGCGCGCGGTCTACCAGCGCCTGGAGTGAACCGGCGACTCACGGGCGAACGCGGCTCACACGCGAATGCGAGCTGTCCGCGACGCGAGCTGTCCGGGGGCGTGCTCTCAGGGCTTTTCAGCCAGGTGGCTGTCCATCCATTCGAGGTAGCGGCGGTAGAGGTCGACCAGGAAGCTCGGCCGGTCGAGGACGTGTCCCTCGCCCGGATAGACGACGAGCTGCGCCGGCACGCCGAGGGATTTCAGGGCCTGGTAGAGCTGCTCGCTGCCGGAGATCGGCACGTTGAAGTCATTCGCGCCGTGGATGAAGAGCGTCGGGGTCGTGATCCGGTCCGCGTGCAGAAACGGGTAGGAGAGTTTCAGCCACAACTCTGTGTTGCGCCAGGGTGGGCCGAGCTCGGCGTCGAAGGAGACCACCCAGGGATCCGTTCCATAACTCGCAAGCTCGTTACCGGAGCCGGCCCCGCTGATGGCGGCCTTGAAGCGGGTGTCGCTCGCGATGACGCAGTCGGTGAGCACGCCGCCATAGCTCCAGCCGCCGATACCGAGGCGCGCTGGATCGGCGATGCCCTGCCCGACCGCGTAGTCCACTCCGGCAAGCAGGTCCTCGACCTCCTTGTGGCCCCAGTCGCGGTTGATGCTGCGGGCGAAGTCCGCGCCGCGGCCGGTGCTGCCGCGATAATTGATCGACAGCACCACGTAGCCGTGCGTCGCGAACAGCTGGCGGTCAAGCGTCGGCCCGTAGCCTTCGAGCAGCAACGAATGATCGTCCTGGCCGTCCGGGCCGCCGTGCATCCACACGATCGTCGGATAGCGTCGGCCGGGCACGTAGTCGGGCGGCTTGACGATCTGCCCGCGTATTTCCGTGCCGTCGCGGCTGCGGAAGGAGATATCGGTGACGGAACCGAGTGAAAGTTGCGCAAACAGCGCCTGGTTGTGCGAGGTGAGCGGACGGAGCTTTCCGGCCTCGAGCGCATAAACCTCGAAGGGCGAACGATCGTCGGAAGCCAACACTGCCGTGTGTCCCGCGGCGGTTGCGATCTCCGTCACGACCGTGGCACCTGCCAGTCGCTCGACCGCGCCGCTTTCGAGAGTGAGCCGTGCCGGGTACTGGAGGCCGTCGTCCTCGACAGCGAACAGCAGCGAGCGGCCATCGGGTGTGAACTGCGGCGAGACGGTCGACCGATCGAGACCCGCGCTCAGGTCGCGCACCTGCCCCGACGCCACCTCGACCACCGCAAGATGCAGCATGCCGAGATCGGCTTTCGGGTCATCACCCTGGAGGAACGCCACCAGACTGCCGTCGGGGCTCCATGCGAGCCGCTGCCCTTCGGCGGGTGTCCAGGTCGAGGCCAGTCGCCGCGGCTTCGCGCCCACGGCGGCGGGAACGACATCGATCTCATCGATCCCCGCGACCCGCGGCGTCTGCGTCCCCTGGCTGACGTAAGCGATCTGCCGGCCGTCCGGCGAGAAAGCCGGGCTCGAATCCGCGCGCTCGGGATCGGTGACGAGGGCGTGACAGGCCCCGTCGCCGACGTCAAGCAGGTACAGGTGCGCACGCCGCTGCGGGATGAGGAAGGTATGCGTGTTCGTGAACAGGTAGCTATCGATGACGATCGGCTGCGGCGGCCGGGCTTCGATCGGGTGCATCACGACGACCAGGTGCCGGCCGTCCGGCGACCACGCATAGTCGGTGATCTCGCCGTCGCAGTGGCTCAGCTGCCGCGGCTTGCCGCCGCGCCGGTCGCGGAGCCACAGCTGCGTGGTGTTGCCGGCCGGCCGCGCCGAGAGGAAACTCAGGTAGCGTCCGTCGGCACTGAAGCGCGGCTCGGCCACGCTCTCGCCGCGGGTGAGCTGCACGCTTTCCCTGCCGGCCCAATCGGTGAGCCACAGCGCGCCGCGGCTTTCATCGGATTGCCGGTCGTAGCTCGTCACCAGGTAGGCGAGGGCGCTGCCGTCTGGAGCGATCCTCAGATCGGAAAGATCCCGGAAGCGATACCAGTCCTCAGGCAGCAGGGCGCGCGCGTGCGCCGCTAGCGGGGCAAGGGCGCCAAGCACACTGAGCAGGGCGGGCAGCAGGCGATTCGGCGGGACGGCGGTCGGCATCGTAAGTTTTGTTACATCGGATCGGGCCGAGCACCGCTGTGGTGCGAGGCGCGCCAGTGTAGCGGAGGCCGTGTCGGAACGCCGCGCTGCCCGTCGGCAGCTCGGCTCCGCCGGCGGCGTGGTACGCTCATTCGCCACTACGAGTCATGGCTGCACCGAGCGCACAGACCGCGATCGAAGCGCGCCTCCGCCGCGCGCACGAGGCTCTGCGTGCCGGACGGGCGGGGAGCGCTGAAGTCGCGCTGCGCGCGCTCGCAGCGAAGTATCCGGGCGAGGTCAACTGTCTGTGGCTCCTCGGCGTCGCATTCCTCGATCAGGACAAGATTTCCGAAAGCATCGCGACGCTTGAGCGCGTGCTCCAAAGCGCGCCCGACTTTGCCAACGCGCGAGTCGACCTGGCGCGCGCCTATCGGTGCGACGGGCGCGCCGCGCAGGCCCGCGAGGAAGTGCGGCGGGTGCTCGAGGCCCAGCCGCAGCACCAGCGCGCCTGGCTGGCTTACGGCGATGCGCTGGTCGAGCTCGGAAAGTACCCGGAGGCGCGCGTGGCCTTCGAGCGCGCGCGGCTGACCGACCCGCAGCGCACGCGCATCGAGGCCGCAACGGAGGCGCTCGTGGCGGACGACCGCCGCAAGGCCGAGGAGCTCTTCCGTGAGATCCTACGGGAGGATCCGGGTCATGTGGCGGCGCTGTGCGGGCTGGCGGCACTCGCCCTCGCTGTCGACCGTCCGCAGGATGCCGAGCGTCTGCTGCGTCACGCGCTGCGGCAGTCGGCATACGTCCCACTGGCCTATCGGGCGCTCGGGCCGGCGCTGGTGCAGCTTGGACGCCTCAAGGAGGCCGAGGTGGCGGCACGCCATCTCGAGAAGATCGAGCCCGACAGCCCGCAGACCTGGACCGTCATCGCTTCCGTGGCGATTCGGCTCATGCGCCAGGAGGAAGCGCTCGAGGCCTACGAGCACGCCGCGCGTCTCAAGCCGGACGAGGTGGGGCTGCGCATCTCCGCCGGGCACCTGCAGAAAACCCTCGGGCGGCGAGCTGACAGCGAAGCCTCTTACAAAGCGGCGCTGCAGGTCGATCCGGGCCGTGCCGAGGCCTACTGGAGCCTCGCCGACCTGAAGAACTACAGCTTCAGCGACGAGGAGATCACCGCCATGCAGCGGCTGCTCGCGAGCGAGAAGAGGGAGCTCACCAACGAGGCTCAGCTGCATTTTGCGCTCGGCCGGGCTTTCGAGCAGCGCCAGGAGTACCCGCAGGCCTTCGTGCACTACACCGCGGGGAACGCGTTGCGGCGTCGGAACGCGCCGTTCGACAGCGCAATGTTCGAGCGCCGCTGCACACGCATCCGGGCGTTCTTCGATGCCGCCTTCTTCGCGGCGCGTCGCGGCAGCGGCGACCCGAGCCCCGCGCCGATCTTCATCGTCGGCCTGCCGCGCTCGGGCTCGACGTTGCTCGAGCAGATCCTCGCCAGCCACCCGCAGGTGGAAGGCACCATGGAGCTGCCGAATATCATCATCATGGTGGGACAGTTCGAAGACATGGACGCGGCGCGCAATGGCTACCCGGACGCCGTCGGGCAGGCCTCACCGGCGCAGCTCAGTGCGCTCGGCCGCCGTTACCTCGAGGAGACGGCGCCACTGCGCACCGGCCGCGAGCACTTCACCGACAAGCTGCCCAATAACTTCAGTCACATCGGACTGATCCACGCCATCCTCCCCAACGCCACCATCATTGACGCGCGCCGCCACCCGATGGACGCGTGCTTCAGCACCTTCAAGCAGCACTTTGCCGAGGGGCAGACCTTCAGCTACAGCCTTTCGGATCTCGCCCGCTATTACCGCTGCTACCTGTCTCTGATGGATCACTGGGACGCGGTGCTGCCGGGCAAGGTCCTGCACGTCCAGTACGAGGACGTGGTGCGCGATCCGGAGGCGAACATCCGCCGCCTGCTGGAGCACTGCGGCCTCACCTTCGAGCCGGCCT
>DASPPI010000183.1:0-10579 GCA_035625615.1 Steroidobacteraceae bacterium | reverse complement strand
AGCGCCGCGGTGCAGGCGAGCGGGTTGCCGGTGAAGCTGTGTGAGTGCAGGAAGGCGTTGAGCCTGACGTACTCGTCGTAGAACGCCGCATAGACCTCGTCGGTCGTCATGACGACCGACAGCGGCAGATAGCCGGCCGTCAGTCCCTTCGACAGGCACATGAAATCCGGGCGGATGCCGGCCTGCTCGCAGGCGAACAGAGTGCCGGTGCGCCCGAATCCCACCGCGATCTCGTCGGCGATCAGATGCACGCGGTGGCGGTCGCACGCCGCGCGCAGCAGCGTGAGGTACACCGGGTCGTACATGCGCATGCCGGCGGCGCATTGCACCAGCGGCTCGACGATCACGGCGCAGGTCTCGTCGGCGTGGCGCTCGAGCGCGCGCTCCATGTCCGCGAACCGGCGCCGCGAGTGCTCAGCCCAGCTCTCCCCGGGGGCGCGCTCGAAGCAGTCAGGGGCGGGCACGGTGATGACGTCCATGAGCAGCGGGCGGTAGATCTCCTTGTAGAGATCGACGTTGCCGACGGCGAGCGCTCCGAGAGTCTCGCCGTGGTAGCTGTTGGAGAGCGTGATGAAGCGGCGCTTCGCGCTCGCCCCCTGATTGCGCCAGTAGTGGAAGCTCATCTTTACCGCCACTTCGACGGCGCAGGAGCCGTTGTCGGCGTAGAAGCAGCGCGTCAGCCCCGGCGGGGCGAGCGCGGCGAGGGCTTCCGAGAGCGCGATCACCGGCTCGTGCGTGAAGCCGGCGAGGATCACCTGCTCGAGGCGCTCGAGCTGCGTGCGAATTGCGGCGTTGATGCGCGGGTTGGCGTGGCCAAAGAGATTCACCCACCAGGAGCTCACGGCATCGAGGTAGCGCCGGCCGTCGAAGTCCTCGAGCCACGCGCCTTCGCCGCGCCGTATGGGGATCAGCGGCAGCTCGCGCTCGTGATCCTTCATCTGCGTGCAGGGATGCCAGACGTGGGCGAGATCGCGCGTGATGTAGCTGGTGTTGGCGGAGGTCATGGCCGGGATTGTGACACGCCGCTCAATCAACCGCGGGGCACGATTGTCATCGGGCACGCGGCGGCAATTAGAATAGATAGGTGACTATCGGACCGCGCATCGATCCCGCCACGGGCCTGCTCGCCGGCGTGCAGCAGGTGCTGTCGCCGCACTTCGACGAGCGTCCGGCCGGCGCGCTGCCGGAGCTGCTGGTCGTGCACGGCATCAGCCTGCCGCCCGGAGAGTTCGGCGGGCCGTGGATCGATCGGCTGTTCACCGGGACGCTGCCGGCAGATGCGCATCCGTCGTTCCGCGAGCGGGCGTCGCTGCGTGTCTCGGCGCACGTGCTGATCCGTCGCGACGGCGAGCTGGTGCAGTACGTACCCTTCGGGCAGCGCGCCTGGCACGCCGGTAAGTCCACGTGGCAAGGCCGCGAATCCTGCAACGACTTCTCGATCGGGGTCGAGCTCGAAGGCACGGACGTAACGCCCTATACGGATGCGCAGTACCAGGCGCTGGCGGCGCTCACCGCGGCGCTGCTCGCGGTCTATCCAACGCTCAGCACGCAGGCCATCGCCGGACACAGCGATATCGCGCGCGGCCGCAAGACCGATCCCGGACCGACGTTCGACTGGGCGCGCTTGCGGACACTGCTCGCCCGGCGACGAACAGGAGCGGGTTGCGGGGCGGTGTGATCGGTTGCGTGAGGCGACGACGGTGCGTATCCGCGGACGGTGAGACGACGGCGGCCGCCGGGGACTTCGACTACTTCGCCTTGCCGCGGTCGTGGCGCCAGAGCACCTCGACGCCGCGCTCGTGGCGTGCCAGCACCCGCGCCACCACGAACAGCAGATCCGACAGGCGATTGAGGTACTTGGTGACCTCGGGGCTCACGCTGGCCGCCTTCGCCAGCGTCCACACGCGTCGCTCGGCGCGCCGCGCGACGCTGCGGGCAAGGTGGCAGGCGGCGGCCGCCGGGCCGCCGCCGGGAAGAATGAACTCCCTGAGCGGGGGCAGCGGGTCGTTGAAGTCATCGAGTGTTTTTTCGAGCCGCGTGACCTGCTCGGCGGTGATGAGGCGATGCCCCGGAATGCACAGCTCCCCGCCGAGGTCGAACAGCTCGTGCTGCACCTCGGTCAGGCACTGCGCCACGGCCTCGGGAAGCTCGGGGATGGCGAGCAGCACGCCGATCGAGCTGTTGAGCTCGTCCACCGTGCCGTAGGCCTCCACGCGCGCGCTGTCCTTCGGCGCGCGGCTGCCGTCGCCGAGTCCAGTGGTGCCGTCATCGCCGGTGCGCGTGTAGATCTTGCTCAGGCGGTTGCCCATGACGTGTGCCCCCGTCGTATGCTAGATGAGTATGCCATCGAAAGAACTCACCGCCGCGCTCGATGCAGCGCGGGCGGCGGCGCAGGTCATCCGCTCCTTCTACGGGAGGAGCCCCGGCGTGCGCATCAAGGCGGATGCCTCCCCGGTGACCGAGGCGGACGAGCGCGCCGAGCAGGTCATCGGCTCGATCCTGAGCGAGCGCTTCCCCGGCTACGGCTTCTACGGCGAGGAGACCGGGCAGCATGCCATGGGAGCGGAGAGCATCTGGCTGGTCGATCCCATCGACGGCACCAAGTCCTTCATGCGCCAGGCACCGTTCTTCTCCACGCAGATTGCGCTGCTGCGCGCCGGCGAGCTGGTGCTCGGGGTATCGAATGCGCCCGCCTACGACGAGCTCGCCTGGGCGGAGCGCGGCGGCGGCGCTTTCCTCAACGAGCGCGCGATCCGCGTCAGCGAGGTCGCGCAGCTCAAGGATGCGTTCGTGTCCACCGGGAACCTGAAGAGCGTGGCGCGCTCACCGACCTGGAGCCGCTTCGGGGAGCTCATTCAGCGCATCGATCGCGTCCGCGGTTATGGCGACTTCGTGCACTATCACCTGCTGGCGAGCGGGTCGCTGGACGCGGTCATAGAGTCCGACATCAACATCCTCGACATCGCCGCGCTCACCGTGCTGGTGCGCGAGGCGGGCGGCACCTTCACCGATCTCGACGGCGAGCCGGTCGGCCTCGGCACGACCAGCGTGCTCGCCACGAACGGGCGCCTGCACGCGCCGCTGCTGGCGGCGCTCAGGCGCTGACGAACACCCGCCGTCCCTCACCCCCGAGCTCGATCATGGGCGCCAGGTAGAGCTCGCTCAAGCTCGCCGCAGTCAGCGTCGTGGCCAGCGGGCCGAGTGACCAGCGCCCGTCGCCGTAGAGCAGCAGCACGCGATCGGCGAAGCGCGCGGCGAGCGTCGGGTCGTGCAGCGTCGTGATGACGGTCCGGCCCGCATCGGCAAGCTCGCGGAACAGGCCGAGCACGGCGAGCTGGTGATGCGGGTCGAGGTGATTGGTCGGCTCATCGAGCAGGAAGATCGCCGGCTGCTGGGCGAGCAATGCCGCAACGGCGACGCGGCGCTGCTCGCCGCCCGACAGGGTGTCGGTGCGCCGTGCCGCGAAATCGGTCAGGTCCACCGCCGCGAGCGCCGCGCGCGCCAGGCGCTCGTCCTCGGCCGTCTCCCACTGCCAGAAAGCCAGGTGCGGGTGGCGGCCGATCAGCACCGTCTCGATCACGGTGGTGACGAAGGCGTCCTCCAGATCCTGGGGCAAGAGGCCCATCCTGAGCGCTAGCGCGCGGCGGCGAAGCTGCGGCAGCGCCGTTCCATCGAGTGCGACCAGGCCGGCGCCGGGCGGGCGCAAGCCCGCGAGCGTGTGGAGGGTGAGCGTCTTGCCCGAGCCGTTGCGACCGAGGATCGCCACCAGCTCGCCGGGCGCGAACTGCATCGACAGCTCGCGCACCAGCTCGCGCGCCCCCGCCGCCACGCACACTCCCGTGGCGGCGAGACCGCGGCTCAAGGCTGCAGCCGCGTCGCAACCCACGCGCCAGGCTCGAACGAGTCCGCGGGGGCTGCCGTCAGGCGGCGCGTCCACAGGGCGCGATCGTGGATGCGCGCCGCACCGGCCACCCACAGCTCCACCGACTCCGCCCACAGACGGTAGCCGCCCCAGTGCGGCGGGCGCGGTATGGTGATCTCGAGCGAGTCATGCGCTTCGGGGGAGCCGGGTGCCGGTGCCCCGAAGCGCCGCGCGGCGCGGCTGACCCCCTCGAGCAGCAGCACGCGCGAGGCGATCGGCTCGCTCTGCGCGCTCGCCCAAGCGCCGACGCGGCTCTGCCAGGGGCGCGCAGCGAAGTAGCTGTCGCTGTCGGATGCCGGTGCGCGCGTCACCCGCCCCTCGACGCGCACCTGGCGGTGCAGCGCGTCCCAGTGCATGACCGCCGCAGCGCGCGGATTGCGCTCGAGCTGCCGCCCCTTGCTGGACAGGTAGTTGGTGTAGAACACCAGGAAGCCTGGTCGAGGCTCGATGTGCTTGCACAGCACGACGCGCGCGCTCGGCTGCCCGGCGAGCGTGCTGGTGGCGAGCACCATGGAATTCGGGTTCGGCTGCCGGTCGGCCGCGCAGGCCTGCGCGAGCCACTCGCTCACGATCGCCAGCGGCTCGGGGGGGAGCGGATCGGGGAGCAGCTCGCTGTGGTCGGCCATGCGCCATGTTAGAGCCTTTTTACTGCCAGTGTCGTGGGCCCGATAGAATGGCATCCGGCCACGAGCGGCCACGCGCCGGCCGGCGCGCTTGAGCGGAGTTTCTCCTTGACCCAGCTCTGGCCGACAATCGGGCGCATTCTCAGGTGGGTCGGCATCGCGGCAGGCAGCCTCCTGCTGCTCGCGCTGCTGGTGTTTGCCGTGGCATTCGTCGTCAACCGGCGCGATGAGCCGCTCACGCCCCAGGCGCTCGCCCTGCTGCAGACTCCGCCGAACACTTACGCACCCGCGGACAACATCTACGTGGCGCTCCAGGGCTTTGACGCGCCGGCCGGCGAGTCGGTCACCGCCGCGGGACAGGCGCGGATCGAGCACTACAACCAGAGCGTCGAGGCGGTGCTGCGCGATCCGTCACCGGAGAAGCTCGGCGCCCTGCAGGCACGCGATCCGCGCCGCCTCGAGTTCAAAGGCGATGTCAGTTTCCTCGAGCCGCTCAACGGATCGATCTGGAGCGCGGCGCCGCGCCACCAGCCGCAGATCGAGCAGCTGCTGGCGGACAACAGCGAGCTCTACCAGCGCTACCTGACGCTGATCGCCCTGCGCGCCTACCGCGAGACCGCGCGCCCGAGCGACCAGGCGCCGTTTGCCGCGCCGCCGAGCCAGGTGCGCAAGCTGTTTCTCGCCGCGATTGCGCTGCACCTGCGTTCGGCCTTCGTGCACGAGCGGGAGCTGGCGCTCGCCGACCTCGCGAGCGATGTGCAGCTGTGGCGCGTGGTGCTGACGGCGGACGGCGAGCTGCTGTGGAAGATGCTTGCGGTCGCGAACCTCGAGTCCGATTACCTGCTGCTCGCCGATCTGATCGCCGACGGGCGGTTCGCGCTGCCGCCGGGCGAGACCGCCGACGCCCTCGTGCCGCTGTTCGATCTCAGCGAATGGGATCTCGGCACGGCGTACCCCGCGGAATTCCGCATCATCTGCTCCTTCCTACGCCGCTCCGATCTTGCCGCGACGAGCTGGAGCCGGGAGCGTCAAGCGCACGGCGCGCTGCGCGGCTGGCTGAGCGCCGCCGAGAACCGTGTGACCGGGCATTTTCTCAAGCTCAACGCCACCGAGAACCTGCTGGCCCGGCAGACGGCGCGGCAGATGCTCGCGGCCGCCGACCCGGCGAAGTTCTACGTCACACGCGCGGCGGGTGGATGGTTGCCCGAGAATGAGAGCGTGTGGACGCTGCCCTTCAGCTACAACCCGATCGGCAAGATCCTGGTCGCAGTGGCCACCCCCATGTACGACAGTTACCCGCCCCGCGCCTGGGATGCCGCTGCGCTTCAGCGCCTGGTGAGGGCGGGCTACGAGATCCGCCGGCAACGCATCGCCGCGGACGCCATCCCGGCATTCCTCCGGCAGCACCCGGAAGTGGCGACGCATCCCGCGAGCGGCCGTCCCGTTCTCTGGGACGCCGGGAGCGGCGAGCTGCGCGTGCCGACGGTGGCGCAGGAGCCTGCCGGACGGCGCTTCGGCATCCACGTCTGGCAGGCCCTTGCACGCCCGGCCGACCCCCGATAGAAAGGACCCGTTCCCCGAGGAGGCACGCTTTGCCATGACGCGCGCTACCGTGACGCTGGAGGACCTGCGCCAGCGGCTGACCGAGCTCGACCGCCAGCTGATCGCGCTGGTCGCCGAGCGCAAGACCCTGAGCGAGGAGGTCGCGCGCGTCAAGCGCGCCACCGGGCGCCCGACGCGCGACTACGAGCGCGAGCGCGAGGTGATCATGGACGTGCGCGGCGTCGCCGCAGAGCGCGGCGTGGCGCCGGCGCTCGCGGAGCAGCTGCTGCGCCTGCTGATCCGCTCATCGCTCGCCACCCAGGAGCAGGCGAGCGTCGCGGCGCACGGCGCCGGCAGCGGGCGGCGCGCGCTGGTCATCGGCGGCGCCGGCAAGATGGGCGGTTGGTTCACCAGCTTCCTCGCCTCGCAGGGCTTCGGCGTGGAGGTGGCGGACCCCGCACAGCCGCCGCAAGGTGTGACCCACGTCGCGGACTGGCGCCAGACCGATCTCAGGCAGGACTTCATCGTGCTGGCGACACCGCTCGGCATCACCGACCAGATCCTGCGGGATCTGGCGCTGCGCCGCCCGCCCGGGGTGATTTTCGATGTGGGCTCGCTCAAATCGCCGCTGCGCGCCGGCCTGATGGCGCTCAAGTCCCACGGCTGCCGGGTGACCTCGGTGCACCCGATGTTCGGTCCCGACACCGAGCTGCTGTCGGGGCGGCACGTGGTGTTCGTGGACCTGGGCCACGACGCTGCGCTCGCGGGCGCGCGCGAGCTGTTCGCGCACACCATGGCCGAGCAGGTGGTGATGAGCCTCGACGAGCACGACCGCCTCATCGCCTACGTGCTCGGCCTGTCACACGCGCTCAACATTGCCTTCTTCACCGTGCTCGCCGAGAGCGGCGAGGCGGCGCCGAAGCTGGCGCGCATGTCGAGCACCACTTTCGATGCGCAGCTGGAGGTCGCCAGCCGCGTCGCCCAGGACAGCCCCGAGCTTTATTATGAAATACAGAGCCTCAATGACTACGGCGCCGAGTCGCTCGAGGCGCTCGCCCAGGCGGTGGAACGCGTGCGCATCTCGGTGCTCTCGCAGAATCACGACGCTTTCGTTGCTTTGATGCGCCGCGGGCGCGATTATCTGGAGGACCGACGCAGCGTGGCGGAGCGCCGCGCTTGAGAGACCAGGAGGATTCTCGCCCAATGCGCCGATCCCGGACCGAGCCGCTGGCGGATGGCCCGCCGGCCGGCCACCCGAGCGCCCTGGAGCAGGAAAACCGCCTGTTGCGAGCGCGCCTCGCTGCGCTCACCGAGGAGGTCGGCCGCAACGACTCGCTGCTGCGCAAGACGCAGGAGCGCGAGCTCGAGCTCCTGCGTGCCGGCTCGCTCATGGCGCTGTTCGAGCGGCTCATCGAGGGGCTGCGCAGCTCGTACCAGCTCGATGAGGTGGCCCTCATCCTGCACGACCCGCAGCATGAGATCCGGCACTTGCTCTCCGGCGACGCCACCGTGGTGACCGAGCCTCCCGGGGTATGCTTCGTCGATGCGCTGGTGACGGTCGCCCCGCAGCTCGCCAACCTCGAGCGGCCCTGGCTCGGCCCCTACCGCAAGGCCGATCACGAGCTGCTGGTGCCGGGCATCGCGCCGCCGGGGAGCCTCGCGCTGATTCCGCTGCGCCGACACGAGCAGCTCGACGGCGTGCTGGTGTTCTCGAGCAGCGACCCGTTTCGCTTCACCAACGAGCTGGCGAGCGACTTCCTCGCGCACCTGGGACTGGTCGCCGCGATCTGCGTCGAGAACGCCGTGAACCGAGCCCGGCTGCTGCGCAGTGGCCTGACCGACTTCCTCACCGGGTTCCACAACCGCCGTTACCTGCATGCCCGGCTGCGCGAGGAGCTGTCCCGCGCGCAGCGGGTCCGCAAGTCGATCGTGTGCCTGATGATCGACGTCGATCACTTCAAGCGCATCAACGATCAGTACGGGCATCTGGCCGGCGATGCGGTGCTGCGTGAGGTCGCCCACCGCATCGACACCGAGATGCGCCTGAGCGACACCGGGGCGCGCTTCGGCGGCGATGAGTTCGCGATGGTGCTGTCGCCGGCATCCATAGGCGACGGGGAAAAGGTGGCGCGGCGCGTGCTGCACGCCGCGCGCCACCTGCCGGTCACGATCGGCAAGGGGGTCACGGAGACGATCACGCTGTCGGTCGGGGTCGCTGCCGCCAGCCCCGGTCCGGGCAGCCGCGACTACAAGGTGCTGGCCGAGCGGCTGATCGCGGAAGCGGACGCCGCGCTGTATCGGGCGAAGAGCGCGGGCCGCAACCGGATCGCGACCTCGCCGAACGTGGTCGCGTAGCTGCGCGGTGCGCTTGGCTACCGTCCGCGGCCGCGCAGCAGCGTGACGAACAGCGGGGCGCCGACCAGCGCCATGATCGCGCCGACCGGCAGCTGGCGCGGGCTGGCAATGGTGCGCGCGACGAGGTCGGCCCCGGCGAGCAGCGTGCCGCCGGCGAGCGCAGCGGCGGGCGCGACGATGCGGTGATCGCTGGTACGGAAGATCAGGCGCACGGCATGTGGGGTGACCAGGCCGACGAAGCCGACCGTGCCGGCGCTCACTACGGCCAGCGCGGTTAGCGTGGCGCAGGCCACGAACAGCGCCGTGCGCCACGCCTCGAGCGCGAGCCCGACGCTCCGGGCGCGCAGCTCGCCTGCGGCCAGCACATTCAGCGGCCGGGCAACCATGATCGCCACCGCCACCGCGAGCACGGCCGCCCCGGCACTCAGCCAGGGATTGACCGCCCATTCGAGGTCGCCGGCCAGCCAGAACACCATGCCGCGTACCCGCGAGGAGTCGGCCAGCGCCAGCAGCACGCTCACCAGTGCGCCGCAGGCGCTGGCCAGCACCACTCCGGTGAGCAGCAGCCTTGGGGTGCCCCCGCCGCGGGCCAGCAGATACACCAGCCCCACGGCGCCGAGCGCGCCGGCCACCGCAGCCGACTGCACCATGACGGCGGCGGCACCCGCCATCATGGCGAGCAGCGCGCCGACCGCCGCGCCGCCGGACACCCCGAGCACGTACGGGTCGGCGAGGGAGTTGCGGAACAGGGCCTGCAGCAGCACCCCGGAGAGTGCCAGCAGGCTCCCGACCCCGAAGCCTGCCAGCACCCGCGGCAGGCGCACCGCGAACAGCACGCTGCGGGTGGCCTCATCGCCGCCGCCGGCAAGCGCCGCGAGCGCCCGGTCGAGGCCGATGCCGGAGCTGCCGATAAGCAATGCGGCGAGCAGCACCGCGGCCGCCAGCAGCACGAGGATCGCAAGGCCACGCAGCAATACCCGCTCCCGCAGCGATGCGCCCGGCGCAACCTTAGCCCCCCGCATGACCCCTGCTGCCCACCGCCCGTGTGACAAGAGGCGTAAGCGTCATCGAATTTGTTGGAAAACGCCATCTCCGGAAAGTGTGCGCGCCGGCCGCACGGCGGGCGCGCCTTGTGGCAGACTCGCGCCCCGTATGAGCGACGTCATCGACGCGGATGGCTTTCGCGCCAACGTGGGGATCGTGCTGATCCACCGCGAGGAGGTGTTCCTCGGCCGGCGCAGCGGCGGGCGCGGCTGGCAATTCCCGCAGGGCGGCGTGCGCTCGGGCGAGTCGCTCGAGCAGGCGCTCTACCGCGAGCTCGAGGAGGAGATCGGCGTGGACAAGGCCGGTGTCGATCTCATGGGGCAGACCGAGCGCTGGTTGCGCTACCGGCTGCCGACGCGCTACGTGCGCCGCCACCAGCATCCGGTGTGCATCGGTCAGAAGCAGCGCTGGTTCCTGCTGCGCCTGAAGAGCGTGGAGGTCACCTTCGACCTCGAACGCACCGCGGAGCCGGAGTTCGACAGCTGGCGCTGGGCGCCGTACTGGGATCCGGTGAGAGAGGTCATCTACTTCAAGCGCCCGGTCTATGCCCGGGCGCTCACGGAGCTCGCGGCCCTCGCGTTTCCGCGGGGCGCGCATCCCCCCCTGCCGCAGTGGTGGAACGAGGTCACCGCGCGCGGCGGCCGTGCGGCGCCGGCGCGTGGGGACTGATACCGGCGTTGGGCGCAATCGCTTCCATACTGAATCGGGTTGGTGCCGCACCCCTGGTAGTGCGCCGGCACCAGCCGGCGCTGCGCAGCGCGCTGCTGGTGGCGACCGTGCTCATCGGCCTCTTTGCGCTGTACGTGGCGTACGAGCTCGGGCGCTACGACGCCGGCTACGACCGCCAGGCGGCGGCACAGCAGCGCACCGAGCTCGAAGTCAGGATCGAGCACCTGGAGAAGAACAATCGCGAGCTGCGCACCCGACTCGCCGAGCTCGACACCATCCGCACGGGCCGGGCACGCGAGCAGGCGGAAGTGGCGCGGGCCATGGGCGACCTGCAGGCGCAGGTGGCACGCCAGTCGCAGGAGCTGGCGTTCTACCGCGGCGTCGTCGGCCAGGGTGCCGCCTCGCTCGGTGTGAAAATCGAGCA
>DASPPI010000182.1:0-20109 GCA_035625615.1 Steroidobacteraceae bacterium | reverse complement strand
CACGTCCACCACCGAGAGCTTCGGCGCCTCGAACTTCGGCGCCAGTGCGCAGCAGGCGAGCAGCACCCCGCTAACCGACATCAGGACGTTGCGCCACTCACGCACGGCCGAAGCTGCCGTTCAAGTGCGCATACCGGCGCGCGAGCTCCGCAGTCAGCGCGCCCGCCGGCAACCGCCACTGCCAGTTGCCGCTGGTGGTAGCTGGTGTGTTGAGTCGTGCCTCGGAGCCGAGGCCGAGAACGTCCTGCGCCGGTATGACCGCCAGCTGCGCCACGGAGCCGAGCGCGGCGCGTATCAGTGCCTCGGGCATGGCTGCCGGTGTGATTCCAAGGTAGAAGTCCACGCGCCGGCGGGTATCGCCGTCGAGGTCGGCGTACCAGCCGAGGGTGGTGTTGTTGTCGTGCGTGCCGGTGTAGACGATGCAATTGCGCTCGTGGCGGTACGGCACGTGCAGGTTGCCCGCCGCACCGTCAAACCCAAACTGCAGCACCCGCATGCCGGGAAGCCCGAAGGCGTCCCTGAGCGCCAGCACATCCTCGGTGATGACGCCGAGATCCTCGGCGGCCAGGGGCAGGTCGCCGAGCGCCTGACGCAGCCGCCCGAGCAGCTGCTCGCCGGGAGTCCGGCGCCAGTCGCCGCCGCGCGCATCCGCAGCTCCCGCGGGCACGGCCCAGTAGGCGCACAATGCGCGGAAGTGATCGATGCGCAGCAGGTCGAGGCGCGCGAGCTGCGCGCGTACGCGAGCGACCCACCACGCGAACTCCGTGCGCTCGAGCGCCTGCCAGTCGTACACCGGGTTGCCCCAGAGCTGTCCGAGCGCGGAGAAATAGTCCGGCGGCACGCCGCCGACTGCAGCCGGTTCCCCGGTCGCGGTGAGCTGGAACAGCTCGCGGTGGGCCCAAGTCTCGGCCGAGGACGGCGCGACGTAGAAGGGCAGATCGCCGAACAGACGCACGCCGCGCGTGCCGGCATGGTCACGCAGCCGCTGCCATTGCACGGCGAAGGCGTACTGATCGCGCTCGATGCGGCTCACCTGCGCCGCCAGCTGACTGCGCGCCTGTGCGAGCGCGCCCGGGTCGCGATCGCGCAGCGGCGCCGCCCAGCGCCAGAACGGCACAGCGCCGTGCGCAGCCGTGAGCGCCTCGAACAGCGCATAGTCGGGCAGCCAGCTCGCCGTGGCGGCGAGAAATTCCGGGGCGATCGGGGCGTGGCTGTCGGGCAGCTCGCCTGGGTCGAGCAACGCGGGACTGCCCGCGCAGTCCGAGCGCACCCAGTACGGGGAGCCGTCGGCGCCCACCGGCCCCACGGGGAGGATCTGCCACACGGAAAATCCCGCGGCGGCCAGCCAGTCGATGAAGCCGCGGCCGCCGGAGCCCAGGGCGGCCGGCAGCGCCGACAGCGGCAGCAGCACTCCCGCGCGGCGGCGATCGAGAACAGGCAATCCGGGGCTGGCCATCGCGGGCGGGTGCAGCGGTGCGCGCCGGGGTCAGGCGTTGGCGCGGCGCATGACTCCGCCGTGCTCGGGTGTCCCGTGCCCGGTGACAATCGGCAGCGCCAGCTCTCCGGCGGGCGCTAGATTCAGCCGCCGGTAGAGCGTCAGCAGCTGGCGGCGATAGAGGCGGTCGAACTGACTCACAGCGTCGGCAGGGTTGTAGTCGCCCAGCCACCAGAACCAGTCGGAGCTCTCGCACAGCGCGAGCTGCCGTCCGGCGGCGGCACGCTGCGCCGGATCGGTCATGGCAGGCAGCGCGCGGTCGTAGGCCGCCTTGGCGTCGCACAGCAGATCCCAGGCGCGGTTCTTCGCCGGGTCCCCTATCCAGGTCGCGAGCGTCCCGTGCACCCAGCTGCCGGCGCACACGCGCGGCAGCGGCGCGGGCTGCATGCCGCGCGCCAGGCAGTCCGACAGCGTCGTCAGCTCGAGCAGCGGGTGGTCCGAGAGCTGCGTGTACAGAGCGCGCAGGAAGTAATACCCGTTGAAGGGGTAATGCTCCCAGGCGTTCTCGCCGTCGAGTGCGATGAGCACCGCGTGGTTGCCGGCCGACTGGTACTGGCGGGCGAGCTGCGAGAGCTCGTTCACCAGGTTGGCCGCGGCGTCATCGCCGTGCCAGGTGGCGTAAGTGAAGCCGATGAGATCGGAGAGCGCATCGTCGCGGAAAAAGCAGTCCATCCGGGTGCCGCCGAGGCGATAGGGACGGTTGTAGGCCAGCGGGTCGCGCGGCGCATCCGGGTCGGTGAGCGAGAGACTCGCACGCAGCACGCCGGCGCTGCTGGCGGCCCAGCGGAACTCATGGCCCGCGAGCAGCTGCAGTGTGGCGGCGCTGAGCGCGCCCTCCGCGGGCCAGCAGCCGGCCGGACGCGCGCCGAAAGCGCGCGTGAACACCCGGATCGCCTCCTCGACGTGCCAGCTGGCGCGCACCGCGCCGCCGGGGTAGGCAGGGTGATCCGGCAGCGTCATCGCCGGCACGGCATCGCGCGCCGCGCGGAAGTCGAGCAGCAGCGGAATGATCGGATGCCCGTAGGGCGTCACGGACAGCTCGCACTGCCCGCGCTCGGCCAGCTGGCGGTAACGCGGCACCACCTGGCCGACCAGCTGCCCGATCAGCGTCAGCAGCTCGCGGCGATGGGCGGCGCTGAAGCCGCGGCCGCGCCCGGTGAGGCGCGCGACCAGCGGATCGGTGCGGCGCACCGTCTCGCCGAGCCAGGCGAGGTGGTACCACACGGCCAGGTCGTGGATGAACTGGTCGGAGGCGTAGGTGACGCGCTCGGGCGTCGCCAGCGTCTCGGCGATGGTCGCCAGCTCGAGGTACGGGCCGAAGCGCTCGATCATCTGCTGGCGCTGCGCCTTGAGGCAGGCGCGCAGCAGCTCGAGCCGCGCGGGCGGCTCGGCCGGCAGCGGCGCAGGTCCCAGCAGCGCCAGCACCGGATCCGGCAGCGCCTCGTCGTTGCTGAGGTGCGCCGCGATGCGGCGGTCGAGCTCATCGAGCTGCTCGATGAGCAGCGGGGTGAAATTCACGATCGCACGCGCACCGCGGTTGCCCTCCAGGTGCGCCGCCATGTCGGTGTAGTCCTTGATGGCGTGCAGGTAGGTCCACGGCAGCGCGTATTGACCGGTGAGCGCGTCGCGGTACTGCGGCTGGTGCATGTGCCACAGCAGGATCACCGGCAGGCGCTGCGCTGCCCTCACGGCGCGCGCGCCCGCGGGCTGCGCAGCATGTCGGCGGTGGCCAGCACCACGCCCTTCTTGGTCACATGGAAGCGTTGCGCGTCGACCGCGCGATCGACGCCGATCTGCATGCCGTCCGGGACCTCGCAATCCTCATCGAGGATGGCGCCGCTGATCACGCAGCCGCGCCCCACGTGCGCATGCGGCAGGATCACCGAGCGGTGAATGGTGGTGCGCTCCTCGACGCGCACGTCCGAGAACAGCAGCGACTCGCGCACCACCGCGCCGGAGATGATGCAGCCGCCGGAGACCATGGAGTTGATCGCCGCGCCGCGCCGGCCCTCCTCGTCGAGGATGAACTTCGCCGGCGGGTGCTGCGGCTGGTAGGTCCAGATGGGCCAGTCTTCGTCGTAGATGTTCAGCTCCGGGCGCACGTGCACCAGCTCGAGGTTGGCGTCGTAGTAGGCGTCGATGGTGCCGACGTCGCGCCAGTAGCTCTGCGCGCGCGTCTTCACGTCCTGGAACGGGTAGGCGAACACCTGGCGATCGGCCCCGATCGCCCCGGGCAGGATGTTCTTGCCGAAATCGTGGCCGGAGGCCTCGCTGGCGGCATCGTCGGCCAGCATGGCCTGCAGCAGCCGTGGATTGAACACGTAGATGCCCATCGAGGCGAGGATGGCGTCGGGACGGCCCGGCAGCGTGTCCGGCACGGCCGGCTTCTCGGAGAACCGGGTCACGCGGTTCCACTCGGTGGCCGTGAGCACGCCGTAATGCCGCGACTCGCCCGCCGGGACCTCCACGACTCCCACCGTGATGTCGGCGCCTTTCTCCACGTGGTAAGCGATCATCGGGCCGTAGTCCATCTTGTAGATGTGATCCCCGGCGAGCACCAGCACGTGTTTGGGCCGGTGCGTGAGCATCAGCTCGATGTTCTGGTGCACGGCATCCGCCGTGCCGCGGTACCACATCGCGCCGAGCTGCTGCTGGGCGGGGACCACCTCGACGAACTCGCCGAACTCGCCCCGGAGGTAGCTCCAGCCGTGCTGCACGTGCTGGATGAGCGACTGCGCCTTGTACTGCGTGAGAATGGAGATCTGGCGGATGCCCGAGTTGACGCAGTTCGACAGCACGAAGTCGATGATGCGGAACTTGCCGCCGAAGGGGGTCGCCGGCTTGCAGCGGTGTGCGGTGAGATCACCGAGCCGCTCACCGCGTCCGCCCGCCATGATGACCGCCAGCGTGCCGCCGGTCAGGCGGCTCACGTAACGTCCCGAAGAGGTGCGGGCGGGCTGCTGGGTCATGAGCCGTACTACAACTCAAGGGCTGGGTTCGGTGCAACCCGCCCGCGGCCGGCCGTCACAGCCACTTCATGAGCCCGAGCTCGTGGGAGTGCGACAGCAGCTCGTGCCAGGGATAGATGCGCACCTCGGTGCGGAACTGGCCGCACTCGGGCGGCTCGACGTCGAGCGCGAAGATCGTCGCGCCGTCGGCGTCATGCTCGTCGGTCGCCGTGAACACGGCATGCCACACACCGTCGCGCGGTGCCCGCCCGTAGGAGGACAGGCTCGGGGGCGAGCGGTCGGCTTCCGGCAGCAGCCGCTGCGCAACGAACTCGACGCGCGTGTCCGCGGGGGACAGGCCATTCAGTCCGGCCGCCACGCGCAGCCGCAGCCGCTCGCCGCGCGGCAGGTCGCGCGCGCCGTCGCTGAGAGGCTTGAGGCTTACCTTGGGCCAGGCCGCCCGCACGTGCTGCTTCCAGTCAGCGAGCGTGCGCGCGCCGCTGAAGCCGTCCGCGCACAGTCGCCGGTACTGGGCGGCCGCCGGCACGTACAGGCCCTGGGTGTAATCGACCAGCACGCGGCGCATGTTGAAGCGCGGGATCACCGTCATCATGGCGCACTTGCTGCGCTTCACCCAGCCGTGCGGGCAGCCGGCTTCGTCGCGGGCGTAGTACAGCGGCAGCACCTCCTCGGCCAGCACGCCGAGGATCAGCTCGGCCTCGAGCGCATCGCGGCGTTCCGGGTCCTGAAAACTGGCCGGCGGGATGCCCCAGCCGTTGTCCTGCGTCCAGCCCTCCGCCCACCAGCCATCGAGAATACTCAGATTGAGCCGGCCGTTGATGGCCGCCTTGATGCCCGAGGTGCCGCTCGCCTCGAGCGGCGCGATCGGGTTGTTGAGCCAGACGTCGACGCCCGATACCAGGCTGCGCGCCAGCTGCAGATCGTAATCCTCGAGGAAGATGACCCGGCCCATGAACTCCTGGCTCATCATGAGCTGGCGCAGCTCGCGCAGCACCTGCTTGCCAGGCTCGTCCGCCGGGTGCGCCTTGCCGGCGAACAGCAGCACCGCCGGGCGCTCGGGGTTGCTGATCAGCTGTGCGAGGCGCGCCCGATCGCGCAGCACCAGCGTGGCGCGCTTGTAGGTGGCGAAGCGCCGCGCAAAGCCGAGCGTGAGCACGTCGGGGCGCTGCGGATCGAGAAACCGCGTGACGTGCCGCAGCTGAGCGGGGCTCAGCCCCTTGCGCTCGTACTCGCGCTGCAGCCGCTCACGCACGTTCGCCAGCATGCGCGACTTGACGTCCTGGGCGGTCGCCCAGTAGCGCTCATCGGGCACCCGCTCGAGCGCCCGCCAGTATTCCTGATCGCTCAGCCGCTCGCGCCACTCCTTTCCGAGCTCGCGATCCAGGAACTGGATCCAGCGCTGGTGCAGGAAGGTCGGCACGTGCACGCCGTTGGTGACGAAGCCCACCGGATTGTCCTCGGGGCGCAGCTCCGGCCACTGATCCGCGCACAGTCGGGACGACAACTCGCCGTGGACGCGGCTCACGCCGTTGACGTGGCGGGTGCCGTTGAGCGCCAGGCGCGTCATGTTGAACAGGCCCGGCGCGGACGGCGCGCGGGCCAGATCGAGAAAGCGCTCGACCGGCACGCCGAGCTCGCGGATGAAGCCCTCGAAGTGCTGACCGATGAGCTCGGGACTAAAGACATCGTGACCGGCGGCGACCGGCGTGTGGGTGGTGAACACGCATTCCGCCGCCACCGCTTCGAGCGCGGCGTTGAACGGCAGCCCGTGCCCGAGGTGCTCGCGCAGCAGCTCGACGATCAGGAACGCCGCGTGGCCCTCGTTGAGGTGCCACACGGAGGGCTGCACCCCGAGCGTGCGCAGCGCCCGCACGCCGCCGATGCCGAGGATCATCTCCTGGCGCACCCGCGTCAATTCGTCCCCGCCGTACAGGCGGTGCGTGATATCGCGGTCGGACGGGGCGTTGTCCGGGCAGTTGGTGTCGAGCAGATACACCGGGACGCGCCCCACCTGCGCCTTCCACAGCCGTGCGACCACCTGCCGTGAGGCGATGCGCACGCTCACCTTGATCCAGTCGCCAGCGGCGGTGCGCACCGGCTCGACCGGCAGATCACGCGGATCGCGCTCGCGGTACTCGGCGTGCTGAACGCCGTCATTGTCGACCGTCTGGGTGAAGTATCCCTGCTCATAGAGCAGGCCCACGGCGATGAAGTTGGCGTGCTCGTCGCTCGCCCCCTTGCAGTAGTCTCCGGCCAGCACCCCGAGGCCCCCCGAGTAGATGGGGAAACCCTCATGGAAGCCGTATTCGGCGCAGAAGTACGCCACCAGCGGCCCATCGACCGTCGGCGCGACCTTGACATAAACATCGAGCGTCTCGAGCGCCGTGTGATAGCGCGCCAGGTACTCCTCGTCTCCGGCGCGGCGGTCGAGCCTGCTCTGGTCGACGCAGCGGAGGATCAGGCGAGGATTACCGTTGGTCTGCTTCCACAGCTCCGGGTCGAGGTCCTCGAACAGCGCGCGGGTCGGACGGTGCCAGCTGAAGAAGAGGTTGGCGGCGAGTTCGGGCAGGCGGCCCAGGCTCCGCGGGATCACAGGGGTGACTTCGAGGAGCGAGTTTCTCATCCGCAGCTTTCGCGAAGGGGGACGCGCAGTCTAGCAGCCCAACGTCGCCCTGCTGCGGGATCCGCCTAGCGACCTCCCGTGGCCGGCCACAGGTGAGAGCGCCCCAGGGTGTGCCTCAGCGGCCGGCTCGCGCCCGGAGGAGTACTTCAAGCGACGAATACTATACAAATACTAATATTATACACTGTATAATACTAAGCAATGGACGATAGCCAGGCACGAAAATTCCAGAAAGACCTCAATGCGGGTCTCGTGGCGCTGGTGCTACTCGCCGTTCTCGAGCGCAGCAACGAGGACCTCTACGGGTATGAGATCGCCAAGCGGCTGCAGCGGGCGAATCTCGGCGAGGCGCTGTTCAAGGAAGGCACCATCTACCCCGTGCTGCGCACGCTGGCAGCCGCAGAGCTGCTGACGAGCCGGGTCGTGCCCTCCTACGCGGGCCCGCCTCGGCGTTACTACCGCATCACCGACTCGGGTCGCGCGATGCTGCGCCAGTGGAGCGATATCTGGCGGCAGACGCGCGGCTTCGTCGATCGCTTCATCGAAGGAACCGACTCATGAGCGCCAACGCCCCCCGTTCGATCGACCAGTACCTCAAGCAGCTGCGCGGCGCGCTCGCCGGCCAGGATCCCGCGCTGATCCAGGACGCGTTATACGACGCCGAGGAGTACCTGCGCGCCGAGGTTGCCGCGCACCCCGACAAGTCCGAAGCGGACGTGCTGGAGCTCATTGCCAGTACCTATGGTGCTCCGGAGGAAGTGGCGGCGGCCTACCGGGAAACGGAAGCGAAGGTCAAGGCCGCTCTCAAGCCCCCGGCACCGGCCGCGGTCACCCAGTCTTCCGGGCTGAGGCGCTTCTTCGGTGTGTTCATGGACGTACGCGCCTACACCTCGCTCTTCTACCTGCTGCTCACGCTCGCGACCGGCATCGTCTACTTCGTCTTCGTCGTGACCGGCCTGTCATTGTCAGTGGGATTCGCGATCCTCGTCATCGGCATACCCTTCTTCCTGGCCTTCATTGGCATGGCGCGCGTGATTGCCCTCGGTGAAGGACGGCTGCTCGAGGCGATGACCGGCGAGCGCATGCCGCGACGTCCCGTACATCCGGGGCCGCCGGCTCCGTGGCTGACGCGCATCGCGGACATGCTCAAGGACGTGCGCACCTGGACGACGCTGCTCTACCTACTGGTCATGCTGCCGCTCGGCATCGTCTACTTCACGCTCTCGGTCACCGGTCTGGCTCTCGGCGTGCGCTTGGGGCTCGCGCCGCTGGTCCTGCTGGGACGCGATCTCGGCTGGCTTCCTCCCGGGCTTTCCGCGGCCATGATCCAGCTCGACGGCCATGATTGGGCCGCACCGCACA
Source organism: Steroidobacteraceae bacterium (assembly GCA_035625615.1). Taxonomy (GTDB): domain Bacteria; phylum Pseudomonadota; class Gammaproteobacteria; order Steroidobacterales; family Steroidobacteraceae; genus 13-2-20CM-66-19. The sequence continues at coordinate 11,660 of DASPPI010000182.1, read as the reverse complement.
CCCTCCTGGGGGCACTCTTTTACATGTTGATCGGGGTGATCATTCTCACGGTGCTGATGCACCTGGCGCGCGCGATTGCCCGGGGACATGCGCGTCTCGCCAAGGCGCTGCTGGTCAAACCCGGTGAGTGAGGAGTCACGCCGCTTCGGCGCGCGCGTTCCGGGCGGGCCGCGGCTACACTCCCCATCATGCTGCGCGTCGCTCTGATCGTTCTCGGGGTACTGAGCCTGGCGCTGGGAGCGGCGCCGCCCGCGTTCGCCCAGGAGCCGGGTCGGCCGCTCGAGCTCTCGAGCTTCCCGCGCACTGCGCTCGAGATCAGCCATCACGGCGGCAGTCACGACGTACGGAAGTTCCAATTCGAGGTGTGGGTGGCCGATACCCCCGTGCGCGCCGAGCAGGGACTGATGTTCGTGAGCGACCTGCCTGCGACCATGGGTATGGTGTTCCCGTTGGAGCCCCCGCGCGTCGAGACCATGTGGATGAAGAACACCTACATCGAGCTCGACATGCTGTTCATCGGCGCCGATGGGCGTGTCACCAAGATCATCGAGCGCGCCGTGCCGATGTCGCTCGAGATGCTGAGCTCGGACACCCCGGTGGCTGGGGTGCTCGAGCTCAAGGGCGGCGAGGTGGCCAGGCTCGGACTACGGCGCGGCGACAGCGTCACCTGGAAGAAGCCGACGCACTGAGGAGCGCGCCCGCGCTGGCAAACGGGCGACTCGCGCTAACGTGCGCGAGCGTCACGGCTACGGTGGCGGCGACGTCGGCTTATGCGGCTTGGGGCGCGTGCGGCTTTTGACGATCGGCGGCTGGATCGGTACGCCGTATACGTGGCCGTGTCGAGGGCGCGGTGCGAACGCGCTCGCCTTCGGCTTCAGCGGGTCTCCGTTGCTGTCCGCCGCAGTGGCCGGCGCGCAGCGCCCCAGCTCGACCTGCACCGGGCGGGTGGCCGCAACGGTCAGCGCGGCCAGAACGAGCAGACACCACGTGGCGGCTCTCATGCGCCTCCTCCTGCAAGTCATTCCAGTCTACGCAGGGCGGGCCGCTGGCGAAGAGTGCGCGTGTCGCCGATAGGGAATGCGCGCGTTATGACAAACGAGACGGCGCGCGTGCCGCGGGCGGTGGCTGCTACTCCTGCGTCTCCTGCGGCCGCCAGGCCTGCGCCAGCTCCTGCTGCTTGCGCGCCGGCACCGGATCGTAGTGGCTGAGCTCCATGGTGTAGGCGCCCTGCCCGCCGGTGAGCGCCTTGAGCCGCGACTGGTATTCCGACACCTCGGCGAGCGGCACGAAAGCATTGAGCGTCGCGCGCTGTCCGGGCAGCGACTCGTTGCCGTTGATGCGTGCGCGCTTGGTGGCGAGGTCACCGGTGATGTCACCGATGGCGCTGGCCGGGGCGGTGATCTCCACGCGCATGATCGGCTCGAGCACGATGGGCGCTGCTTTCTGCAAGGCATCGAGGAATGCCTTGCGCCCCGCGGACACGAACGCCACCTCCTTCGAGTCCACCGGATGGTACTTGCCGTCGTAGACGATGACCCGCACGTCCTGGATCGGAAAGCCGGCGAGCGCGCCTTCGCTCAGCACCTGACGCACGCCCTTCTCCACCGCCGGGAGGTATTGCCCGGGAATAGCCCCGCCCACGACGTCGTCGACGAACTCGAAGCCGGCACCGCGCGCGAGGGCTTCGACGCGCAGGAACACCTCGCCGAACTGCCCGGCGCCGCCGGTCTGTTTCTTGTGACGGCAGTGCCCCTCGGCGGGCCGGGTGATGGTCTCGCGATAGGGAATACTCGGCGGGTGAGTCTTCACATGCACGCCGTAACGTTCGGCCATGCGCTCGAGCAGCACGCGCAGGTGAAACTCCCCCATCCCGTACAGCACCGTCTCGTTCATCGCCGCATGGTGCTCGATGCGCACGCACGGGTCCTCGGCCGTGAGCTTGTGCAGCGTGTCGGCGAGCCGCTGCTCGTCGCCGCGCCTCTCGGGTTCGATGGCGATGCCGAGCATCGCCGGCGGAAAGGCCACCGGCTTGAGGTGGTACTGGTCCTCGTCGTGCGAGTCGTGCAGCACCGCGTCCAGGTGCAACTCGTCCACCTTGGCGATGGCGCAGATGTCCCCGGGCACGGCGGCGGTGATCTCGGTGGTCTCCTTCCCCAGCACGCGGAACAGGTGCGCGATCTTGATGGGCTTGCGAGCGTCGCCGACGAACAGCTGGCTGCCGGGGCGCACGGTGCCCTGATGCACGCGCAGGACTCCGAGCTTGCCCACGTACGGATCGATGGACACCTTGAATACGTGCGCGATCACGTGTCTGGCCGGATCGGGGCTCACGGTAACGCGCTCGGCATCCTCGCCCGTGCCCTTGAGGAAGGGCGGCGGATTGCCCTCCGCCGGGTTCGGCATCAGCCGCGCGAATACCTGCAGCAGCTCCGGCACCCCGGCGCCGCTCTCGGCGGAGACGAAGCACACCGGCACCAGGTGTCCTTCGCGCAGGGCCTGCTCGAACGGGTCGTGCAGCTGCTCGGGCGAGAGCTCTTCCCCCTGCTCCAGGTACAGCGCCATGAGCTTCTCATCGAGCTCGACCACCTGGTCGATGATCTGCGTGTGCGCCGCCTCGACCGCGGAGAAGTCCGCCGCGCGCCCATGTGGCTGAAAGAAGCAGTCGACCACGCTGTCGCCGCCACCGGCGGGCAGGTTCAAGGGCAGACACTCCGAACCGAACGCCTCGCGCACCTGCTGCAGGACGTCGGCACAATGCGCGTCGCGACTGTCGATCTTGTTGACCACGATCAGCCGGCACAGCTCGCGCTCGCGCGCGAACTCCATCAGTCGCTGGGTGAGCGTGTCCACGCCGCCGACGGCGCTGATCACCACGGCGACCGCCTCGACCGCCTCGAGCACGGACAGCGTCTTGCCGAGGAAGTCCGGGTAGCCGGGCGTGTCGATGATATTGATATGAGCGTCGGGGCAATCGAAGCTGCAGATGGAGGTGTCGAGCGAGTGCTGCAGGCGCTTCTCCTGCGGATCGAAATCCGACACCGTGGTGCCACGCTGGAGGCTGCCGCGGCCGCGGATTGCCCCCGCCTGCAGCAGCAGCGTTTCCAGGAGCGAGGTCTTGCCGGCGCCGGCCTGACCGACCAGCGCGATATTGCGGATGCCCGAAGTTGTGTACCCCATCGCGGATGCTCCCCCGGTCGACACCGCCAAAAGCCTACTCCGCCGGACCTGCCGGCGGCTACCCGAGGGCGTACGATGTCGGCTGAGGCCGCCCAGGGTCCTCGCGACCCTGCCCCAGGAGCGCCAGATGTCTGACTCCCCGACCGACGAGGCACGCAAGCGCCGCGAGAAAATCCAGCGCCAGCTCGACGAGGCGCTCGCAGCCAGCTTCCCTGCCAGCGATCCGGTCTCCATTGTGACCTCGCAGGAGGAGGAGGACTGGGGAGCGGCTGAGTCGCCCGCGCCGGCCGCACCGCCCGCGCCGGCCACACCGCCCGCACCGGCCGCGCCGCCCGCAGGGCCTGGCAAGAGCTGAGACCACATCGCCGGCAGCCCCGGTGCGCGCGGCATCCTGCTCAGGCTAGGATGGCGGCCCGTATGACACGTAAGGGCATCGTCCTGGCCGGCGGCTCCGGCACGCGGCTGTATCCCCTGACCCGGGCGCTGTCCAAGCAGCTGCTGCCGCTGTACGACAAGCCGCTGGTGTATTACCCGCTCGCCACGCTGATGCTCGCGGGCATCCGCGAAGTGCTGGTCATCTCCACGCCCGATGACGCACCGCTGTTCCGGCGGCTGCTCGGCGACGGATCGCAGTGGGGCATCGGCGTGCGGTACGCCGTCCAGCCCGAGCCGCGAGGCATCGCCGAGGCGCTGGTGATCGCCGCGCCCTTCATCGCCGGCGACTCCGTGTGCCTGGTGCTCGGCGACAACCTCTTCTACGGCCACCGGCTGCCCGAGCAGCTGCGCGCGGCGGCGGCGCACACGCACGGCGCCACGGTATTCGCTTATTACGTGCGCGACCCCGGCCGCTACGGGGTGGTGGAGTTCGATGCGGCGGGCCGCGCGACCGGCCTCGAGGAAAAGCCCGCGGCCCCGCGCTCACATTACGCCGTGACCGGGCTGTACTTCTACGACGCACGCTGTGTGGAAATCGCCCGCGTGCTCAGGCCGTCGGCACGCGGTGAGCTCGAGATCACCGACGTGAACCGCGCCTATCTCGACCGCGGCGCGCTGCGCGTCGAGGTGCTCGGCCGCGGCATCGCATGGCTCGATACCGGCACGCATGCAGCGCTCCTGCAGGCGGCCAACTTCGTGGAGACCATCGAGGCGCGCCAGGGGCTGAAGGTCTGCTGCCCCGAGGAGATCGCCTTCCGGCTCGGCTTGATCGACCGCGCGCAGCTCGCACGCCTCGCCCACGGGCTCGAGCGCTCCGGCTACGGCGAGTACCTCGAGAGCGTGTTGAACGAGCGGATGTTCTGATGCGCGCGCTACCGCTCGCGCTTCCGGGGGTGGTGCTCATCGAGCACCGGGTGTTCGACGATGCCCGCGGCGCGTTCTTCGAGAGCTGGAACGCGCGCGCGTTTGCCGCCGCCGGCATTCCGGCGCAGTTCGTGCAGGAGAACGTCAGTACCTCGCGGCGCTGGGTGCTGCGGGGACTGCATTACCAGATTCCCCACGCTCAGGGAAAACTGGTGCGCGTGCTCGCGGGCGCGATCTTCGACGTGGTGGTCGATCTGCGCCGCTCCTCCGCCGCCTTTGGACGCACCCTGGCGGTTGAGCTGGATGCCGCGCAGGCCCGGTCGCTGTGGGTGCCGCCGGGGTTCGCGCACGGCTTCCTCGCGCTCGCCGACGACACGCGCGTGCAGTACAAGGTCACCGACTTCTGGTCGCGCGAATCCGAGCATACCCTCGCCTGGGATGATCCGGCGCTGGCGCTCGAGTGGCCGCTGCCCGCCGGAACGCGCGCCCTGCTCTCCGCTAAGGATGCCCTCGGCCAGCCGCTCGCGCGCGCGGAGACCTTCCCGTGAGGGTGCTGGTGACCGGCGCCGCTGGCCAGCTGGGACAGGCGCTGATCCTCGCCAGGCCCGCCGAGGCGGTGCTGCACAGCGCGACTCATGCTTCGCTGGACATCGCCGACGCCGCAGCAGTGGACGGCCTGTTCCGGGACTTTGCGCCTGAGCTGGTCATAAACGCCGCGGCGTTCACCAAGGTGGACGATGCCGAGCGCGCGCCCGAGGCAGCGGCGCGGGCCAACTCGACGGGCCCGGCGATGCTGGCCGCCGCCTGCCGGCGCGGCGGCGCCTGGCTGACGCACGTCTCCACCGACTATGTGTTCGACGGCACGGGCAGCCGCCCCTACGGCACCGACGCCCCGGCAAATCCGCTCAACGTCTACGGACGCACCAAGCTCGCGGGCGAGACCGCGGTGTTACGCGAGCTGCCGCAGCGCTCGACGGTCGTGCGCGCCTCCTGGCTGTACAGCGCCGGCGGCGGGTTTGCGGGCAAAATGCTCTCGCTGATGCCCGGTCGCACACAGTTGTCCATCGTCAGCGATCAGATCGCCGCACCCACCTGCGCCGCCGGATTCGCGCGTGTTCTGTGGACGCTCAGCGTGCGTCGCGCCGGCGGCCTGTGGCACTGGTGCGATTCGGGGGTCGCGAGCTGGTACGACTTCGCCGTGGCGATCGCCGCGGAGGCGGTGGATCTGGGGCTGTTGCCCAGGGCGCCGGCCATCGCCCCGATCGCCGGCGCGGACTATCCGACCCTGGCGGCCCGCCCGCCCTACAGCCTGCTCGACAAGCGCGCCACCGAGCAGCTCCTCGGGATCACGGCGCCGCACTGGCGCAGCGCCCTGCGCGACACGCTGGCGCAAGCGCCCCGCGCCGGGAGGCTGCGGGGCTGCGCACCGTGAAGAGGCTGCTGGTCACCGGCGGCGCCGGCTTCATCGGCGCCAATTTCTGCCACTACTGGAGCAGCGCCCATCCGGCCGACCGCCTGGTGGTGCTGGATGCGCTCACCTACGCCGGGAATCTCGCGAGTATCGGTGCGCTCATCGAGCGCGCCGGGCTGCGGTTCGTGCGCGGCGACATCGGCGACGAATCGCTGGTGAGCGCGCTGCTCGCCGAAGAGCGCATCGACACCATCGTGAATTTCGCCGCCGAGTCGCACGTCGACCGCTCGATCGAGGATCCGGCGAGGTTCCTGCGCACCAACGTGCTCGGCACTCAGGTGCTGCTCGAGGCGGCGCGCCGCGTGTGGAATGCGCCGGGCCCGGCGCGCGCCTGCCGCTTTCATCACGTCTCGACCGACGAGGTATACGGCTCGCTCGCGGCGGACGAGCCCGCCTTCAGCGAGAATACGCCCTACGCGCCCAGCTCTCCTTACGCGGCGAGCAAGGCCGCGGCCGATCACCTGGTGCGCGCCTACGTGCGCACCTATGGCCTGCCGTGCACGATCAGCAACTGCTCCAACAACTACGGCCCGTACCAGTTCCCGGAGAAGCTGCTGCCGCTGTGCATCCTCAACCTGCTCGAGGGGAGGGGGCTGCCGATCTATGGGGACGGGCTGCAGGTGCGCGACTGGCTGCACGTGAGCGATCATTGCCGTGCGCTCGACCTGATCCTCGCCAGCTCCCCGTCCGGGGAGACCTGGAACGTCGGCGGCCGTACCCAGGAGCCGAACGTCGCGGTCGTCGAGCGGCTGTGCGACCTCATCGATGCCGCATTCGCGGCGCAGCCGCAGCTCGCCGAACGCTTCCCGCACAGCGCGCCGGCGCAGGGGCGCCCCGCGCGCAGCCTCATCGAGTATGTCCGCGATCGGCCGGGGCACGACCGGCGCTACGCGGTCGATGCGGGCAAGATCCGCCAGCGGCTCGGCTTCAGCGCGGCGGTCGAGCTCGGTACGGGACTCGCTCAGACGGTGCACTGGTACCTGGAGCATGAGAGCTGGTGGCGCGACGTAGCCAGCGGCGCCTACCGGCAATGGTACGCACGCCAGTACGCCTCGCGGTCACCTTAGCGGCTTCACTGCGTCCTCGAGGCTGGCGCGCCAGTAGCGCAGGCGCCGCAGCGCCTGCTTGCGGATGCGTACCACGAATTTCAGCCGTTCGATGATCCACATCAGCGCCGGCGCGGCGAGAGGCGGGATGCCCGGCCGGTATACGTGCCCGCCGGAAAGCGTGCGCGAGCCGGAGAGGCCCGGGTACATGCGCTGCACCCGGCGAAGTTCTTCGTGCGGATCGACGCCCAGCTCGGTGAGCTTGCGGTAGAAGGCGGTGGGACGGCCGTCGCCGCTGCGGGTGTGCTCCATGGCGACGGCGTCGACGACATGCAGGGGGTGCTGCCCGGCGAGCGCCCCCGCCCAGGCGAGATCGGTTCCCCAGGTACTGCGCGTCATGCCGAAGGTGGGCAGGAGCGCTTCCAGCGCGGCAGCGGAGAAGCACGGGGCCATCACCTCGACGCAGCTCACGCGGCGCAGCTGGCAGGCGCCGTTGCGGACCAGGGCGTTGAGCGTGGTGTTGGTGAACCAGCGCAGCGCCGGTTGCGACAGGTAGGTCTGATGGCGCTCGCACAGATCGAAGAAGCGCGACAGGTCGCCGGGCCGCAGATAGACGTCATCGTCCATGATCATGACGTACCGATAGCTGAAGGGTTGCGGCCGGTGCGGCCAGAACTCCAGGAAGCCGTCGAGCTTGTTGAAACCGCCCTGGGAGTAGAACTCTGCCAGCCGCTCCGGTCGCGGCGGTACGTACCAGCTGACGCAGCAGTCCCAGTTGCGTCCCGGGTCCTCGGCGAGCAGGCGGGCGTGCAGTGACTGGTTGCCGGCCCGGACGAACAGAAGATAGGGCCGCGGCGCCGGCGTGCCGGCGCTCACTGCCGCTGCCCCTGTCGAAGTCGGTTCCCGCACCGCGTCCGTTTCCGTCCAACCGGCCTCAAGCCGGCGGGCGGCAAGACTACCCGCCGCCGCCGCGCGCGGCCAGCGGGCTCCTCAGGGCGCGGTCAGCTCCAGCGCCGAGCCGGCCTGGTTGACGGTCGACAGCGCGATCGGGCGGCGCCACACCCGCTGCAGGTAGTCGAGCACCTTGCGGCTGCGCTCGAGATCGAGTCCGCGGCCGTCGACGCTGCTGTCGTGGGCGAGCTCGAGCGTGCCGTCGGTGCGCACGCGCACCGCGGAGACGATCGGCGCGCCGAAGTTGTATTTGGGTGCGAGCACCGCCTCGTGCAACGCGGTCATTTCGCGATCGAGAACCTTGATCTGTCCGTCGCTGCGCGCGCTGTAGCGGAACAGGCCGAGCTCCTCGGCCAGCTCGCGCGTCAGATGATTGCGCACGAAGCCGAAGTCATCGTCCTGCTCCATGATGTGGCGGGCCGCCTCGAGTCCTTCCTTGGCGATGATCTTCTCCCACATCGCGAATCCGAGGTGATAGGGGTTGATGTTTAAGCTGACCTGCTGCTCGGCGGCCACCGGGCGCACGACGTCCGAGTGACACTTGATGGCGTCGAGGTACGCCTGCTGCGGCACGAAGTCGGCCTCGCGCAGCAGGCGCGCATGCCAGTACGACGCCCAGCCCTCGTTCATGATCTGGGTCGCGAACACCGGGTAGAAATAGAAGGACTCCTCGCGCACCGCGAGAAAGATGTCGCGCTCCCAGCTCTCCATCTCCGGCGCGTAATTGGCCACGAACCACAGCAGGTCGCGCTCCGGGTGCGGCGGAATCGGCGCGCGCTTCTTCGGCTCGATGCCGCCGCCCGCGGCGGCCGGCTCGAGCGCGGCGAAGCGCTTGCGGAACGTGTCGTCGACCAGCGTCCTGGAGTCCTCGAGATACTCCGGGTAGCGCGGCCGGCGCAGCGGCTGGTCGATATCGACGTGCTGTTCGAGCGCCAGCGCGGCATCGAGCGCCGCCTCGACGCGCTGCGCGCCGTGCGTCTCGATCGCCTGGGAGATCTGGCGCGCGTGGTTGGCGGCGTGCTCGACGATGCGCTCGCTCACCTGCTCCTGGCAGCGACGGAACAGCAGGTTGTTGCGCGAGAAGTCGGCGTGTCCGAGCACGTGCGCCGTCACCAGGATGTTCTCGGCCAGGCCGTTGCTCGCGGCGAGATAGGCGTGCCCGGGATTGCCGGGGAAGACCACCTCGAACAGCCGTGAGTGCCCCATGTGGCGCTGGATCAGCTGGTAGATGTAGCGCACGCCGAACGACCAGTGCGGCATGCGCACCGGCAGCCCGTAGACGGCGATCTCCATCATGAAGCTGTCGGGGACCGCCTCGAAATCGACCGGGTGAAAGATGAGACCAGAGCGCGCGGCCAGCTCCTCGATGCGCCGCACGTAGCTTTGCCAATCCTCGCTCATGGACTGACGGGCGCGGGGCTGTCAGGCGCGCGCGGGCCCTCGGGCGCCTGGCTTTCCGCGGTAAAGAAATGGCGCACCGCCCCCCAGACGTCGTCGAAATCGTTGAGCGCGTAGCTGCCGGCGGCGCAGCCGGCGGCCGTGAGCTCGGCAAACAGCTTCCCGGTCTCGGTGGCGAGCTGGCGCGACAGCCCCGAGGAGACCTCGACGTAGCCGGTAAAGCAGGCGTCCGCCGCGATTGCGCCGAGCGCGGCGCGCGCGTCCGGCGCATCGCTCACCGAGTTGTCGCCATCCGAGGCGTAGAAGAGATAGATGTTGCTGCGTCCCGGGTTGTAGCGCGCATCGATGATCTCGCGTACCTTGAGGAAGCCGGCGGAGGCGACCGTGCCGCCGGTACCGCTCACCTGGAAGAAATCCGGCTCGTTGAACTCCCACGCCTCGGTCGTGTGGGCGACGAACACCGTCTCGAGCGAGCGGTATTCGCGCCGCAGCCCCTGCACCACCCAGAAGAAGAAGGTCTTGGCGAGCTTGCGGTCGCGGTCGGACATGCTGCCGGAGACATCAAGCATGAAGAACACCACCGCGTGCACGGCCGGCTGGCGGCGGCGCGCCAGTTGCCGGAAGCGCAGGTCCTCGTCGGTGAAGGTGGGCGTTGCGCCCGGCGCGCCGCGCCGCTTGACCAGCTCCTTGAAGGACCGGCGCCGGTCGAGGCGCGAGCGGGCGCCGCGGCGGTCCCAGCCCTCGCGGGTCCAGTCGGATTCATCGGACGGGCCGACCCGCGCCTTGAGGTTCGGCAGCTGCATCTCCTCCCACAGCCAGTCGACGATGTCGTCGACCTTGAACTCGAGCAGCAGCCGTACCTCACCGTCCTCACGCCCGCCGGCACCCTTGTCACCCGGGCCTTGGCTGCGGGCGGGGTCGGAGAACACGTCCCCGGGCTTGGCCTTGCCCTGGCCGGCGCCCTGCTGTTCCTCCGCTCGGCGCAGCCGAAAGTGATAGTGCTCGAGCATGCGCACCGGGACGCGCACGGTGCGCGCCCCGTCGTTGATCACCTCGCCGCCCGCGATGATCTCGGGAAGATTGGCGCGCACCGCCTCGCGCACCTTCTCGTCGTGGCGCAGCCAGTCGCGCGCGCCGCGCGAGAACAGCTCGTACCATTTCGCGGCGAGCTTGTCACCGCCGCTGCCGCTTGTTTCGCTCACGTCCTAGTCGTACTCCTTTTCCACCCGCGGCGCTACTCCTGAGCGAGCAGCGTGGTGACGTAGCTGAGCGCCTCCTTGGCGCTGTGCTCGTCGTAGCCGTACTCGTTCACCAGGCGCTGCTGTACCACCGAGATCTTCTGGCGCGCCTCCTCATCCGGGCGCGCCGTCGAGGTCACCAGCCGCAGCACGTCGCGGCGCTCCTCGAACAGATACTGCTCGATCGCCTCGCGCATGCGCGCGTGGCTCGCGAGCTTGAACTTCTCGCCCGCCTTGAACGCCACCATGGCCTTGCGCACCACTTCCTGGCGGAAGGACAGCTTACCGGAGTCGGACACCTTGATCTTCTCCTCGACCGAGCGCAAGAAGCGCTCATCGGCGGCGCGGCTCTCGCCGGTGATCGGGTCGGTGACCTGGCGGTGATCGAGCGAGGCCTCGACCTCGTCGAGGTACTTCTCCAGCAGCTGCTGCGCCTCTTCCTCGAAGGAGGCGAACATCGCGCGGTGCACGTCCTCCTTCACCCAGCGGTTGTAGAACTCCTTGCGGGCGGTCACCAGATGGTCGATCCAGGCCTTCTTCTGCTTCACGTCCATGCGCGCATCGCTCTCGATGCCGTCCTTGAGCGCCAGCAGCAGCTCCATGCTGGTGAGGCTGTGGGTGTTGCCGCGGGTGATGGCGTTCGAAATGGCGTTGATCACGAAGCGCGGGCTCACTCCCGTCATACCTTCCTCGGGAGCCTCGGCGCGCAGCCGCGTGGCCTCGGTCTCCGGTACGCCCTCGACCGCCTCCCCGGCGTAGACGCGCAGCTTCTTCGGCAGATCGAGCCCCTCGCGCTCAGGTCTTGCGAGGCGCGTGAGGATGCCGAACACCGCGGCGAGATTGAGCACGTGCGGATCGAGGTGCACGTTGCGGAACGCCGGCGCACCCGATACCAGCTTCTGGTAGATGCGCGACTCGTCGCGGTAGGACAGCGCATACGGGATCTTGATGATCACCATGCGGTCGAGCAGCGCTTCGTTCTCTTTCTCCTGCAGGAACTTGTGGAACTCGGCGAGATTGGTGTGCGCCAGGATGGTCTCGTCGAGGTGGATCAGCGGGAAGCGCGAGACCTTGACGTTC
>DASPPI010000181.1:0-4080 GCA_035625615.1 Steroidobacteraceae bacterium | reverse complement strand
CCAGGCTCGCGCTCAGCCTCCCTCTAGCGCGCTCCTCCTGCGATTACCGACGGTGACGGCATGACCGACGCCTCCGGCGACGCCATCCTCGTGCGTGGCGCGCGCCAGAACAATCTCAAGAGCCTCGATCTCGACATCCCGCTCAACGAGCTGATCGTCGTGACCGGCGTCTCGGGCTCGGGCAAGTCGTCGCTGGTGTTCGACACGCTGTATGCCGAGGGCCAGCGCCGCTACGTCGAGACCTTCTCACCCTACGCGCGGCAGTTCCTCGATCGCATGGATAAGCCGCAGGTCGAGTCGATCGCCGGCATACCGCCGGCAATCGCCATCGACCAGACCAACCCGGTGCGCACTTCCCGCTCGACGGTCGGCACCATGACCGAGCTCAACGATCACCTGAAGCTCCTGTACGCGCGGGCCGCGCAGCTTTTCTGCCAGCGCTGCGCCCGCCCCGTGCGACGCGATAGCGCGGAGAGCGTCTACGCAGATCTGCGCCAGCGCGCTCAGGCAGCGGGCGATCCGCGCCTGCTGATCACCTTTCCAGTGCCGGTGCCGGCGAACTTCACCGTGGCGGAGGTCCGTGAGCTGCTCGAGCGCCAGGGCTACACGCGGTTCCTCGAGGCAGTGCCGCCGCCCGGAGCCGGGACGGGGACCGCCGCAGCTGCGCCAGCGGGGCGGCGCAGCCGGCGCGGGCGCCCGGCCGCCGCACCGCCCGCCGTCACTCTCGAGGTGGTGCAGGATCGGCTGCGCCTCGGCGGCGCCGAACGCGGCCGGGTGCTCGAGTCGCTGGAGGCGGCGCTGCGGGTCGGCCGCGGACGCCTGAGCGTGCACCCGGTCGACGACGGCGAGCCGCCACTGCGGCTCGGTACCTGGCGCTTCTCGAGCGAGCTGCACTGCGCGGACTGCGACCTCGCCTACCGGGAGCCGACGCCGAGCGCGTTCTCTTTCAATTCACCGCTCGGCGCCTGCGACAGCTGCCGCGGCTTCGGCCGCACCATCGGCATCGACTACGGGCTCGTCATCCCGGACGAGACGCGCACGCTGCGCGGCGGGGCGATCAAGCCGTGGCAGAGCAAGTCGTACGCCGAATGCCAGCAGGACCTGGAGAAGTTCGCGCGGCTGCGCGGTATCCCGCTCGATACGCCCTGGCGCGAGCTGTCCCTCGAGGCGCGCCGCTGGGTGATCGAGGGCGAGGGCTCCTGGACGAGGAAGGTGTGGTACGGGGTAAAGCGCTTCTTCGCCTGGCTCGAGACCCGCGCCTACAAGATGCACGTGCGTGTGCTGCTGTCGCGCTACCGCGCCTACACGCCCTGCGGCGCCTGCGAGGGCGCGCGCCTCAAGCCTCAGGCACTCCTGTGGCGCGTCGGCAGCCGCCAGCTGGCCGAAGATGCGCTCGGTGGTGCGGCGTGCTTTCGCCCGCAGGGCGTCGCGTGGAGCGCGGAAACCCTCAACGTCCTGCCCGGCCTGTCGATCCACGACGTGGTGTTGCTGCCGATCGAGCGCAGCTACCGGTTCTTCCGCGCCCTCGAGCTGCCGCCCCCGCTCGATGAAGCGACCGAGCTGCTGCTCGGCGAGATCCGCGGGCGGCTGCGCTATCTGGTCGACGTGGGCCTCGGCTACCTGACGCTCGACCGGCAATCGCGCACGCTCTCGGGCGGGGAAGTGCAGCGGATCAACCTCACGACCGCGCTCGGCACCTCGCTGGTCAACACGCTGTTCGTTCTGGATGAGCCGTCCATCGGGCTGCACCCGCGCGACATGCAGCGCGTCATCGGGGTGATGAAGCGCCTGCGCGATGCCGGCAACTCGCTCATCGTGGTCGAGCACGATCCGCAGATCATGCTCGAGGCCGACCGCATCCTCGATCTGGGTCCCGGCGCCGGCGAGCGCGGCGGCGAGATCGTGTTCTTCGGGAGCCCCACGGCGCTGCGCGCCAGCGCCTCACTCACCGGCGAGTACCTGGACGGACGCCGCAGCGTCGCGCCCTGGAGTGAGGACGGCGCCCGCACCGCACCCGCACCCGCGGCGGATGCGGCCGGCGGCATCGTGGCGGAGGCGCGCTCCAATCGCTGGCTCGAGCTCAAGGGGGCCAGCGAGCACAATCTCAAGAACCTCGACGTGCGCATTCCGCTCAAGCGCCTGGTGTGCGTGACGGGCGTATCGGGATCGGGTAAGTCCACGCTGGTCGAGGACGTGCTCTACCCGGCGCTGCTCAAGTACCGCGGCCGGCCGACCGAAGCGCCCGGCCGGTTTACCGGCCTCGCCGGCGCCGAACTCATCGACGCTGTCGTCATGGTCGATCAGAACCCGATCGGCCGCACCACGCGCTCGAATCCGGCGAGCTATGTCGGCGCCTTCGACGCCATCCGCGCGCTGTTCGCCGCCGAGCCGGCCGCCCAGGAACGCAAGTACACCGCCGGAACCTTCAGCTTCAACTCCGGCAACGGCCGCTGCCCGACCTGCAGCGGCAACGGTTTCGAGCACGTGGAGATGCAGTTCCTCTCCGACGTGTATCTGCGCTGTCCCGACTGCGACGGCCGCCGCTACCGCGACGAGGTCCTCGACATCCGCCGCGAGGGCGCCGACGGTCACCGCTTGAGCATCGCCGAGGTGCTCGAGCTCACGGTGACCGAGGCGCGCAGGTTCTTCGCCGATGCGCCGGAGGTAGCCGCGCGCCTGGCGCCGCTCGCCGACGTGGGGCTCGAATACCTCAAGCTCGGTCAGCCGGTGCCGACCCTCTCCGGCGGCGAGGCGCAGCGCCTCAAGCTCGCCGGGCACCTGGCGGAAGCCGGCTCGGTGCTCTCGAGCACCACCCACAAGGGCAAGCTGTTCCTGTTCGATGAGCCCACCACGGGGCTGCATTTCGAGGACGTGGCGAAACTGCTGCGGGCATTCCGCAAGCTGCTGGTGGCCGGACACTCGCTGCTGGTGATCGAGCACAATCTCGACGTGATCCGCGCCGCCGACTGGATCATCGATCTCGGCCCCGAGGGTGGCGAGCGCGGCGGCGAGATCGTGTGCGCCGGCACACCGGCACAGGTGCGCACGGCGCCAGGCTCCTTCACCGGCCAGGCGCTCGCGGCCTATCAGGCCGCGCTCGCTCCTGCGGCAGCCGCACAGCGTGGGTTCGCTGCGGCAACGTTGGTGGCCGAGCCGCCCAGGCACTATGGCCGCGGCAACGGGCACGACGCACATGCCGTCGTGATCCACAAGGCGCGCGAGCACAACCTGAAGAACATCGACGTCGAGATCCCGCGCGATCGCTTCACGGTGATCACCGGCGTGTCGGGCTCGGGCAAGTCGACGCTGGCCTTCGACATCCTGTTCAACGAGGGGCAGCGCCGCTACCTCGAGTCGCTGAACGCCTACGCCCGTCAGTTCGTGCAGCCGGCGGCGCGTCCCGACGTGGACGCGATCTTCGGCATTCCGCCCACGGTCGCCATCGAGCAGCGCACCAGCCGCGGCGGCAGGAAGAGCACCGTGGCGACGCTCACCGAGATCTACCACTTCCTGCGCCTGCTGTACGTGAAGCTCGGCACCCAGTACTGCCCGGACTGCAACGTCGCCATCGAGCCGCAGAGCCCGGCCTCGATCGCCGCGCGGCTGCTGCGCGACTACCGCGGCAAGTCGATCGCGCTGCTCGCGCCGCTGGTCGTGGCGCGCAAGGGCTACTACACCGACCTGGCCAAATGGGCGGCGAAGAAGGGCTTCAGAGCGCTGCGGGTCGACGGCGAGCTCACTCCCACCTCGCCCTGGCCGCGTCTGTCGCGCTTCCGCGAGCATACGATCGAGCTGCCGGTGGCGGAGCTCACGGTGGGCGCCAGGACCGACGCGGCGCTGCACCAGGCGCTCGGGCGTGCACTCGACTTCGGCAAGGGCCTGGTGCATGTCGCGACCGGAAAGTCCGGGACGGTCACGGTCTACTCCACCAGGCGTGCCTGCCCCTCCTGCGGCACGAGCTTCGCCGAGCTCGACCCGCGCCTGTTCTCCTTCAACTCGCGCCACGGCTGGTGCGAGAGCTGTTACGGCACCGGGGTCGAGATGCCGGGCTTCGACGCGGAGCAGTCGGGCGAGGAGGTG
>DASPPI010000180.1:0-4235 GCA_035625615.1 Steroidobacteraceae bacterium | reverse complement strand
TCTCGTTGCGCGCCCGGCCACGCCGGGCAAGATGCGCACCTGTCCGCACTGCAAGGCGACGATTCTCGAAAGCCTGAGCATCTGCCCCGGTTGCCTGCACCACCTGCGCTTCGACCAGGAAGCGGCCAAGCGCCAGGTGGCCGCCACGTCGGCGCTGCGCGTCGAGGGGGTGATCCGTCACCCGCCGCTCGAGGACCCGTGGGAGTACTTCGTCGTCATCTCCATCCGTAACGACCGCGGGGAAGAGGTAACGCGCCAGGTGGTGAGCGTCGGGGCACTCCAGAGCACGGAGAAGCGCACCTTCACGCTCTCGGTCGATGTGATGCCGCCGCAGGCGCCGCCTGGCCCCATTGGGACCAAGACGCCGGCGGGTGCACCGCTGGGCGTGCCCAGAACGACAGCGGGTACGCCGCCGCCGGGCGCCCCCAGGACGCCGGCCGGTGCACCGGGCGTGCCCAAGCCGACAGCGGGTGCACCGCCGGGCGCCCCTGTCCCGGGGACGAAGCGCCTGACCTGAGCCGCGCGTGCCGGCGTCCGCGGCGCCGCCTCAGAAGCTCTGCTCGGTCACGATCAGCAGCTGTACCGTTTTGATGTTGAAGCCCGTGTTGAGCGGGAAGGCGAGGTCGACGTGCACGACGTTGCCGAGGCCCGAGCGGGCGTTGCCGAAGCGCAGGCCGAACCCCGCATCCTTGAGCCAGCTGTAGTTCGGGGCCGCGAGCGGCGCGCTGCCCCAGACGTCCCCGGCATCGAAGAACACCGCCCCGCCCACACGGAAGAGGCGAAACAGATACCAATCCGTAAAGTAGCGCTGCTCCACGGTCGCGAGCACGCGCCCCGTGCCGTCCTGGTAGCGCAGCGGGTAGCCGCGCAAGCCGTTGTCGCCGCCGAGCAGGATCTGGTTGTCGAGATCGAGCCTCCAGCCCTGGGTGGCCGTCACCGTCGTGAAGAACAACCAGTTCTTGCTCTGCTCCACGTAGTAGCGAATGCTCGCATCGGCCACGCCGTTGTTCAGCTCGCCGTGGGTCATGCGGCCGGAGAAATCCCCGGCCAACAACAGCGTCGAGGCGTCCTTCTGAAAGCCGCGCGACCACAAGCTCTGGAGGATGAGGGCGCTCTGGGTCGAGCCCATGCCGCCGTCGGCATAGCCGGCGCGCGCGCTGAATGAGGTGCCGAGGTAGAAGTCCTCGGTGCGCGCGATCTGGTCGTGATTCCACATCCGCAGGTAGTCGTCGCTCAGCACGTCGAATTGCACCCACGGGTAGAGGAAGCGCCGGTCCGGCGGGATGTCGGTCGCTCCGGTCCAGGTGCTCACCGGGCCGAAGACGTGCTCGTCGTAGGTGAGGCCGGTGGTCCAGTGGTGCACCCAGCCGTTCTGCAGCCCCGGTGACCAGCCGTAAAAGATCGTCGCACCCTTATGGGTGTCCGAGAACTGGTCGATGATCTGACCCAAGTCCCAGAGCGAGTCGGTCTGCAGGTCGTTGATCGTGGATACCCCGGCCGCGCGGCGGGCATCGAGTGCGTAGTACGGCTGCTGCACCGAGTAGAAGGGCTGCTGCAGCGTGAACTCACGCGTATGCCCGTCGCTGTTATTGGCGTAGTTGAGCGCCACCTGGGTGGAGCCTCCGAAGGCATGCTGGTCGAACACCAGGACCCCGTTGGTGGTGCGATCGATGGTGTGCGAGTGAGCCAGCTTCACCTCGACCCCGCTGCCGAGGATGCTGATGTCCTCGAGCTGCACCCCCGTGGAGGTGGTGCCGCCGGCGCGCGAGATGTTGAAGCCGGGATTCAGCGTCCACACGTCGCGCGTCACGACCTTCACGTCGACCTGGCCGTCGTGATAGCTGAGGGGGCGGATCCAGGCGTCGTAGAAGTAGCTGTTCGCGCGCAGGATGCGCTCGGACTCGTCCATCAGGCGGCGCGAGTAGGGCTGACCCTCGCGAAACAGCAGCTGCTTGCGGATGACGCTCGGGCGCGTGCGGTGGTGCAGGCGGTTGGCCAGCCGGAACAGCTTGTAGTCGTCCTTGGGATCGCTCAGATCGAAGATATTTTCGTTGTTGATGATGATCTTTCCGTACACGGCGCCGGAGGCTTCGAGCTCGGCATCCGGAGGGACGCCCGGCGTCTCGAGCGGCGGGGCATACATGGGCGTGTGCACTGCCGTCCGTTCGACGTCGGCCTGCCCAGCGGCTGTGCCGCCGTCGCTGCCTGCGGACGTGGCCCCATCCGTGTTGGTGGTGGCCGCGTCCGCCACCGCGGTCGCATCGGCGCCGGGCCCGTCCAGGGGCGCGATACCCGTGGCGCACGCCAGGGCAGGGAGAAACAGGACGACGAACCGAGTCGTCGCCGGAGCGCGGCGGGCCATAGCAAGGGTGCAAGCGAGCGGCAACCGACCTGCCATGGCTCAATGGCACCCTGCAAGGTCAGTATGCGAGCGTGAGCATCGTAACATTGTGCGCGCCACCGCTGGCGCCGACCGCTGGCGCAGGTCGCAGTTCGCCCCGCCCGGATGAGAGCGTGATCGACTGCACCGCCGACAACTGTCGTTCTTGACAAGCAACCGAGTTCCTCATAGCGGAGCAGAGCGGTTATGGCAACAAGTGCTGCGCGGCCACGCCTGCTTTTCTGGACACGGGCGGCGCTCGCTGCCCTGCTGGGCGCAGCGGTCGTCGCTCCGGCGGCTCCGGCGTGTGCCGCGGCGGCCGGCGGCGGGGGCCGCCCCGCAGCGCCCGCGGAGCCTCGCGGAACGGGCCTGCTGCTCTTCGCCGCGGCCTCCTTGAGCGATGCGCTCGCAGAGATCGAGCACGCCTTCACCGCGCGCACCGGGATCCCCGTGAGTGCCTCGTTCGCCGCGAGCTCGGTGCTCGCGAAGCAAATCGAAGCCGCAGCGCCGGCGGATGTGTTTTTCTCCGCCGATCGTGACTGGATGAACTATCTCGAGCGGCGCGCATTGCTCGCGCCGGGCTCACGCCGCGAGCTGCTCGGCAACGCGCTGGTGCTCATTGCACCGGCCGACAGCGCGGTGCGCCTGAACATCGCGCCCGGATTCGATCTCGTGGGAGCGCTCGGCAGCGGGCGGCTGGCGACCGCGGATCCCGACTCGGTGCCCGCGGGCAGGTACGCGCGCGCGGCGCTGACGCGGCTCAGTGTGTGGGCGCGGGTGTCCGACCGACTTCATGGCGAGCGAGACGGCGCGGGAGATCTTCGCACCGCTACGTCGCGATCAATCGTCGTGAGGCAATTCAACCGGCATTCGACGCGCTCGTGGGCGTCGTTGACCAGGTATTTCCTATCGACGAACGCACGGCGCAGCGTGCCAAGGAAATTGTCCTCGAACGCGGCGGGCTATCGGCGCGTGCTGCCGTACATGCGGCCGTGATGGAGCTGCAGGGCATAGAGGCCATCTTGAGCTTCGACACCGGATTCGACGACTTACCCGGAATCAAACGGATTGGGTGACTGAGCAGGCGGTACGCCGCGCAGAGCCTTTTTAGAACTTCCCGCTCTGAAAGTCAGCGAACGCCTGCTGCAGCTCCTCGCGCGTGTTCATCACGAACGGTCCGTACTTGGCGATCGGCTCACGTAGCGGGCGCCCTGCGACCAGGATGGCGCGCGCCGTCCTGCCATCGGTGCCGGCGGTGACGCCGGTGAGGCGAATCTCCGCGCCCTCGCCGAGCACCGCGAGCTCATGCGCGTTCACGCGCGAGGCGGCGGGCTCCGGGCCCACCTGCATCGCGCCCTCGAAGACATACAGAAAGGCCGCGTAGTCGGACGGCAGCGGCTGCACGAACGTGGCACCCGGCTCGATGCCGAGGTCGAGGTAGGTGGGATCGGTCGCCGGCTGGGAAATCGGCCCGGTGACGCCTGCCACCTGCCCGGCGATCACCTTCGCGGTCACGCCCCTTGCGGGAGCCGCCGTCGGGATGCGCTCGGGCCCGAACTCCTGGTACTTGGGCGCCGCCATCTTGTCGCGCGCCGGGAGGTTCAGCCACAGCTGAAAGCCGCGCATACGGCCCTCCTGCTGCTCGGGCATCTCCGAATGCACGAGTCCCCGCCCCGCGGTCATCCACTGCACGCTCCCCGGGACGAGCACCCCTTCGTTGCCGTGGTTGTCGCGGTGGCGCATGCGGCCGTCGAGCATGTAGGTGACGGTCTCGAAGCCGCGATGTGGATGATCGGGAAAGCCCGCGAGGTAATCCTCGGCCCGGTCGGTGCCGAACTCATCGAGCATGAGGAAC
>DASPPI010000179.1:0-4107 GCA_035625615.1 Steroidobacteraceae bacterium | reverse complement strand
TAGAAATCCTTCGTGCCTGAGCCCCTGAGGCGCAGCGCGGCGTGCGAGCGCACGGCGCTGCCGATCCGCTCGCGCCAACCCTCCAGGACTGCCGCGACCTGCTCCGCCATGAGGGCACGCAGAAGCTCAGAAGCGCGGCAGGTCGGCGTGCGGCAGCACCCCGCCGTGCACGCGCATGCGGCCGTATTCGGCGCAGCGCGCCAGCGTCGGGATGAGCTTCCCGGGATTGAGCAGCGCGGCAGGATCGAAGGCCTCCCGGACCGCGCCGAACGCCGCTCGCTCGGCCGGCGAGAACTGCACGCACATGGAGTTGAGCTTCTCCAACCCGACGCCGTGCTCCCCGGTGATGGTTCCGCCCAGCTCGACGCACAGCTCGAGAATCTCCGCGCCGAAGCGGTCGGCCCGCTCCCACGATCCAGGCTCGTTGGCATCGAACAGGATCACCGGATGCAGATTGCCATCGCCGGCATGGAAGACGTTCATGCAGCGCAGTCGGTAGCGCGTCTCCATCTGCTCGATGGCGTCCAGCACCCGGCCGACGTGCTTGCGGGGAATGGTGCCGTCCATGCAGTAGTAGTCGGGCGACAGGCGGCCGGCGGCTGGGAAGGCGTTCTTGCGCCCCGACCAGAGAAGCAGCCGCTCGGCCTCGGACTGCGATACCCGCAGTGCGCTGGCGCCCGAGTCGCGCAGCACGCGCTCGATCTCCTCGACCTGGTCGCAGACCTCCTCGGGCGTACCATCGGATTCCACCAGCAGGATGGCTGCGGCGTCGAGGTCATAGCCGGCCTGCACGAACGGCTCGACGGCGGCGGTCGCCTTGCGGTCCATCATCTCCAGCGCGGCCGGGATGATCCCGGCGGCGATGATGGCGGCGACGGCAGTGCCGGCGCTGTGCACGTCCGGGAACGAGGCCATGACCAGCTGCGCGTGCGGCGGCCGCGGGATCAGCTTGACGGTCACTTCCGTCACGATCATCAGCAGGCCCTCGGATCCGATGGCCACGGCCAGCAGGTCGAGTCCCGGGCCGTCCGGCGCACGGCCGCCGAGCTCGATGCGCTCGCCGTCCATGGTGTAGCCGCGCAGGCCGAGCACGTTGTGCACCGTCAGGCCGTACTTGAGGCAATGAACCCCGCCGGAGTTCTCGGCAACGTTGCCGCCAATGGAGCAGGCGACCTGGGAGGAGGGGTCCGGCGCGTAGTAGAGGCCGTGCGCCGCGACCGCTTCCGACACCTTGAGATTGGGGACACCAGCTTGCAGCCGCGCGATGCGATTCAACGGATCGATCTCGAGCACCTGGGACAGGCGTGCGCAGGACAGCAGCACCCCTTCGGCGTGCGGCGTGGCCCCGCCCGAGAGGCCCGTGCCGGCGCCGCGCGCGACCAGCGGCACTTTGAGCCGGCTGCACGCCAGCAGTACCTGCCGCACCTGCTCTTCGGTGCGCGGCAGCGCCACCACGGCCGGGAGCTGGCGGAACGCCGGCAGCCCGTCGCACTCGTACGGGCGGCACTCCTCCGCCGTCGAGAGGAGGCAGTCCCGGGGGAGGACCGCAGTCAGCGCAGCGACGATGGCGGAGCCGGCCATGCGGGCATCCTAATGGCGCTGCCGGAGAAGTCCATGCCGCATACCGATCAGTTCCGGCGGCGGGGGGTAACGATAATTGGGGCAGCACATGCCCGCGCCCAGCGCGCCGGCGGCAGGACCATACCTATGCCAGAGACGCAGCAGCCAGTCAGCCCGCCGCGATCCCGCCGCCCGAGCGGTCGTGACGCCAAGATCGCCGCGCGTACCGCGCGCAGCCACGCCTTCGTTCCCTACATCACCCGCCGGATCCCGTATTACGAGGTGCTGGGGAACGAGGGGCTCGAGCTCCTCGAGCACAACGCGGACATCATTCTCGAGGAGGTCGGCATCGATTTCCGCGACGATGCGGAGGCGCTGCAGATCTGGAAGGACGCGGGCGCCGACGTCAAGGGCGAGCGGGTGCATTTCCCGCGCGGCCTGTGCCGTACCATCGTGCGCCGCTCGGCGCCACGTGAATTCACCCAGTACGCGCGCAACCCGGCGCACAACGTAGTTGTCGGCGGCAACCGCACGGTGTTCGCGCCGGCCTATGGCTCACCGTTCGTGCGCAATCTCGACGAGGGGCGGCGCTACGCGCGCATCGAGGACTTCCGCAACTTCGTGAAGCTCGCCTACATGGCGACCGCGCTCCATCACTCCGGCGGCACCATCTGCGAGCCGGTCGACCTGCCGGTCAACAAGCGGCACTTCGACATGGTGTACAGCCACATGAAGTACAGCGACAAGCCGTACATGGGCTCGGTCACGCACCCCGACCGTGCCCAGGACACCGTCGAGATGACCAGGATCCTGTTCGGGAAAGACTTCACCGACCCGGCGACCGGCAAGCCGCGCACTTGCATCGTCAGCCTCATCAACGCCAACTCGCCCCTCACCTGGGACGCGACCATGCTCGGGGCGCTCAAGACCTACGCGCGCGCCAATCAGGCGACCGTGGTCACGCCGTTCATTCTGGCCGGTGCGATGTCGCCGGTGACCGTGGCCGGCACTGCCGCACAGACACTGGCCGAGGCGCTCGCTGGCATGGCGCTCGCCCAGCTGGTGAATCCCGGCGCGCCGGTGATCCTCGGCAGCTTCGCCTCGTCGCTGTCGATGCAATCGGGTGCGCCGACCTTCGGCACACCCGAGCCGGCGCTAGTGCTGTACGTCATGGCGGCACTCGCGCGGCGGCTGGGAGTGCCGTTCCGCTCCGGGGGCGCGCTGTGCGCGGCCAAGATCCCGGATGCGCAGGCGGCTTACGAGTCGGCCAACACGCTGATCCCGACCTGTCTCGCCGGTGTGAACTTCGTGTTGCACACGGCCGGCTGGCTCGAGGGGGGACTGGCGATGGGCTACGAGAAGTTCGTCATGGATGCCGACCAGGCGGGGATGATGCACACGCTGCTCGCGGGCGTGGACCTTTCCGACAACGGCCAGGCGCTCGATGCGATCCGCGAAGTCGGTCCCGGCAAGCACTTTCTCGGCTGCGCCCACACGCAGGCCAACTTCCAGACGGCGTTCTACCGCTCGCCGCTCGCCGATAACAACAGCGTCGAGCAGTGGGAGGCGGAGGGCTCGAAGGACATGATGCAGCGGGCGAACGCGCTGTGGAAGAAACAGCTTGCCGAGTACCAAGCGCCGCCGCTCGATCCGGCCGTGGACGAGGCGCTGCTCGAGTACATCAGCAAGCGCAAGGCGTCGTTCCCCGATTCGAATGTCTAAGCGCGCCGCTCAGATCTCGAATTCCACGCCAATCTCCATCACCTGGGCGCACGGAATATTGAAGTAGACGGCCGGCCGCTGGGCATTGCGGTGCATGAAGGCGAACAGTGCCTCGCGCCAGCGCGCCATGAGGGGGCTGTGTCCGAGAGCGACGACGGTCTCATGCCCGGCGTAATAGGTCATGGCGGCCGGATCGGGCAGCTGTAACTTTCCCTGGGCCGCCGCGGTCGCGAGTCCCTGCGGCACGTCGGGCCGCTCCATGAAGCCGTAGTGCAGCTCGACGCGCGTCAGGCCGGAGCTGAGCGGCGTGACCGTGGCGCGCTGCTCGTCCGGGACGCGCGGAATCTCCGCAAAGCTGACCGCGACTATGAGCGTATGCTCATGGAGGACGTGGTTGTGGCGGATATTCTGCGTCAGCAGCAGCGGCACGCCCTGCGCCATGCGGCCGAGCACGACCGCCGTGCCGGGCAGGCGCAGCGGCGGATCGGTTCGCAATGCGGACATGAACTGCTCTGAGCTCTGCCGCAGAACCAGGCGGGCCGCGTCTCTGATCCGCTCACCCTTGCGCCAGGTGATCATGAGGAAGGAGACGACGAAGGCGATCAGCAGCGGAAACCAGCCTCCCTCGAACAGCTTGGTGGACGTCGAGGCGAAGAACAGCAGGTCGAGTGCCAGGAGGCTGCCGTTCACCAGGACCACGATCCCGACATTCACCTGCCACTGCAGCACGACGAAGGTGGCCATGAGCGTCGTGATCGCCATCAGCAGCGAGACGGCGATGCCGAAGGCTCCCGCCAGGGCGTCGGAGGAGCCGAAGCCGATCAC
>DASPPI010000178.1:0-18851 GCA_035625615.1 Steroidobacteraceae bacterium | reverse complement strand
GCTCGAGACCGTGGGCGACATCGGTGAGTCGATGAAGCCGCTGCTCGGTGCCGCGCTCGGGCCGCTGGTGTTCAGCGTCGGCGTGCTCGGTGCCTCGATGGTCGCCGCCGTGGTGTGCTCGCTCGCGCTCGCCTGGGGGATTGGGGAGCTGTGCGGCGTGCACCGCGCGCTCGAGACGCATCCGCGCCGGGTGAAGTGGTATCTCCTGATCTATGTCGCCGGCACCGTCGCCGCCGCCCTGCTGGTGCTCCTGAGCCCGAACCTGCTTTACCTCAACATCCTGGCTCAGGTCACCAACGTCTTCATGCTGCCGCTGGTGGTGGGCTTCGTGATCGTGCTGGCGGCGACCTGCCTGCCGCGCCGGTACCGCCTGCGCGGGCCTTACCTGTGGGTGGCGGTCTGCCTGTGTGTTCTGACCTGCGGCGCGGGCGTCGTCTGCGCGGCCGCGGGCTTCTTCAAATGAGCGTGGCCGCCCGGCATGGTGAACTGGCTGCTGGCATTCATTCCGATCGCGCTGGTGCTGGAGCACCTGGGCGCCAACCCGATCGCCGTGTTTCTGACGTCGGCCGCGGCGGTCGTGCCGCTCGCGAAGCTGATGGAGCAGGCGACGGAGGCTATGGCGCACTACCTGGGCCCCACCTACGGCGGGCTGCTGAGCGCCACCATGGGCAATGCGCCCGAGCTCATCATCGGCATCACGGCGCTGCGGCACGGACTGATCGAGGTGGTCAAGGGCTCGATCGCCGGCTCGATCATCGGGACGCTGCTGTTCGGCATCGGGGTGACCATCGTCGCCGGCAGCCGCCGCAGACCGGTGCAGCATTTCGATCGGGATATGGTGGCGGTCAACGGCTCGCTGCTCATGCTGGGGGCCTTCGGTCTGGTGATCCCCGCATCCTTTCATTTCACCACGAGCACAGATCGCAGCATCAGCATCGAGATCTCGATCGTGCTGCTCCTGATCTATGTCGCCGGCATGGTCTATACGATGACGGCTTCGAAGTCGACGACGGACAAAGCGCTCGTGGCGGAGCTGCAGCAACAGGGGCAGGCGCCGCCCGCGCTGCTGTGTGCGACGGAGTCGCCCCCGGAATGGAGTCGCAACGTCGCGCTGGCGGTTCTCGCCGTGGTGGCGGTTACGCTGGCGGTTGTCAGCGATACCCTCACCGGGTCGCTACAGGCTGCGGCCGATGCGATCGGACTCACGCCGATTTTCGCCGGCGTGTTCGTGCTCGCCATGGTCGGTAACATCCCCCAGTACATGAACTCGGCGGCGTTCGCCGCCAAGGACAACATGACTCTGGCGCTGTCGATCAATCTCGGCGCGACCACGCAGCTGGTCGCGCTGGTGGCCCCGCTGCTGGTGCTCGCCGGGCTGGTCATGGGTGTCGACATGAATCTGCACTTCCCGGGCTTCGAGGTGCTGGGCGTCGTCCTTTCGGTGATCATCGCCCGCAGCGTGATCGGGGATGCCAGCTCCAATTGGCTGGAGGGGGCGATGCTGATCGGCGTCTACCTCATGCTGGGCTTCGGCTTTTTCCACATGCCCGCGAATCCGCCATGAACGTGCAGACGCTGCCGGGCGGAAGCTCGGTCAATTGGCTGTTGCACGGCACTGGACGCTTGCTCGCCTCGGTGATGGTCGGCTGCGCTTTCGTGCTGGCCAGCCCGGGGCTGCCTCGCGAGACCCGGATCGTGCTCGGTTTCGATCTGTTCGCGCTGACCTATGTCGCGCTCGTCGGCCTTCTCATGTCGAAGGCCAGGCCGGAGCAGTGCGCCGTCCTGGCGCGCGAGCGGGCGCCGGGGGGCGTGCGGGTGTTGCTCGGCTCGGTACTCACCTCGCTGGTCAGCATCGCCGCGATCGCAGCGATGCTCCACAGCCAGTCGGAGAAGGGCGGCTGGCTCAAGTTGACCCATCTGGTCGGGTCACTGATCGCGCTGCTGCTGTGCTGGATCGCCTCGCAGATGATCTTCGGCCTGCACTACATGCGAATCTACTACCACAATCGGCAAGCCACCGGGGGTACGCAAAACGGCGGCCAGGTCCTGGATTTCCCCAACCGGCCGGATCCGGATCTGTGGGACTTCATGTACTATTCCTTCACGATCGGGATGTGCTATCAGACCTCCGACGTGGACGTCATCGGCGTCGGGATACGACGCCTGACGCTGCTGCACTCGATCTATTCTTTCTTCTTCGTCGCCGCGATCATCGGATTCGTCGTCAATGTGCTGTCCAACATCGCATAGCCGTGCCGTCGCGGCGCGGAGTCCTGGGCGGAGCCTTGGCCCCGCTGGTGCTATTTAAGGAGCAGTGAACCATGAACGCTAAAGCCACCACCGCCGAACAATCAGCCATGGACTCGGTCGCCGATGCCATGCGCGATGCCGCCTCCAAGGCGTCCGACCACGCCGCCAAGCTGCGTGGCGCCGCGACCGAGGCCGCACCGCAGGTGATGCGCACCGTCTCGCGCGCGACCTACATGACCGCGTACGTGCTCTCGTACGGGATCGTCTACGCATCGGTGTTCGTTGCCCAGTCGCTGCCGCAGGACAACGCCTTCATGCACGGGCTGCGTGACGGCGCGAATGCCGCGCGCGACGCCCTGCGCAGCGCGTCGTAGGACCTCGGCGCTGCCCGTTGGGTGCTGTGCCCGCTCACGGGCGCGCCAGCCGGCCGCGCAGCTGAAGCATCGAGAACCGTGCAATGAGCGAGATGCCCGCTGTGAGCTCTGCTGACACAAGGATCGACTTTCCTGCCCCGGGGGTTATCCGGGTGGTCAATGCCACTCTGTTTGCAGAGGCGGACACGGAAGGCTGTCGCAGCTTCATTCGCCGCGCCCTGCTCGCCGCGGAGGTCAAGGATGCCGTGCTCGCCCCATCGGCCGCCCCCGCAGTGGAGCTGCATTTCGATGCCGCGCGCCATGGCCGCGACAGTGTGCTCGAGCGCGTCGCCGCTCTGGTACGCGGAGCTTCCGATCAGGACCTGAAGGTCGCCCCGAGCGCGACGGCTCGCGACTGCCACGGCGTGGTGCGCTACCGCCGTTACGCGGGCCTCGCGACCGGCTGGCAGGTGGAGCGCGAGCGCACCGGGTCGCTGCGGGTGAGGAACCCCGTTCTCTATCGCAAGGGCGCGCTCTGCCAGGCGATCGAGCGCGAGCTCATGAGCCTGCTCGGCGTGCACCGCTACGACACGAGCTCGCTCAAATGCCGCGTCGACATCGAGTACGACCCGCGGCAGCTCACTGCCGCGCAGCTGATCGGGATCCTCGATGAGACGCTCGCGCTTGCTGAGCATCCCAAAGAGCTCGACCAGCTCGACCGCGACCTGACGCTCTGCACCGCCTCGCTTCCCGTGGCGGCGGTGGCGCAGTTCGCCCTGCCGCCGCTGATACCCGTGGCGAGCGCCTTGCTCCTCTACACCACCATCCCGAGCTTCAAGGGCGCCTGGAACGTCGTGACCCGCGAGCGGCGCCTCGGCGTCGACGTGCTCGACTCCATCGTGGTGCTCGCCTGCGTCGGCACGATGCAGGTGTTCCCGGGCGCGATCCTCGCCTGGTGCCTGTCCTTCGGGCGCTACCTGGTGCGGCGTACCGAGGACAACTCGAAGAAGCTCCTGATCGGCGCCTTCGGCAAGCAGCCGCGCTTCTGCTGGCTGCTCGAGGACGGGCAGGAGCTGGAGATCTCCATCGACAAGCTGCGCAGGGGCGACATCGTCGTGGTGCACACCGGCGAGGTGGTGCCGGTGGACGGCGTGATCAGCGAAGGCCTCGCGATGATCGACCAGCACGCCCTCACCGGGGAGTCCACTCCGGCCGAGAAGGGCGTCGGCGACCGCGTGTTCGCCTCCACCCTCATGGTCGCGGGCAAGATGCACGTCATGGTCGAGAAGTCGGGCGGGGAGACCGCCACCGCCAAGATCGCCCAGATCCTCAACGACACCGCCGGCTACAAGCTCGCCTCGCAGCACCGGGGCGAGCAGCTCGCCGACAAGGTAGTGCTGCCGACACTCCTGGTCGGTGCCGCGGCGTTACCGCTGGTTGGCCCGCAGGGCGCCGCCGCGGTGCTCAACAGCGACATGGGCACCGGCATCCGCATGGCGGCCCCGCTCGCCATGCTCTCGACGCTCGCACTGTGCGCGCAGCGCGGCATTCTGGTGAAGGACGGCCGGGCGCTCGACCTGCTGTGCGAGGTGGACACCGTGCTGTTCGACAAGACCGGGACGCTCACCCGCGAGCGGCCCGAGGTCGGGGACATCATCGCGGTCAACGGCCACTCGGCGCAGAAGATCCTGCGGTTCGCCGCCGCCGCCGAGCGCAAGTTCCACCACCCGATCGCGCAGGCGATTCTGCAGCGGGCGGCCGACGAGGGCCTCGACCTGCCGCAGACCGACAACACCCGCTACAACGTCGGCTACGGGATCACCGTCGGTGTCGAAGGCCATCGGGTGCGCGTCGGCAGCCGCCGCTTCATCGAGCTCGAGGGGTTGGCCCTGGCGCCGGAGATCGAGGCAGCCCTCGAGAAGGCCCACCGCGAAGGCCACACCCTGGTGATGGTGGCCGTGGACGACGAGCTCGGCGGGGCGCTCGAGCTGCGCGCCTCCGTGCGGCCGGAAGTCCCCGGGATCATCCGCGGCCTGCGTGCGCGGGGTATCAAGCACATCGCCATCATCTCCGGCGACCACGAGGCACCGACCCGCCGCCTCGCCGAGCAGCTCGGCATGGACCGCTACTTCGCCCAGGTGCTGCCGGCCGACAAGGCGAGTTATGTCGAGAAGCTGCAGCAGGAAGGCTGCAAGGTCTGCTTCGTCGGCGACGGCGTCAACGACGCCATTGCGCTGAAGAAGGCCAACGTCTCGATCTCGCTGCGGGGCGCCACCTCGATCGCCACCGACACCGCACACGTGGTGTTCATGGAGCAGAGTCTCGAGAAGCTGTGCGAGCTGCGCGATCTGGCCCGTGACCTCGAGCGCAACGTCCGCATCAGCTGGGGGCTGATCCTCGCCCCGAACATCCTCTGCATCGGTGGCGTCTTCACCCTCGGCTTCGGCATCGGCGTGTCGGTACTGACCAATAATGTGGCGGCGCTCGCCGCACTCGCCAACGGCCTGCGGCCGATGCGCAAGGTCGCCGCCCTGGAAGCCGAGCGGCGGCACCTCCTCGCGCTGCAGATGCATGAAAGCGCGGCGCTTCACGAGCGAGCCGCGCTCGCGCATGCCGCGCAGAGTGATGTCGTGCAGGCAGTCGGGGAGTACGATATCCAGGGCATCGAGCAGCAGAGCATCGAACAAGAGAAGGATACGAGGCAGATTCACACTGCAAAGCTGCCGGCCGCGCTGGTGGCCTGATGGGTTCCTCGCGAGTCGCAGCGGCAGCTGAAAACGAGACACGGCGATGTCGAGATATTCTCCGCCCCGACGCTTGCGCGGCTCCCGGCAAACCCGGGAGACACGCGACCAACCGGGCGGCCGACCGGATGTCGATTCCGTCAATCAGACCGGGGTCATTCACATGGAACGAGTCAATGTAGTCCCTGAGCCGCTGCAAGCGGCGGCCGCAACACCGGTGCACGAGCGGCCGGCGGAGCCGGTCAGGTCGGCGAGCGACTCCGCGGACGAGCCGGCCCCTGCTGTAGAGCCGCACACGACGGCTGAGCCCGGAGTTGCGGGGACCGGGCGGTTCCAGATCTTCATCATCGATACCGGATGGCACTCGGTGGCGCGCAAGGTGTTGAACGAGAACCTGGCATTGCTGCGCGACCTCCTGCGGGAAGACCCGATTTATGTGCTCGACCGCGAGAGCTCGGTGCAGGCGATGCGTCGGTACAACCATCTGATCGGCCGGGATCCTCTCATCACCGTCGTCGATACCCGGGCAGCCAAGCACCGCGGCGGTCAGCCGCACGGGTTCCACCTGTCGCTCGGCCTCCTGCGCGAGGAGGGTGGGGTGCTGCAGGCGTTGCAGTCCTTCAGCCGGTTTCTCGCCAGCCACCGCGACTGCGCCGACATCGACGCCGTGGTTCGCCAGAAATTCCGCCGCGAAGGAATCGCGGGCGCCATGACGATCGTATTGAGCGGCGGCGAGTCCGCCGAGAAGATCCTGACGGCTATGTAGCGAGGAAGCTCATGGAACAACGCTGGACCGATATCTTCGCCGCCCTGGCCGTGGCCGGTATGGCGCTCTACATGGTGTTTGAGATTGCACGGCGACAGCGAAAGCTACGCGCGATTTTCGGCGTGTTGTCCGAAGAAGACGTACAGCTCACGCTCGATCTGGAACGGATGGTGCGGACGGGCGTGCTCAAGCCGTTGGCCGCCTCCGCAGCGGCTTGACGACCCTGCCGCCGGCGACCGCGGTCGTCAGCCGGAGCGGCGAGCTCGCGGTCACCGACGCGGCGTTGTTCCTGCCCGGGCAGGAAGAGCGGGCCCAGCTGTTTGCCCGCCGCATTCTGCGTGTGCCCGAGATGCGCCGGCTGGAGATCGATCCGGCACGCGCGACGGCGACCCTGCGCTACCGTGCACCGCTGTTCGGCTCGGCGGACGTCATTCGTCGCCTGGCGGATGCCACCGCCGGCGGTGAGCCGCTTCCCCCGGAGGAGCTGCCGCTCTGGCCCGCCGAGGGGCCCGTCATCCTCTACTGCCACACGGGGCTCGTGAGCACGCTCGAGATTCTCTCCGTCGCAAGCGAACGACTGCGGCTACGCCACGCGCCGCTGAAGCTCGGGACGGTGGCCCGCCCCGTCGCGGACGCACTGCGCAAGACGCCGGGCGTCACGGAGGTGACTCTGACAGCGGCGACGGCGACGATTGACGTAAGCTTTGATCCGGCCCTCACCAGCCCGCGTGCGCTGCTGCGCCTGGTCGAGACATTGCTGCGCGTGCAGGCTCGGCAGCTGACGGTGTCCGAGGACGAGCTCCCCGGCTTCACGCTCCCCAACATCACTCTCGGCGTTTCCGCCGTCGGCGAGCTGATCGTGCCGGTGCAGTCGGCCGCTGCGGCCCTGTTGGTGCTCACGAATATCGGCGCGCTGCGCGCCGGCGCGGAGGAGTTTCGCGACGGCCGACTGGGGCTGCCGGTGCTCTACAGCAGCCTCGTGGTCTTTACCATCTTGAGTAGCAGCTATTTCCCGGCTGCCGTGATGTTCTGGTTCCTGCGCTACTGGGAGCGGCGTCACCTCATCGACACGGCGCAGGAGAATGCGGCGCTGCTGGGCGAGCTGCCCGGCGTGCCCGAGCGGGCCCGCATGATCACTTCGGTCGACGGGGAGCGCTGGGTTCCGTCGGCGGCGGTCGAGGCCGGTCAACGCGTGCGCGTGCTGGCCGGCGAGACGATCCCGGTTGACGCCGGCGTGGCGAGCGGCAGTGCGCTCATCGAGGAGCGCCTGCCCGGCGGCGGTGTTCACCGTGCCGTGCGGGTTCGGGGCGATGAGGTATTCGCCGGCGCCACCGTGCGGGTCGGCCAGCTCGACCTCACGGTTCGCCGCAGCGGGCGCTGGACCCGGGCTGCCCGGATTGCGCGCGCCGTGCATGCCGCCGCCGCGCCGCGACCGGCCGTCTGGACACTGACGGCGGACGCCGAAGCGTTCGCCGCCCGCGCGGTGCCGCCGACCTTGGCGGTCGCGGCGCTCGGAATGGCGGCGGGTGGGGCGGGGCCTGCGACCTCGGTGCTGCGCGCCGACTACGCCACCGGTATCGGCCTCGCGGATCCGCTGCGGGCGCTGCGCCTGATGCGGATGGCCCTGCGAGAAGGCGCACTGGTGCGCACGGCGGCGCTCGGGCGTCTGGCGGGCGCCCACTGGGTGGTGATGGATGACCATGAGACCCTGACTGAGCCCGAATGCGAGCTCGCCGAGCTGCACGCGCGAGGGATCGCGGAGAATCACTTGCTGCCCGCGGTGGCAGCCGCCGGCGCCTGGCTGGGCGATGAACGCGGCCCGGCGCTCGCCCGTGCCTGCGCGGTGCGCGGCCTGCTGGCCCGCCAGGCGGAGCTGCGCAGCGTCGACGAGACCGGCGTGGCGATCAACTATGGGACGCGCGTGGTGCGCCTGGCCGGTGCGGGCGATCGCGCCTCGCTGCCGGCTCTGCGCGTGGACGTCGACGGCTTCGAGGTGGCGTGGCTCAGGTTCAGGCGCAGCGGGCAGGTGCCGGCAGCGGTAACGGTGCGCGATCTCAAGCGCCGCGGGCTGCGCGTGTTGCTCGCCTCCGCCCGGTCAGCGCAGGAGACTGCACAGCGCGCACAACAGATCGGCGCCGACGCCCACGCCGGCGGTCTCGACGATCAGGCGAAGTTGAGCTTGTTGCGCGCCCTGCACGAGCGCGGGGTCGCCGTGGCGCACGTGCGCAACGGTCCCGCGCTGGCGCATGTGGCTGACGACTATGTGTCGCTCGCCCTGGCGGGACCCGATGGCGTCAGCGACGATGCGGATGTCGCCCTGTTGGGCCAATCGACAGCACCGCTGCCGGGGCTCATGGCGCTCGCCCGCGACAGCGTCGCCCAGAGCGAGTGGGATCGCTGGACGATGTCCGCGCCCAATGTCGCTGCCGTGGCCAGTGTGCTCGCGCTCGGGTTCCCGGGTCTCACCGTGGTGCTGACCAGCAACCTCGCCACCCACATCGCCTACGACCGCGCCAGGAAGTCGCTGGCCGAGGCGCGGGAGAATCCGTGCGCCGCTGCGGAGCCGGCCGCGCCCCTGGCGGTGACCGTCGACATGCTGCCGGACCCGGTTCCGGCCGAGCCGTCCGCACCCGAGCGGACCCGGGCGTACGCATGAAACGCTCACCGCCCAAACGCCGCGCACGCGGTCGGGCGCGAAAGCCATCGGACAGGAGTACACGCATGAAGCGCAATGATCTGCCGGTTCAGCCGGTTGAGAAACAGGTTACCCTGATTTCGGAGGACCGGACGGTGATCGTTGCAACCGGCGAAGACGTCACGCCGGCCGAGCACGAGCAGGATGTCGAAATGATGCACCGGATCGAGCATCTGCCCGCGGACGTCGGCTGGCTGCTCATCTGGGTGGGTGCGCTGGGTGTTGTTCTTCCGGGAATCGTCGGGATACCGCTGATCGTCGCCGGGACCGCCGTCGTGGTCCCCGGCGGACGGAAGTGGCTGGCGCGCTGGGCCGGCCACAAGCCGCCGAAGTTGGTGCACGCGAGCATGAAGCAGATCGGCCGGATGCTGGACCAGATGGACAGCCGCTATCCGCCGTTGAAGAAAAAGCGCGCCTGAAGGATCGCTGAAACTGCGATATGGCCCCGCGGCGGCGGGCGTGTCGCGCGCTTCGACGCGGGCGGGCGCGCCTCGCCTGGCTCAGCTCGCTTCCAGCAGGCTCGCGATCCGATCGCTCCCCGCCAGAACGCGACCGAAGGCCGTGAACTCTTCTTCGTTGCGCGGCGGATCGGCGAGTCCGGTCCAGTCGCTCTTGCCGGCGTGAGGACTCCAGAGGCTGTGGTGGCCGAGCAGATAGACGCCCCAGACCGCTGCGAGGTTCTCGCGCGGCAACTCGCAGGCGATCGTATGGGCCGCAAGCGCCGCGTTGACCGCGATACTCGTCTCGATCAGCGCCGCCCGGTAACCGCGCCGTTCGACCACCCCGACACCATGTACGACCTTGAGCGCCTTCGCCGAGGCGCCGACGGGTGCCTGCAGGCGATCGATCATGGTGCGCAGATTGTGGCTGGAGGTGAGCTCCAGGTAGTGACGCGGGGAAAGGAACACGTCGGCCGCCGCCGTCACCGCGCCGCAGCCGCTGTGGCCGAGCACGACGATCAGGCGGACGCTGCTGGCGAGGTGCTCGGTCACGTAGCGAAGACTCCCGAGGACCTCGCTGCCGAGTCCGTTGCCGGCCACGCGGATCACGAACAGATCGTTGGGACCTTCGTTGAAAATCATCTCGATCGGCACACGGGCATCGGAACAGCCCACTATTGCCGCGAACGGCTCCTGCGGTGGAGCGCGGGAGTCGTCCACCGCAGCCCCGAGGCTGTGCGGGTCCACGTGTACCACGCGGCGCGCCACGCCCGGGGCACCGTCGAGACTTCCGAGCAGGCTGACGAGGGCGCGGTTGCCGGCCTCGAGTTGCGCGCGTGCGGCAGCGGGATCCGCGGGCCGCGGACCCTCAGGCACCCCCGGCTCGCAGCGGTAGATGATCTCGACCGAGTTCATGCGGCCCCACGCGTCGGTGCGTCAGCGCGCGTCAGTGCGCGCTGCTCGCACCGCTCGGGCTGCCCGCGACCCAGGCGCCGCCCATGGCGCGGTAGATGGACACCAGCGAGGCGAGCAGCTCCCCGCGCGCCTCGTCGAGGTTCAGCTCCTGCGGGAAGAGCTCCTGCTCGGCCTGCAGCACGGTCGAGTAGGGCACATAGCCCGCGTCGAACTGCAGCCGCGCGAACTCGGAGTACTCCGTGAGGGCCTTGACCAGAAGCTCCTGGGCGGCGACCTGGGCGAGCAGCTGCTCGCGCGTCGAGAGTGACTGGTCGACGTCGGCGAAGGCGTTCTCAATCACTCGCTGGTAGTTGGCGAGCGCCGCCTGCTGCTGCGCCTTCGCCTGCTTCACCTGGGCGGTGATCGAGCCCCCGGTGAAGATCGGGCCGGTCAGATCACCGGTGTAATGCCACATCCGGGTGGAGGTTTCGAACAGGTTGTGCAGCTGGGTGCTGCCGGTGCCGTACTGGCCGGTCAGCGAGATTGCCGGGAAGTACAGCGCCTTGGCGGCGCCGATCTGTGCGGTGGCCGCCACCAGCTGCTCCTCGGCCTGCAGGATGTCGGGCCGGCGCTCGAGGAGCTCCGACGGGACGCCCGCCGGCACCGTCATCGGCGTGAGATCCTGAAGCGACTTGCCGCGGGGAATGTCGCCGGGGTTGCGCCCGAGCAGCACTCCGATGCTCATCTCGGTGAGCACGATCTGGTTGCGCAGCTGCGGGATCTTCGCCGCCACGGTCTCGTACTGCGACTCGACCTGCGCGACGTTCATCTGCGACACCTGGCCGAACTCGAACTTGTCGCGGGTGAGCTTCAGCTGGGCGTCGTACACGCCGAGCGTACGCTCGGCGATGACCAGCTCATCATCGAGGGCCCGCAGCTGGACGTAGCTGGTGGTGAGCTGCGTAATCAGCGTCAGGATGACGCCGCGGCGGGCATCCTCGGTGGCAAAGAGGTCCGCCTGCGCGGCCTGCGACAGGCGCCGGATCCGGCCCCAGAGGTCGATCTGCCAGGTCGCGCCGGCGAGCACGCTGTAGTAGTTGGTCGGATTGGTCACGTTGACCGGGACCTGCTCCGTCAGGCTGCTCGAGAAGCCGATGCGCGTGCCGTTCGCTCCATAGCTGACCTGTGGGAAGAGCGGCGAGCGGGTCTGCGTGAGGACGGCCGCCGCCTGCTCGACGTTCGCGGTGGCGATCATCAGGTCCTTGTTGTTCGAGAGCGCCTCCTGGATCAGCTGATCGAGCACCGGGTCACCGAGCCCTTTCCACCAGTCGGTATCGGTCGGCTGCACGGTCTCCTTGGGCTGGTACAGGTACGCCTTCGGGGTGGGCGTCTCCGGCCGGTGATAGTTGGGTCCCATCATGCAGCCGGTCACGCATAGGGCAAGCGCCGTGCCGGCAATCGCAGCGCGCCTCACTGGTCCTCCCGTGGCGAGCTCGCCGCATGCGGCAGCGCTGCCGACCCGCCCGGCGGGTGATGCCCTTCGGCCGCGGCCGGCGGCTTGGCGCCGCCGAAGGTACGCTCACTCCAGGTGCTCAGCCGCCAGTAGAACATCGGGATGAAGAACACCGCGACGCAGGTGGCGATGAGGCTCCCGCCGATCACGCCGGTGCCGATCGAATGGCGGCTGTTCGAGGAGGCCCCGGTCGCGATCGCCAGCGGCACGCAGCCGAGGATGAAGGCGAACGAGGTCATGACGATCGGCCGCAGGCGCAGGCGCGCCGCCTCGACCGCGGCATCGTAGAAGGACAGGTGCTCCTTGCGGTTCTTCTCGACCGCGAACTCCACGATCAGGATGGCGTTCTTGGCGCCGAGGCCCACCAGCGTGATCAGCCCGATCTGGAAGTAGACGTCGTTCGCGATCCCGCGCAGCAGGATCGCCAGCAGCGCACCGAGCACGGCAAACGGCACCGCCATCATCACGCCGACCGGCAGCGACCAGCTCTCGTACTGAGCGGCGAGGATCAGGAATACGAATATGAGCCCGAAGACGAAAGCGATCGCCGAGGTCGAGCCGGAGGAGACTTCTTCGCGCGCCTCGCCCGCCCACTCGTAGCCGTAACCGGCCGGCATGACCTCCTGGGCCACCTCCGCGATGGCGGCGAGTGCAGTGCCGGAGCTCACTCCGGGCGCGGGCCCACCGTTGATGGCGATGGCCGGATAGTTGTTGAAACGCGTGACCAGATCCGGACCGATGACATACTTGGTCGTGACCAGCGCGGACAGCGGCACCATGTCACCGACGCGGTTCTTGACGTAGTAAGTGCCGATGTCCTCCGGTGTGATGCGGAACTTCGGCTCCGCCTGCAGGATCACCTGATAGAGGCGCGAGTCCTTGGGGAACTGCCCGACGTAGAGTGAGCCGAACATCATCTGCAGGGTGCTGAACACGTCCTGCACCGGCACGCCGAGCACCTCGGACTTGTCGCGGTCGACCTCGGCGAGGAGCTGGCGGCCGTTGGCCTTGATCGTCGTCTGGACGCCCGCGAGCTCCTTGCGTGCCTTTGCCTTCTGGATGATCTCCTCGACCACCTGCGAGAGCTGGCCGTAGGTTCCGCCGCCCTTCTGCTCGATCCAGATCTGAAAGCCCGCGGTGATGCCGAGCCCCGGGATCGCCGGCGGGTTCACGGGCACCACCAGGCCGCCCTCGATGTTGGCGTAGTTCTGCCGTGCCGCCGCGATCAGGGCATCGGCGGATTCGGCGCTGCCCTTGCGCTCCTCGTAGGGCTTGAGTGCGGCGAACAGCACGCCGAAATTGGTCTTGTTCTGCGAATCGATGAGGCTGTAGCCGTCGACCTGCGAAACGTTCGCGACCGCCGGGTGCTTTTCCAGGAATGCGGTCGCCCGCTG
Source organism: Steroidobacteraceae bacterium (assembly GCA_035625615.1). Taxonomy (GTDB): domain Bacteria; phylum Pseudomonadota; class Gammaproteobacteria; order Steroidobacterales; family Steroidobacteraceae; genus 13-2-20CM-66-19. The sequence continues at coordinate 5,802 of DASPPI010000178.1, read as the reverse complement.
GCCGACGTCGCCGGTGCGGTCGAGGCTGGCCGAATCCTGCAGGAAGTACGGAACGAAGATGTATCCCTGATCCTCTCCGGGCACGAACGCGGTCGGCAGCACCTTGAAGAGCAGCACGACCGCGGCGATGACGCCGGCAAAGGCGATCAGCGCCCGCCCCCAGTGATGGATGACCCACTGGACGCCCTTGACGTAGTGGCCGGTCAGGCGCTCGAAGGTCTCATCGAACCACCTGAAGAAGCGGTGCTTCTCGCCGTGCTTCGCCTGGATGAGAAGGGCCGCGAGCGCTGGTGACAGGGTGAGCGCCACGATCCCTGAGAACAACATCGAGATGGCGATGGTGACGGCGAACTGCTTGTAGAGCTGACCGGTGATGCCGCCGAGGAAGGCCACCGGGACGAACACTGCATTCAGCACCAGCACGATCGCGATGACCGGGCCGCCCACCTCGTCCATGGCGCGCTTGGCGCCGTCCTTCGGCGAGAGCTTGAACTCCGTCACGTTGCGCTCGGTGTTCTCGACCACCACGATGGCATCATCGACCACCAGACCGATGGCGAGGATCATGCCGAACAGCGTCACCATGTTGACCGAGAAGCCGAACACCAGCATGCCGATGAGGGCGCCGAGGATCGACACCGGGACCGCGAGCGTCGGTATCAGCGTCAGGCGCAGGTTGTGCAGGAACACGAACACCACGAAGACGACCAGCACCACCGCCTCGAAGAAGGTCTTGATCACCTCGTTGATGGAGGCCTGCACGAATCGGGTCGTGTCGAGGCCCACCTCGTACTTGAGGCCGCGCGGGAAGCTCTTCGACAGCGTCTCGAGCGTCGCGCGCACCTGCTTCGACACCTGGATGGCGTTGGCGCCGGGCTGCTGGTAGACCGCGATCAGGGTCGCCGGCTTGCCGTTGTAGTTGGTGCGCAGCGCGTAGCTTTGCGCACCGAGGTCGGTGTGGCCGACATCGGCGATCCGCACGATCGCCGCACCCTGATTCTCGGTGCGCACGATCATGTTGTCGTACTGCTTGGGCTCGGTGATCGTCCCGGTCGTCACCGGGAAGGTCTGGGTTACGGGTCCGGGCGTCGGTGCCTGACCGATCCTGCCTACGGCGAACTGCTGGTTCTGCTGCTTGACGACGTTGCCGATGTCATTGGCGGTGAGGCCGAGCTGGGCCATGCGGTCGGGCCGCAGCCAGATGCGCATGGCGTACTGCGGAACGCCGAAGATCGCCGCCTGGTTGGCGCCGTTGATGCGGTTGATGGTCGAGAGAACGTTGACGTTGGTGTAGTTGGAAATGAAATCCGGATCGAGCGTTCCGTCGGGCGAGAAGAAGGCGATCACCATGAGGAAGGTGCTGGTCTTCTGCGAGACGTTGACGCCCTGCGCCTGCACCGGCTGCGGCAGCTGCGGCAGCGCCTGGTTGACGCGGTTCTGCACATCCACCTGGGCGAGCATCGGATCGGTATCGATGCTGAAGTAGATGGTCAGCGTGTAGTTGCCGGTCGACGAGCTGGTCGACGACATATACAGCATGTTGGTCGCGCCGTTCACCTGCTGCTCGATCGGCGCGCCGACGTTCTGCGCGACCAGCATCCCATTGGCCCCGGGGTAGGTGCAGGTGACCTGGATCTGGATCGGGGTGATCTGCGGGTACTGGGCGATCGGCAGCTCCACCATCGCCACCAGTCCCGCGATCGAGATCACCAGCGCGATGACGATGGAGAAGATCGGCCGGTCGATGAAGAAGTTCCACACGCGCGCGGCTCCTGGCTATTGACGCGGCGGCGCCGAGCCTGCGGTCCCGGCCTCTCCCGGCGCTTCGGCCAGCCGGGACCCCTCTGCTTGAGTGTTCGCGATCTTCACCGCCGCGCCCGGGGTGAGCCGCGCCAGGCCCTCGGTCACCACCACATCCCCCTTGGCGAGCCCGCTGGTGATGAACCAGTCGTGCCCGAGCCAGGGGCCGACCTGCACGGGGCGCACCTGGGCGCGCTGGTCCTTGTCGACCAGAATGACGAACTTTCCCTGTGCGCCGTCGAGCACGGCCTGCTGGGGCACGAGCACGGCGTTGGGGCGCACCGCGCCCGATACCCGGACGCGCACGAACTGCCCGGGCCGCAGGACGCCCTCGGGATTGGGCAGCGTCGCACGCAGCAGGAACGTCCCGGTCTGCTGGTTGTAGTCGGCGTTGGCGAAGGTGATGTGGCCTTTCGTAGGAAAGACCGACCCGTCAGCCAGCACCACCTGCACCTCGAAGTCGTCCTTGGGCGGCAGCCGCAGCGCACCCTGGCTCGCCTCGGTGCGGATCTTCAGCAGGTCGTTCTCGGAGATGCTGAAGTTCACCCACATCGGATCGAGCTGCGCCACATAGGTGAGCTGGGCAGCTTTCTGTGCGTCGAGATACTGCCCTTCCTGTACTTGCGCATAGCTCGAGGCGCCGGTCACGGGAGTCGTGATGTTCGTGTAGCCAAGGTTGAGCTGCGCTTCCTCGACCCGTGCCTTCGCGGCATCGACCGCAGCTGCGGCCTCCTTCTCCTGCCCGACCGCGTCGTCGAGGTCCTTCTGGCTCAGGGCGTTGCGCGCTGCGAGCGGCTTGACCCGGGCCAGGTTGTCGCGTGCGACCTGCAACCGCGCCTGCTCGGCCTCGAGGCCCGCCTTGGCCGCATCGAGCTTCGCCTGGAACGGCTTCGGGTCCTGCAGGAACATCGTCTGCCCCGCCTTGACCATGCTGCCCTCGGTGTAAACGCGCTTATCCAGGAAGCCATTGACCCGCGCCAGGATCTGCACTTGGTGCGAGCTCTGCGTCTGGCCGACGTACTCGTAGGTGTAGGGCGTGTCCCGCGGTGTCACGTCGACCACGGTCACCTGCGGCGTCCCTGCGGCTCCGCCGGCGTGCCCGTGACAGCCCACGAGCAAGGTGGGGAGGATGATCGCCACCAGCAAGGCTCGCCTGCGGTCAGGCGAGCGCTTGGGAAGCAAGGTTGGGAGGGAGACTGAAACTGCTCTCATTGAAGCCCCTTAGCGCACGCCGCTCGATTTTGCTCGGCACAATCCAATTCGAGGCGGGCTGCGCGCGCATCCATGGCGGAACGAGTTTCTTAAGATATGCGGGCACCCCGTTCTGGGGTTGCTTTCCCACCGCTTTTACTACCGCCCCCGGTAGGATACACGAAGCCCCAGTCGCGGGCCTCCCCGGAGGGTCAATCGGAGGGCAGGCTAGAGCCTGCTCAGAGGCGCTCAAATAAGCAGAGTTGCGTATTGGGGGGAGGGCGATATCGGCCGGGACGGGAGCGCCTGAACTTAATCCAGGTGCGGCCGCCGGTTTGCCGACCGGTGCCCGCTCCGGGCGCGCCGGTTACTGGTCCTTCAGCCGCACCACGGGGAAGTACAGCCCGAGTGACCGCCGTTCCCACCGCATTCCCCGCGCCTTGGCTTCGCTCCCTGCGTAGCGGTAGTCGAAGAACTCCGCGCGCACGTACACTGGCGGCTGGCGCGCAAAGGGGTTCCTTTCCAGCAGCGCCGTCACCGCCGGCTCGTTCTCCAGCAGCTTCTGCAGGAAGCGCGCGAACCAATACAGGTGCCTCGGATCATCGAGCGCCGCGAACCACATCTGCCAGTCGAGGCGCGGCTGGTGCGGAATGTTCCAGCGCGGGCGCCGCGCCAGGTCGCCGGGCTTGTAGCGGAATTCATATTCCCGCCAGTCGACGCCGTCGTAAGAGCCTTCGATGACGATTTCGTCGCGCTGCGTGGTCATGACTGAGAACAGGCCGTAAGCGCTGACGATGCGCAGCGGCTCGACGAGCCGGTCGAGGGCCTTGACCGCCGCGGGCGGGCTGCCACCGAAGCGCACGTCCATCTGCCCGAGGCTGCAGAACACGATGAGCAGCGCCACCGCCGCGACGGCGCGGCCCATTGCCCGGCGTGGCGCAGCGGACCTGGCGCGCCAACGCAGCGCCTCGCTCAGCCGCCGCGGCAGTACCGCCTGCAGAGCCGCGTCGTCGAACAACACCAGGCACAGCAGCATGGTCTGGAGGTTGAACCAGTTGTAATTGCCGGTGACGAGAATGCAGCTCTGCAGCAGCAGCGTGCCGAAGGCGCTGAGGAAGCGCAGTCGCCGCGGGAAGAAAAAGAAGAACGGCAGGATCAGCTCGACGACGAACATGCTGCCGGTCGCGAGCTTGAGCACGTTCGCCGGCAGCTGCGCGGCATACCAGGCGAGCGGCGTCGGCAGAGGCTGGGTGAGGAAGTGATACGACAGCGCCGACAGGTTCCACCAGTTGGGATCGCCGCTCAGCAGCTTCACCACGCCCGACATGAACATGAAGCGGAACAGCAGCCAGCGCAGCAGCCAGATCCCCGGCGTGGTGGCGAAGCTCAGCAGCAGCGCCGCAAAACCGGTCTCGAGCAGGAACATGTCCCACTGGTAGGTCATGAAGACCTGTCCGCCGTAGAGCAGCGAGAGATACAGCGCGTGCAGCAGCAGGAGGCTCAGGCGCGGCAGCAGATTGAATGCCAGCAGCACCGACAGGGCGGCTCCGGCCCAGCACACCGTGCGGATGGCGAGATCGCTGGCGTTCCACCAGAACACCATCGGCATCAGGAAGAAACGCTCGACGCCTGCCTGGCCGCTGACGGCATCGACCAGCTCGGCGAGCGGCAGGATGCCGTGACTGCCGATCAACCCTGGCGCCTGCACGCCGAAGGAGACGAAGGCCGAGAGGTAGATCAGCCCGAACAGGCGCAGGAACAGGAATGCGATCGCATCATGCCGGGGCGGCTGGTAGTCCTTGCCCCACAGCATTCGGCTGATGCGATAGCCGGCGGTGCGGTGCGCGGCGATGAACGCGTAGGCGCGCTCCGCGACGGCGGCGAAGCCGGGGAGTCTGCGATAGAGCGCGAGCCAGATCCCCTTGCCGCGCGCATGGCTCAAGGTGAGGAAGCTCGCCTCGGCGGCGCTCGCACGCCGGCCGTCGGGCGCGATGTACTGCACGGCGCGCTGAAAGTCACTGGGCGGTATTGCGGGATACTGCGCCGCCACCTCCTGGTAAGGCCGATAGTCGACGCTGTCGCCGGTGAGCTTCTGCCAGTAGCGGGCCCAATAGCCGCAGAATCCGCAGTCGCCGTCATAGATCAGCAGCGGCCGAGTGCCCATGGGGTCAGCATAGTTGATTGCCGCCGGCCGGCGCATCCGGGTACATTGCGCGCGTCGACGGAACAACGCCGATAAGCAGCGTCACACCAACCTCGACTCGCGCCGTTGCCGGGGAGCGCGGCTACCTCGGCCACCCACGGGGGTTGTATTACCTGGCCTTCACGGAGGCCTGGGAGCGCTTCTCTTTCTACGGAAGCCTGGCGCTGCTGGTGCTGTACATGGTGGACCAGCTGCTGCTGCCAGGCCACGTCGAACACATCGCAGGCTTCGCAGCGCTGCGCACCGCGCTCGAGTCGTTCGCCGGCCCGCTGTCGCCGCAGGCGCTCGCCTCGCAGATCTTCGGGCTGTATGCAGGTCTGGTGTACTTCACACCGCTCCTGGGAGGTGCCAGCGCCGACCGCTGGATCGGACAACGCACCGCGGTCGCGATCGGAGCGCTGGCCATGGCGGCCGGTCACATTGCGATGGGTTTCGACGCGACGTTTCTGCTGGCGCTGTTGCTGCTGATCGTCGGCTCCGGGTTCCTGAAGGGCAACATCGCGGCGCAGGTCGGCGCGCTCTATCCGATCGAGGATGAAGCGCGGCGCACCCGCGGCTACGTGATCTTCAGCACCGGCATCAACGTCGGGGCGGTGATCGGCCCACTG
>DASPPI010000177.1:0-2309 GCA_035625615.1 Steroidobacteraceae bacterium | reverse complement strand
TCGGTGGACACGCGCACGAAGGACGGCTGGTTCGGAATGGGGCTGATGGAGAGCCCGTAGGCTTCCGGATCGAGCACCAGGCGCTTCATTGCGAGCAGCTTCGGCACGTAGGCGCGCGTCTCGGTCGGCAGCCACAGGTTCCAGAACTCGATCGACCGGCCGGCCGCGCGGTTCATCTCGACCGCGCGCTCGACCAGTTTCTCACCACAGTTGTAGGCGGCGATGGCGAGCAGCCAGTCGCCGAACTCCTCGTGCAGCGACTGCAGGTAATCGAGTGCCGCGCGGGTCGACTCCACGATGTCGCGCCGGCCGTCGTACCACCAGTCCTGCTTCAGGCCGTACTTCGAGCCGGTGCCGGGAATGAACTGCCACAATCCGGCGGCGCGCGCCCGCGAATAGGCATAGGGCTGGAAGGCGCTCTCCACGACCGGCAGCAGCGCCAGCTCGAGCGGCATGCCGCGCCGCTCGAGCTCGGTGACGATGTGATAGAGGTAGAGGTCGGCGCGCCCGAAGGCGCGCTGCAGATAGTCGGGGTTGGAGACGTACCAATGCAGCTGCTGCTCGACCGCGCGCCGCTCGCCGTCGTCGGGGAGTTTGAAGCCGGCGCGCATCCGGTCGAAGAGATCCCCGTACTGTGCCGGGGTGAGGCCGGCCACCTGCGTGGGCCCGGAATCCGCGGCAGGCTGAGCGAAGGCGGGGGCGTCGGCGGTGGCATCGGCCGTGGCACCCCCATCCGGCGCGGGGGGAGAGCCTGCCGGGGCGGCGGCATCGGTCGCGGCTGCAGGCGCGGCGGCCGACCCGGCCGTGTCGGACGCCGCTGACGGCGCCGCAGGCGACGCCTGGCTCTCGAGCACGCCGGCGGCGGGCGGGGCGGCGATCGAACCTGAGCCGAGCGCGCGGCTCACCAGCTGGGGCTGCGAGGGGAGCGCCTGCGGGGGCGTCTGGGCGCACGCCGCCAGCGTCAGAAGAGTGAGGACAATCAGCGGATGAGGCGTGTTTTTTATTCGTGCCGTCGGCAAGTTCCGAACCCTCTGTCGGCGTGCTACTTTCCCGCGCCGGGGCACGGGCCTCACAGGCAGGACTTTAACCGGTAAATTCGCCTCATTGCCAGCACTTCTGTCGTGCCAGTTCGCACTTCACGTATTCCGGACCGTGACGCGGCTCTCAGCTCCTGGTGGGAGTCCGCGCTCGGACGGGCGTTGCTCGCCGCCGAGTCCGAGCTCCTGAGCACCGCACTCGAGGACGTGTTCGGCTGGGAATTGCTGCAGGTCGGCGCCTGGGGAAGCGCGCGCGAGCTGCTCGCCGGGAGCCGCACGCGCCGCAAGAGCATCGTGGCCGCGATGGCGTTTCCCGACGGTGCCGACATCATCGCGCGGCCGTCGCAGCTGCCCGTGAGCGGCGACTGCGTCGATGCGGTGCTGCTGCCCCACACGCTCGAGTTCGCACCCGACCCCTACGCGGTGCTGCGCGAGGTGGATCGCGTGCTGACCGGCGAGGGCCAGCTGCTGGTGCTCGGATTCCGACCGTGGAGCCTATGGGGCATGCGTGCCCGCTGGAGCCGCAGCGGCTTTCCGCCGGGCATGCGACGCGTGCTCTCCGAGGGGCTGCTGCGCGAGTGGCTGGTGCTGCTCGGCTTCGAGGTGGTGGCCGCGCAGCGCTACCTGTACTCGAGTCCCTGGGGCCGGGGTCCGCCGGCGGGCGAGGGCACGCGCAGGATGCTGCGCCGCGGCCTCACCTACCCGCTGCCGGCCGGGGCATTTCTGCTCAAGGCGCGCAAGCGCGTGTACACGCTCACTCCCGTGCGTCCGCGCTTGCGCGAGAAGCCGGCGGTGATCGGCGGGCTGGTCAAGCCCACCACGCGTTCGCGGGCGTGATCGACATCTACACCGACGGGGCCTGCCGCGGCAATCCCGGGCCTGGCGGGTGGGCGGCGCTGCTGAAGTCGGGCGCGCACGAGCGCGAGATCAGCGGCGCGGAAGCCCACACCACCAACAACCGCATGGAGCTCACGGCCGTGATCCGCGCGCTCGAGGCGCTCAAGCGTCCGGTGCGGGCGCGGCTCTACACCGATTCGCAGTACGTGCGCCGGGGCATCACCGAGTGGCTGGCGGCCTGGCAGGCACGCGGCTGGCGCACCGCGAACCGCACGCCGGTCAAGAATCAGGACTTGTGGCAGAGGCTCGCCGAGCTCAGCGCCGCTCACCGCATCGAGTGGCACTGGGTGCCGGGGCACGCCGGCGTCCCCGGCAACGAGCGCGTCGACCGCCTCGCCAACGAGGCGATCGACGCCTTGCCGCAGCAACCGTTGC
>DASPPI010000176.1:0-2389 GCA_035625615.1 Steroidobacteraceae bacterium | reverse complement strand
GGCGCGCTGGTGTCGGAATTCCCGCCGCGCACCGCGCCGCTGCGCCGGCACTTCCCGCAGCGCAATCGCATCATCAGCGGCCTGTCGCTCGGCACACTGGTGGTGGAGGCGGCGCGTCACAGCGGCTCGCTGATCACCGCGCGTCTGGCGATCGAGGCGGGCCGCGAAGTGTTTGCGATCCCGGGTTCCATCCACAGCCCGCTGTCACGCGGCTGCCATCAGCTCATCAAGAGCGGCGCCAAGCTCGTGGAGGAAACCGCCGACGTTATGTCGGAGCTCAGAATTTCGGTTTCGAAAGAACCACTTACGCCGCGCCGGAGCGATGCGGCGCAGCCGGTTGCATTGGACAAGGAGTATGAAATGCTGTTAGATGCGCTCGGCTTTGAACCCGCGACCATTGATGTTCTCGTCGCACGCACGCATCTGCCGGGCGAGTCAGTTGCCTCCATGCTGCTGATACTCGAGCTCGAGGGGCGTGTTGCGGCTCTCCCGGGCGGCCGCTATGGCCGCATGTCTTGACGTCATGACGACTGGCAGCGTGCTCGACATCCTGATCTACGTCTTCGACCGCTACATGCTCGATGCGGTGCCGGAGGTGCCGGCGCGCGCGCGCCTGGCCCGCGATCTCGAGTGCGCCGGCTTCGCACCCACCAACGTCGAGCGTGCACTCGACTGGCTCACCGAGCTGGCGTTCGGCCACGGGGGCAGGCACGCCATGAACGCCGCGCCGCAGCGTACCGGGGTGCGCGTCTTCACCGACTGCGAGCTGGCACGGCTGTCCACCGAGTGCCGCGGGCTGCTGCTGACGCTCGAGCGCGCCCGCGTGCTGACCGCCGGGCAGCGCGAGATCGTGATCGAGCGCCTGCTCGCGCTCGATGCCGACGAGCCCGATACCGAGCAGCTCAGCTGGGTCGTGCTCATGGTGCTCTCCAGTCAGCCGGGCCACGAGCCGGCGATCGAGCGGCTCGCCGGCCTGATGTCGCAGGCGCAGTGCCATGCCCCACACTGAGCGCGCGACGCTGGTGCTGATTGAACAGCTCCGCGGCTCGTCCGCGGTTTTTCGTTTTTTGGCTCGAGCATTTCTGGTAATGCATGGCTGAGAATCTGGTCATCGTCGAGTCGCCCGCCAAGGCGAAGACCATCAAGAAATACCTGGGCCGCGACTTCGACGTGCTGGCCTCCTACGGGCACGTGCGCGATCTCGTGCCCAAGGAAGGCGCGGTCGACCCGGACAACGGCTACGCCATGAAGTACCAGGTGCTCGAGAAGAACGAGCGTCACGTCACCGCCATCGCCCGCGCACTCGCCCGTTGCAAGGCGCTCTACCTGGCGACTGACCCCGATCGCGAAGGCGAGGCCATCGCCTGGCACCTGAAGGAGATCCTCGAGTCGCGCGGTGAGCTCGATGGCAAGCAGGTGCATCGCGTGGTGTTCTACGAGATCACGCGCAATGCCATCCGCGAGGCCGTCGGACAGCCGCGCGGGCTCAGCCTCGAGCTGGTGAACGCGCAGCAGGCGCGCCGCGCGCTCGATTACCTGGTCGGCTTCAATCTCTCGCCGCTGCTGTGGAAGAAGGTTCGCCGCGGCCTGTCTGCGGGGCGCGTGCAGAGCCCGGCGCTGCGCATGATCTGCGAGCGGGAGGAGGAGATCGCCAGGTTCGTGGCGCAGGAATACTGGACCATCGAGGGCGAGGGAGCGCACAGCGGGCAGGCGTTTCCGCTGAAGCTGCTGGAGTACCGGGGCGCCAAGGTCGAGCAGTTCAGCTTCCGCAGCGAAGCCGAGGCACGCGAGGTCGAGGGCACCTTGCGCGCGGCCGCGGGCGCCGCCGGCGCTGCTGCCGGCACGCTGCGGGTGCTCGCCATCGACCGCAAGCAGCGCCGCCGCAATCCGGCGCCGCCGTTCACCACCTCGACGCTGCAGCAGGAAGCGGCGCGCAAGCTCGGCTTCAACGCGCGGCGCACCATGCGCCTGGCACAGCAGCTGTACGAGGGCCTCGACATCGGCGAGGGCAGCGTCGGCCTCATCACCTACATGCGCACCGACTCGGTGTCGCTCGCCGCGGAGGCGGTGCGCGAGATCCGCGAAATCGCCGCCCGGCTCTACGGCCGGCACGAGGTCGCCGACGAGCCGCGCGTCTACCGCACGAAGTCGAAGAATGCCCAGGAAGCGCACGAGGCTATCCGCCCGACCTCGGCCGCCATCACGCCGGCCGACGTCGAGGGCAAGATCGACGCTGACCTGTACCGCCTGTACGCGCTCATCTGGAAGCGTGCCGTCGCCTCGCAGATGAGTCATGCGTTGTTCGACACGGTCGCCGTCGACATGCTGGCCGGCGCCGACGGGCCGCAGCGCCACCTGCTGCGCGCCAACGGCTCGACGCTCGTCAAAC
>DASPPI010000175.1:0-13676 GCA_035625615.1 Steroidobacteraceae bacterium | reverse complement strand
ACGATTTCACTGCTGACGGGTGACACGCCATAGCGCGCCGCTTCGCGCTTCACCATCTCAAACACGCGATGGATGGGCGTCTGATCAAAATCGGTGAGGTTCATGGAAACCTGGGCCATGCCGCGCACCAGGAATCCTGCGCCCTTTACAAAACGCAACCCGCCGTTCGAGAAGCGAATCGCCTTGGCAATGTTTTTCGCAATCTGGACATCCGGCGTACTGAGGAAAACGTTATAAGCGATGAGGAATTTTCGCGCGCCGACCGCTGTGACCCCAGCCGTCGGATGTACTCTTGGATCGCCGAAGTCCGGCTTCCTTGCTGGATTCGTCGCGATCTCAGCACGGATGCCTTCGAACTGCCCGCGGCGAATATCCTCCAAGTTGTGTCGCTCAGGAGCTGTTGCAGCGGCCTCGTAGAGGTACACCGGAATCCGATAGCGCTTCCAGATTTCGGCGCCAACCTGCCGCGCCATCGCGACACAGTCTTCGATGGTCACGCCTTCGATGGGAATGAAGGGAACCACATCTGCTGCGCCCATGCGCAGATGCGCTCCCTGATGAACGTTCAGATCGATCAGTTCGGCCGCCTTGCCCACACCCCGAATCGCCGCTTCCTGAATCGGTTCCCGCTCGCCTACCAGCGTGATCACGCAGCGGTTATGGTCGGCGTCCATCTCGCGATCGAGCAGGTACACGCCGTCCATCCTCATGGCCGCGACAATGGCGTCCACCGTGGCGCTATCGCGGCCTTCGGAGAAGTTTGGTACACATTCGACCAGTGTTGACATAAGGGGAAAGAATAGCTGGCGAGGTCGGCAGCTCGCAACCCGATAGCAGTGCGTGCACGCGTCGCAAGGCATCGCATGACATGAGGTGCATGGCCTTTGCGAGGAAGGCTGCGCGCTGCCCGGCCCGCCGTTCGTTACCGCGCGCGCTCGAGCCTGCGGCGCACGGCGCTCACGATCTCGTGAACCTCGCCGATCCGGAGCGCACTGGCAAACAGGAAGAACGCAGCAGCGGCCGTGGCGATCACCAGCAAGAGCGCGATGCACTTGGGCCAGAAGGGCTGCACCGCCCAGTCCGCCAGCAGGAAATGCGCGCCGGCCCAGGACACGGCGAACAACGCCGCCGAAGCGAGCGCCACCTTCGCCAACAGCGTGAGCATGGCGCGCGACTCGAGCCGCCCGAGATGCGCGCGCATGAGGAAATACAGGATCAGGAAGTTGCTGCTCGCTACGCAGGCGGTGGAGAAAGCCAGTCCCCGGTGGCCCCAGCCCAGCTCGCGGGTGAAGGTCCAGTTGAGCAGCAGGTTGAGCGCCACCGCGATGAAGCTGACCACCATCGGCGTCTTGCGCCTGTCGATCGCATAGAAGGCGTTCACCAGCACCTTGAGCGCCGCGTAGCCGCACAGCCCGATGGCGTAGAAGCGCAGTGCGCCGGCGGACTCGGCGGTCTCATAGGCGGTGAAGCGGCCATGCTGGTAGAGCACGGAGATGATCGGTTCGGCGAGCACCATGAGCCCGATGCTCGCCGGGATGGTCATGAGAAACGCCAGCCGCATGCCGCGCGCCAGCTCGCTGCGAAAAGCCTGCGTGTGGCCGGTGGCCGCCATGCGCGCGAGCAGCGGCAGCGCCACGGTACCGAGTGCCACGCCGAAGATCCCCAGCGGCAGTTGCATCAGGCGAAATGCCACCGTCAGCCAGAACGTCGGGCCGTCGCCGAGCTCGGAAGCGAACACCGAGTTCACCAGCACGTTCACCTGGGTCGTGCTCGCGGCGATCACCGACGGACCCATCAGGCGCAGGATTGCCCCGACCCCGGGGTCGCGCCAGCGCCAGTCGGCGCGAAATGCGTGCCCCTGGCGGCGCAGCGCGGGCAGCTGCACCAGAAGCTGCAGCGCCCCGCCGATCAGCGTTCCGATGGCGAGTCCCATGATCGCACGCGGCCCGAAGCGCGGGTCGAGCCAGTAGCCGAGCACCACGCCGGCGACGATCGAGCCCAGATTGAAGAAGCTGGACGCCATCGCCGGGATGCCGAACACGTTACGCGCATTCAGCATCCCCATGACCAGCGCCGCCAGCGACACCAGCAGGATGAACGGCCACATGACGCGGGTGAGCGTCGTGGTGAGTGCCGCTTTGCTCGGATCGAAACCCGGCGCGAGCGCGGCCACCAGCCACGGGGCGCAGGCGATGCCGAGCACCGTGATGGCGCTCAGCGTGACGACTACGAGGGTCGCGACCTTGTTGGCGAGCCGCCAGGCGGCCGCGTCGCCTTCGAGCGCGGCGCTACGGGTGAATACGGTGACAAACGCCGTCGACAGCGCGCCTTCGGCGAACAGGTCGCGCAGCAGGTTGGGGATGCGAAACGCGATGGTGAACGCATCCATCACGCGCCCGCCGCCGAACAACGCCGCGAAGATCTGCTCGCGCGCCAGCCCGAGGATCCGGCTACACAGAACGGCAAGACCGACGACGCCGGCGGCCCGGGTGTTCAGCCTGTCAGCGCGGGAGTCAGCTGCGGCCGCGGCCGCCGGGGCCGCGGGTGTGTTGCCTGCGGGCATGCGGGCGCCACGGTACCACATCGCGACGGCTGCAGCCGTGAGCGCGCCCAGGGAGCCGCGCGTGTTTTTTTACGTTCGCCTCAGCGCAACTCGGCGAGGATCCACTCGACCAAGCGCTGCGTGTGCTGCTCCATCGGCGAGTAGGGACCGGGCTGGTAGGAGCGCGAGTTGATGCCCAGTTGATTGAGCTCGATGATGCGTTTGTCGGCGACGCTCGTGACCCGCCACAGCCAGGTGAGCCGCTCCGGGTCGTAGTCCACCCCGGCGCGCGCGTCCGCGCGCACCAGCCAGATGACCTCCATGTCGGTGCTCTGTACTGCCCGCGGGCTGAAGCGGTAGATGACGCCGTGATCGGCATAGGCAAGGAAGTTGCTGGTGAGACCGACGTCGAAGAAGGTGACGCCGCCATCGTATTCGGCGAACTGTCCCATGAGCGGCGCGAGCGGCCGCCCGTCCTCGCTGCCGCTCACGGCACCCGCGGCGAGCGCCGAGCGCAGGCTGTCGGCCGCCTCCTGGCCGGCGCGCGCATTGAGGCCCCAGAAGTCGAGCTCCGCGAACGCGAGACCGAGTTCGCGGGCGCGCTGGCGCACGCGCTCGTCGGCTTGGCTGTTGAGCGCGGCCGGCCGGGCGTACAGGTGGAAGCGCGAGTACTCCTCGTGGGCCGGACCGCAGTGGTAGCACTCCATGTAGTTCTCGACCGCGAGCTTCCAGTTGGCGGTCACGGGATAGGTCTCGCGATGCGCCACTTTCGCCTGTGCCCAGCCGTAAAGACGCGCGGAGCCGGCGAGCGCCGCCTCGACGTGCTCGAGCGCAAGCGGCTGCTCGGCGAACGACACGAATATCAGGCCTTCGATGACCCGGGTGTGCACGGGCCGCAGGCCGTAGGCGGCGCGCTCGAACCCCTCCGGCATGTAGCGCGCACCGCGCAGCCGGCCGTCGAGCCCGTAGCTCCAGGCGTGGTAGGGGCAGACGAACACGCCGCCGCGCGCGCGGCCGGCGCGCTCGGTGCAGACCCGCGAGCCACGGTGCCGGCAGACGTTGTAGAACGCGCGCACCTCACCGTCCTGCCCGCACACCACCAGCAGCGACTCACCGCACACCTCGACGGTGAAGAACGCGCCCGGCTCACGCACATCGCTCTGGTGTCCCAAGCAGTGCCAGTGACGCTGCATGAGGCGGCGCATCTCGCGCTCGAACAGCTCCTCGTCGCAATAGAACTCGCGACTGAGGGCGTGACCCGGACGCTGGGCCGCGATCGCCAGCGCGCAGCGCTCGGCGGCTCCGTCATCCGCCTGGCTGCCGATCTCCGCGACCGCGCTCATGGGCTGCGCGGTCAGTGCCCCACGTGCCAGGTCACCGTGACGCCAAAGGTGCGCGGGCGGTAGGTGAAAACGTTCTGCTGCGGGGCGGGCGGACCTGCCGGATTGTAGGGGTCGAGCTGGCCGAACGCGTAGTTGGTGGTCGTGTGGTCGTTGAACACGTTGTCGATGAACGGCGTGATCAACCACTGGTCGAGCGTGACGCCGGCGCGCATGGAGGTGAGCTTGGTCGATGACAGCGTATAGGTGTAGGGGAAGAACTGCGACGTGCGCGGATCCTGCACCGCGGCGAGCCAGGGGTTGCGGCTCTGGTACTCGAAATCGACGCGCACGAAGGCCTCGTGATCGCGCACGGTGAAGCGGTACTCCGGGCCCACCGCCACGTTCCACGGCGGGTTGGTACCCGGCGCGTAATCGATCGCTGCCTGCCCGGAGATCGCGTCGCCGTTGCCGGCGAGCGGCGGGTTGGCCGGGTTGCCGCCGGGATACGAGGTCTGGGTGAAGCGGGCGCTGGTGTAACCGACCGCGAGATCCATGTAGAAACTGGCACCGAGTGACAGCTCCGCCTGCAGGTCGCCCCCCTTGGCGACTGCCTCCCCGAGGTTGTCCGTGAACTGCAGGCCGCAGGCGCCCGCCACGTACACGTTCTGCTGGATGCCGTTCCACTTGATGTAGTAGAGGCTGGTGGCGATTCGCAGCGTGCGGCCGAAGGCATTCTTCGAGCCGATCTCGTAGCTCTGGGTATCGTCCGAGTTATAGGTGAGCGGCGCACCGTTCGGATAGCCCGCCGCGTTGAGGTCACTACCCGGGCCCGGTCCACAGTACGGCGGCAACGCCGCGTTGCCGCCGCCGGGGCGGAAGCCCTTCGCGTAGGTGGCGTAGAACATGTTGTCGTTGTTCGCCTGGAACTGCACGCTCGCCTTCGGCGTGCTCGCCGTCTCGCTCTGGTTCGCGAAACGCGACAGCGGCCCGAAGTTCTCGAGACCATCGGCATACTGATTGAGGTTGAACTTCAGGCGGGCGACCCGCTCGCCGAGGGTCAGCGTCCAGCGGTCCGTGAGCCGGTAATTCAGCTCGGTGTAGCCGGCGATCTGCCGGTCGTAGGTGGTGACGCTGTTGTAATAGATGCTGCAGGCCGGGATCGGCGGATAAGCCGCATTCGTCGGGCACGAATAATACGGACCGTACGCATCGATCGCGCTCGATCCCGGAACGAACGGGTTATAGGAGCCCCAGAGATACTGGAACAGCGGATTGACCTCGTTGTTTGGATCCTCGAGGTTCTCGATGCTGCCCTCTTTTGCCAGCTCCCAGAACGCGCCCACCGTCCAGTGCAGCCGTGCCGAATTGTCCGACGACTGCCAGCGCAGCTCGCCGACATAGTTGTCCTGCGAGTTGGTCATGATGTTTGGCGTTTGGAAGTTGTTCAAGCACCCCGGCGCGCCGCCGAGCCCGATCGCGGCGCATTGTGCGGCGGTCAGCTGCGGCAGATGGATGCCGCTGCTGTTTATGAGCGGATACCAGGGGCAGTTGGCGGCGTTGTTGGTGCTCTCGCAGTTGCCGGGGAGGGCGCTGCCGGTGTTCGGATTTGCGGGCCAGCCGTCGGCCTGGAAGTACTCGAGGTCGTACACCGTGCCCTGGTAACCGGTCTGGCTCCAGCGATGGAACCACGCGACGTTCGAGATGATCGCGCTCTTGGCGAAGTCGTACTCGGTCTTGAGGGACGTGAGGTAGTACTGGTTCGGATCGCGGATCTGCTCGGGCGTCGCCGTGTTGAACTGGCCAGCGCCGGGATTGGAGTACGCCGGCCAGTAGGTGTCGTTGTCGTGCACCTGCAGGTTCTGCGTCATGAAGTCCGGCGTGATGGTGAAGTTCTCTTTCGGTGCCCAGACCGCCGCCAGGCGTGCAATGTAGACGCGGCTGTAGTTGATGTTGTGCTCTATCACGTCGCCGCTGGTCGGATCGACCTTGTCGACCCAGCCGCCGTCACCGCGGTACCAGATGCTCGCCCGCCAGCCGAGCACGCCGTCGATCAGTGGCTGGCCATGCGCGACGCCGAGCTCGTAGCTCGGCTGGCCGTATTCGGTGTAGGAAGCCTCGCCGCGCACGTAGGTGCTGGTGGCCGTGAGGCTCGGTTGCGTGAGGAGGTAGCGCACCGCGCCGCCCTCGGCCCCGGCGCCGAACAGCGTACCCTGCGGGCCGCGCAGCACCTCGACGCGCTCGAGGTCGAAGGTCTTCGGCAGCGAGTCCTCGGGGTTGAAGCCGACGCTGCGCATCTGGATGGGCGTGTCGTTGATGTAGATGCCGGTCGTGCCAGCGCCGGCCGAGGAGGAGATGCCGCGGATCGAGATCGCGTTGGTGCCCGAGTTGTCGATGGAGACGCCAGGCGTGAAGCGCGCGATGTCCTGGAAGTCCTTGATGCCGCGGCTGTCCATGGCGTCCTGGGTGAGCGCCGTGACGCTGATGGGCACCTTGCTCAAGGACTCCTCGTGGCGGGTCGCGGTGACCAGCACCTCCTGCAGTGAGGGCTCGGCGCGCTCGGCGGCGGCACCTTCCCCCTTCGCCGGTGCCGCCGCGCCCGTGGCCACCACCGCGGCGTCGTCGGCACGCGCCGCTGGCGGCGCGAGGGCCAGCAGCCAGGCAACGCTCAGCGCCGGCGCGATCACGGTGCGGATGGTGCGAGTTGCTGTGGTCATGTGCGTGATCCTCCCCCTCAGATCGCCCGGCCGACCGGCCTAGTTTAGGTCTGCAGCACCACCGCTGCATCCGCGCTCCAGCTCACGAACACCTCGTCGCTCCAGTCGATGGCGGCTTCCGCGGTGCGCCGCTCGTTCTGGGCGAAGACTGTAACCAATTTGCCGGTCGTGGTACGGATCTGGTAGGTGGAGCGGTTGCCGAGGTAGCCGAGCTCCCACACCGTGCCGCGCAGCTGATTGAGGCGCGCACCGTTCACCGGCTGCTTGGCGAGACGCACCTTTTCCGGGCGCAGCGCCACCCAGACCTGCTGCCCGACGCTGAAGGTGCCGGCATCGTCGACCAGCAGCTCGCTGGCGGTCTCGGCGCAGCGCACCGTGATGAGCCCGCCCTCGCAGGCGCTGACCGTGCCCTCGAAGAGATTGGTGGTGCCGACGAAGTCGGCGACGAAGCGGCTGCGTGGAAACTCGTAGATCTCCGCCGGCGTGCCCACCTGCATCACCTGGCCGTGGTTCATCACCGCGATGCGCGTGGCGAGCGCCATCGCCTCGTCCTGATCGTGCGTCACGACGATGAAGGTGATGCCGACCTTGTCCTGCAGGTCCATGAGCTCGAACTGCGTCTGCTCGCGCAGCTTCTTGTCGAGCGCCGACAGCGGCTCGTCCAACAGCAGCACCTTGGGGCGGCGGATGAGGGCTCGCGCCAGCGCCACGCGCTGGCGCTGCCCGCCGGAGAGCTGATGCGGCTTGCGCTGGCCGAGGTGGCCGAGCTGCACCATCTCGAGCGCCTCCTGCACACGCCGCCGCCGCGTCGCCTCGTCGAGCGGCAGCCGCCGCAGACCGTAGCCGACGTTGCTCTCGACCGTCATGTGCGGGAACAGCGCGTAGGACTGGAACATCATGTTCACCGGACGCTCGTGCGGCGGAACGGCGCGCATGTCGACCCGGTCGATCGAGATGCGGCCGCTGGTGGGCTCGACGAAGCCCGCGAGCATGCGCAGCAGCGTCGTCTTGCCGCAGCCCGAGGCGCCCACCAGCGCGAACATCTCGCCCTTGTAGATGCTGAGCGTCACGTTGTCGACGGCGGTGCTCGGGCCGTAGGTCTTGGTCACGCCCTCGATCACGATCTGCGGCGTCGCGGCCGGGTCGAGCCACGGCCTGCTGGCGAGCGGCTTCGCCTGGGTGGCTATCATGTTCCCGCGGCGCCCATGGGTCAGAAATCCGCCGGAGGCGTGGCGCGCCGCCGCGCGGGCGCGAAGAACGGCCGCTCCACCACTCGCGCCCGCACCATGCGCCGCTCCCACACCAGCTCGCGATTGAGATAGATGTCCGCCCACACGGTCGCGCCGGTGGCGATGTACGGCGCCTCCACCATCGCCAGCGCCAGGTTGCGCTTGCAGGTCGGCGACCAGATCGCCGAGGTGACGCTGCCCGCCTCCTTCTTCCCGGAGGCGTCCGTGTACAGCAGCGCATTGTGCGCGGGCTTCGTGCCCGCGACGTCCAACCCAACCAGCTGCCGCCGCGGACCGCGCTCGGCCTCCGCGAGCAGCGCGCGGCGGCCGGTGAAGTGACCCTTGCCGAAATCGACCAGCCAAGCGAGCCCGAGCTCGAGCGGCGAGCGCTCCGTGCCGAGATACAGCGTGTGAGCCGCCGAGACGAAGTCGACGTTCGGCAGTATGAATCCGGCCTCGATGCGCGCGATGTTGAGCGCCCGCGAGCCGATCGGGCGCACGCCGCGCGTGCGGCCCACCGCCGTCAGCGCATCCCACACGCCTTCGGCGTCCGCCGGCTGCATCCACAGCTCGTAGCCGAGGTCCCCGGTGAACCCGGTGCGCGAGACCATCATGGAGAAGCGGCCGGCGCCGCCGCCGGCCGGCATGGAGAACTCGCCGTGCTCGAAGGGCTTGAGGCGCTCGATTCCGGTGAGACCCACGGCCCGCAGCAGTTTCGCCGAGGTGGGTCCCTGCACGGCGAGCGCCGCGATCTCCTCGGTCACCTCGCGCAGCTCGACGTCGAAGCCGAGCGCCGAGGCGCGGAACCAGTCGAGCTGCCGCTCGCCGCTGCACAGGCGGTACTCGTTGGGCGCAATGCAGAACACCGTGCCGTCATCGATCAGCTGGCCTTCGTCGTCACACCATACGGTATAAGCGACCTTACCGGGAGTGAGCTTGCGCAGGTCGCGCGTCACCAGACGGTTGAGGAATCGCAGCGCGTCCGCACCCTGGATGCGGTACTTGACCATCGGCGTCAGGTCGTAGAGCGAGCTCGCATTGCGGATCGCGAAGTACTCCTGCTCGACGCTCGTGAACACGTCGACCGTCGTGTAGCCCGCCCACGGCACGAAGCTGTCGAGCTGGCTCGCGGCACGCGCCCGCTCGTGGAACGGCGTCTTCAGCAGCGGCTGGCGGAAATGCGGTGCGCTCTCGGTCAGCATGCCTAGGCCGCCTCGCGCATGAGCTGCCGGGCGGCGTTGCGTCCGGCGAGTCCCATGACGCCGCCGCCGGGGTGGCTGCCGGCGCCACAGAGAAACAGCCCCGGCACGGGAGTCTGGTACTGGGCCGCCCCCGGGACCGGCCGGACCATGAGGAACTGGTCGAGCGCCAGCTCGGCGTGATGCCAGTGCCCGCCGCTGATGCGGAACTCGCGCTCGATGTCCGGCGGGGTGAGCAGCTCCGTCGCGCAGATCGCCTCGCGCAGATGCGGCGCGTAGCCGGCCAGCGTGTCGATCACCCGCTCCGTGAAGGCCTGCCGCGCAGCCGGCCAGCCGCCGGCGAGCGTATAGGGCGCGTACTGCACGATCACCGACATGACGTGCTTGCCGGGGGGCGCGAGGCTCGCATCCGTGAGCGTCGGGATCGTGATTTCGAGCATCGGCGCGGCGGAGAACTCGTTGTACTTGGTGTGATTGTAAGCGCGCTCGATGTAGTCCGAGGACGGCGCGACCAGCAGGCGCGCACGCAGGGCCTGCTCGCCGAGGCCCGGGAACTCGGGCAGCCGCTCGAGCGCCAGATGCAGCTTCGCGGTCAGGCCCCGCGAGCGCACGTGGCTCACGCGCCGCACGAAGCCCGCGTCGAGATGCTCGCTGCCCACCAGCCCGAGGAAGGTGCTCTTCGGGTCCGCGCTCGAGACCACGGTCCTGCCCGCAATCTCCTCGCCCGAGGTGAGCAGGACTCCGGCCGCGTGATCGTCGCGCACCCGGATTCTCTCAACTACTGCTGCGGTGCGGATCTCGGCGCCGGCCGCGCGGGCCACACGCGCGAGCGCCTCGGACAGCGCACCCAGGCCACCCTGCGGCAACGCCAGAGCATCTGTGCCCTGCGAGGCGGCGAAACGGTACAGCAGCGACAGCACGGTTCCGGGAGAGCGCGGACCGTAGTTGGTGCCGAGCACGGCATCGAGCGCCAGCGCGCCCTTGAGCAGCGGCAGACGGAAGCGATCCTCGAGCAGGTCGTGCACGCACATGCCGCCGATGCGCAGCAGCTCGCGCAGGTCACGCCGGCCGAGGCGGCGCAGGCGCCAGCCGAGGCCGAGCAGCGTAAGGCGGTCGCGCCAGGCATCGGTGCCGAGCCGCGGCGGCGTCCGGGTCAGAAGCGGATGCAGCGCGCGGGCGAAGCGCTGCAGCTGCCGCTGCCAGTCGGCGAGTGCGGCAGCGTCGGTGCTGGAGGCCTGCGCGAGCCCTGCCAGATTGCCGGGCGCGAAGCTGAGATGGCGCGCGTCCAGCGCGAGCGCCACCGTCGGCAGTCCGGTCGCCGCGAACCTGAGTCCGCTCTTCTCCAGGCCCAGATCGCGCATCAGCGCGGCCGGCATGAGGTGCAGCAGGTGCGCACAGGCGGATACGCTGAAGCCGGGCGCGAACTCGCGCGTCACGGCGGCGCCGCCCAGGCGGTCGGCGGCCTCGAGCACCAGCACTCTGCGGCCCGCGCGCGCGAGGTACGCAGCGCACACCAGTCCGTTGTGACCGCCGCCGACGACGATGCTGTCGTAGGACGCTGTGGCCTTCATTGCAGCCGTCCCAGATCGCGCAGGATGGCACCTGCCGCGTTGGCCCCGGGTGCACCCATGACTCCGCCGCCGGGATGGGTGCTCGAGCCGCACAGGTACATGCCGCGCAGCGGTGCGCGGTACTGCGCGTATCCCGGCAGCGGGCGGTTGAACAGCAGCTGATCGAAGGTGAGCTCGCCCTGGAAGATGTTGCCTTCGGTGAGACCCACCTCGTTCTCGATGTCGTACGGCGTGCGAACTTCCGCGTGCAGGATCAGGTCCTTGAAGTCCGGGCTGTGGCGCGCGATCGCATCGATCACCGTGTTGCCGAAGGCCTGGCGTTTCTGCGGCGTCCACTCGCCGTCGGCGAGCCGGTAAGGGCAGTACTGCACGAACACCGACATGTAGTGCTTGCCATCGGGCGCCATGGTCGGATCGATCTGCGTCGGAATGAGCATGTCGACGTATGGCGCGCTCGACCAGCGGCCCTCCTTCCAGTCGTCGTAGGCGCGCTCGACCATCTCGAGCGTGTCGGTGATGTGCAGGTCGCCGCGGATCGAGGGCGAACCCTGCGGAATCGCCGGGAAGTGCGGCAGGCCGTCGAGGGCGATGTTGAGCTTGCCGGAGGAGCCGCGGATCTTGAACCGGCGGACCTGCTCGAGAAACTCCGCCGACAGATGCTCGGGCGCCACGGTCTCGAGAAAGGTGCGCTTGACGTCGAGATTCGAGACCACGACCGGGGCGTGGATCTCCTCCCCGCTTTCGAGCGCCACGCCGACGGCGCAGCCACCGCGTACCAGGATCTGTTCCACCGGGGCACTCGCGCGCACCGTGCCCCCGCTCGCCTTGAATGAGGCCGCCAGCGCCTGGGTGATGGCGCCCATGCCGCCGCGGGCAAAGCCCCAGGCGCCGACCGCCCCGTCGATGCTGCCCATGTAGTGATGCAGCAGCACGTACGCCGAGCCCGGCGAGCGCGGCCCGAGCGCCGTGCCGATGATCGAGCTGCCGGAAAGGTGCGCCTTGACGATCTCGCTCTCGAAATACTCCTCGAGCATGTCCGCGCAGCTCATGGTGAAGAAGCGCAGCGTGTCGTACATGCGCGTCTCACCGAGCCGGTCGAAGTGCCGGCCGAGAAACAGCAGCTCGCGGATATCACGCGGGCGGAAGGAGGTCGGGTCGGGCGGCTCACGCAGCAGCAGCGGCTTGATGAAACGACAGTGCCGCAGCATGTCGCGCACGTAGCGGTCATAGGCTTCCGCATCGTGGCGCGAGTGGCGCGCGATCTCGCGGCGCATGGCGTCATGGTTGTCATAGACGGCGAGGTGGCCGCCGTCGCGCATCATGGTGCAGCCGCCCTCGTACGGGATGATCTGCAGCCCGTGCGCCGGCAGCTCGAGCGCGCGGATGATCTCGGTGCGCAGCAGGCTGCACACGTAAGAGCAGTTCGAGTAGGTGAAGCCGTCGTAGAGACTGCGGCTGACGGCGGCTCCGCCGATGTAGGGGTTACGCTCGAGGACGACGACGTTGAGGCCCGCGCGCGCCAGGTAGCAGGCGTTCACCAGGCCGTTGTGCCCGGCTCCCACGACGATCGCGTCATAGCGATTCGCCGCTGCACTACTCACGCCGCAGGCTCTCCGCGCATCAGGCCCCATTTGGCAGTGCGCCGCGTTTCGGGCAGCGCATCGAGCGTACGGTCGACCGCCACCTCGAACGCCCGCAGCGTGTCCTTCAGGCACGAATCGTCGTGCGCCGCCGACATGAACCACGGCTCGCGCGAGTCCGGCTCGCAGAGGATGCACTCATCGTGCAGCACCCGCGCCACGGCGTCGTAGAAAGTGTAGTCGCTGCCCTTCCAGTCGCGATAGGTGCGCGGCGGATCCTGTGCGAAGTACAGTCCGCTCATCGACGGATGGCCGACGAAGCTGTGCGGGATGCCGCGCGCCTTGAGGATCGCGCTCTTGCCGGCGCGCAGCCGCGTACCGTAGGCCGCGAGCCGCTCGAGCGCATCCGTCTCGGCGAGGATCTCCAGGGTCTTCTCGGCCGCGGCCAACGACACCGGGTGTGCGGTGTAGGTGCCCCCGTGGGCGACACCCTTGCCGAGCTTGCGCATGATGTCCTCGCGCCCGGCGAGCACCGAGATCGGGTAGCCGTTGGCGAGCGCCTTGGCGAACGTGCACAGGTCGGCGCGCACGCCGTACAGCTGCTGCACGCCGCCGCGCGCCACGCGAAAGCCGGTCTTCACTTCGTCGATGAGCAGCACCACCCCGTAGCGGGTGCACAGCTCGCGTGCCGCACGCAGGTACTCCGGCTCGGCGGCGATGCCTAAGCAATTGCCCATGATCGGCTCGATCAGCATGCAGGCCAGGCGATCGCCGAAGCGCTTGAAGACATCCTCCAGCTGGTTGGCGTCGTTCGCCTGCACGAAGTGCGCGAAGCTGCGCGTGGCGATCGGCACGCCCTCGCTGTAGGGCACCACCTGCGGGTCGCCGACCTGCGACCATTTCTCCATGGGCGTGTACCACATGGCCGCATCGAACAGCCCGTGGTAGCTGCCCTCAAGGATCACGTAGTCGTCGCGTCCGGTGTAGGCCCGCGCCAGGCGCAGCGCCGCCATCACCGCCTCGGTGCCGGAGTTGGAGAACCGCACCAGCTCCGCCGCCGGCACCATCCGCGCAATGCGCTCGGCCACCCGGTATTCGCGCTCGGTGGAGAGCGCGAACACGCCGCCGACCTCCATGCCTTCGCGCGCCGCGGCGTCGACCCGCGGGTCGGCGTAACCGAGGATCGCCGGCCCGTAGCCCATGCGGTAATCGACATAGACGTTGCCGTCGAGGTCGGTGACGCGTGCACCGCGCCCCTGTTTGACATAAATCGTCCGCTCCTCGCCCCAGAAGCGGAAGTTCGAAGCCACGCCAAGCGGCAGCCGCGTGAGCGCCCGCCGGTAATGCTCGTGGTTCTTGGTCAGGTTTCTGGCCATGACTGCGTTCACCGTTGAAAAGGAGAAAACTTCAGGAGATACGGCACGATACCAGTGAGCACGCGCGCCGTCTATATGCTCATATAGTTTCTTGAGGTAGAATTATATGGAGATATACCCCTGCTCGGGAATTCCGCCATGAC
>DASPPI010000174.1:0-6192 GCA_035625615.1 Steroidobacteraceae bacterium | reverse complement strand
AGCGCCTGTCCGTGGTACAGAGCCTGAGCGGCCAGCTCGCCGGAGTGGTTGACGCGCATGAGTGCGGCGCTGGCGCGCCGCTCGGTCTCCGACAGCGATGCCGGCGTATCGCTCAGCGGGAGGGGGAGCGGGCGGCTGGCCTGGGCCGGCGCAAATACCGACCGCAGAGCGCGATCGGCGGCGGCAACGAAAGAGTCGAGAGTGCGACCTGACCCCATATCTTGCGCCTCTATTATACGGGCAATTCCGGCAGGCAGCCCCGCAGCGGCGCTCGCGGCGGGCGCCTTTGCATTGCCGCACGCGCTTGAGTACACTTCCCCGCCTTTTTTGGCCCCGACCCCTATGAAGACCGTATTCGCCAAGCCCGGCACCGTCCGCGGTGACTGGTTCATCGTCGACGCGAGCAATAAGACGCTCGGGCGGCTCGCCTCGCAGATCGCCCACCGCCTCAAGGGCAAGCACAAGGCCGAGTACAGCCCGCATGTGGACATGGGCGACCATATCGTGGTGGTGAACGCACAGAAGATCCGCGTCACCGGCCGCAAGCTCAGCGACAAGATCTACTACCACCATACCGGTCACATCGGCGGCATCAAGTCCATCGCGCTCGACAAGCTCCTCAACGAGCATCCCGAGCGGGCGATCGAGTTCGCGGTCAAGGGCATGCTGCCGAAGAATCCGCTCGGCCGGCGCATGTTCAGGAAGCTGCACGTGTTCGCCGGCAGCGAGCACCCCCACCAGGCGCAGCAGCCGAAGCCGCTCGAGATCCAGTAGGACGCACTGCATGGCAGCGACTCAGCAGAATTACTACGGCACCGGTCGTCGCAAGACCGCAACGGCGCGCGTGTATCTCAAGCCCGGCAGCGGCCGCATCACCGTGAACGACCGCTCTCTCGATGAGTTCTTCGGCCGCGAGACCGGGCGCATGATCGTGCGCCAGCCGCTCGAGGCGGTGAAGCTCACCGGCCGGTTCGACATCGCCGTGACCGTCGACGGCGGCGGCATCACCGGCCAGGCGGGTGCCATCCGCCATGGCATCACGCGCGCGCTGATCGAGTTCGATGAGTCGCTGCGCAAACCGCTGCGCGACGCCGGCTTCGTGACGCGCGATGCCCGCGAGGTCGAGCGCAAGAAGGTCGGACGCCGCAAGGCCCGCCGCGGGACGCAGTACTCGAAGCGCTAGAATCGCCGGCGGCCATTGGGTGGTCTTTTTGGGGGATCGTCTAGTGGTAGGACAACGGACTCTGACTCCGTTTACCTAGGTTCGAATCCTAGTCCCCCAGCCAAAGCAGCAAGGCCCGTCTTAGCAACGGGCCTTGTTCTTTTCCAGGGCCGCGCGGCCGTGCTCAGCGGCGCTCGACGCCTTGCGCCGTGCCGACCAGCAGCAGATCCGCCGGCCGCAGTGCGAACAGGCCCACCGTCACCACGCCGGTGATCTGGTTGAGGTCGCGCTCAAGCGCCGGGGGGTCGCTGATGGTGAGACCATGGACATCGAGGATGTGGTTGCCGTTGTCGGTCACGAACCCCTGGCGCCAGACCGGGCGGCCCCCGCGGGCAGTGAGCTCGCGGGCGACCAGCGCGCGCGCCATGGGGATCACTTCGACCGGCAGTGGAAAGCGCCCCAGGGTGTCGACCAGCTTGCTGTCGTCGACGATGCACACGAAGCGCCGCGAGGCGGCGGCGACGATCTTCTCGCGCGTGAGCGCACCACCGCCCCCCTTGATGAGCTGCCGTGCGGGGTTCGCCTCGTCGGCGCCGTCGATGTAGAGGTCGAGAGCGGCGAGATCATTGAGATCGAGCTCGGTAATGCCGGCGGCGCGCAGGCGGGCACTGCTCGCTTGCGAGCTCGAGACCGCCTGGCGTACGCGGCCGCCGAGTGCGGCCAGCTCCTCGATGAACAGGTTCACCGTCGAGCCGCTGCCGACGCCGATGACGGCGCCGCCGGCGACCAGTTCCAGCGCTGCGCGCGCCGCGCGCCGCTTGTTTGCATCCGTATCCACGCCCGGTGTGCTCCAGAAACGACTGTGCCCGCGTTGCAAGCGGGCACGGTCCTCGAAACCGACTCGGCGGCCACTTGCATGGCCGCCGAGTTAAGGCCTATTTCTTCTTGGCAGCTTTCTTCTTGGCCTTCTTTTTTGCCTTCGCCATGTTGGCTCTCCAATTGACGGGTTAGTCCGGGGTCCGAGTATATACACGCGAATCGAAATTACAAGCGAGTGCGGGCGAAGTGTGCACGGTGAGCAGAGCATCGTGACTCGTGCGCGCGTGCTCGCGAGCCGCGTGGCGCATCACTCGAGGGACAGGATGAACTTCCAGTGCGCTGCCGTCAGCGGCGTGACCGACAGCCGATTGCCCGGTCGCAGCAGCAGCATTCCCTTGAGCTCGCGGTCCGCGTGCGCGCGCAGCTGCGCGAGCGTGATGGTGCGCGCGAGGCGGCGTTTCAGCTGCACGTCGACCACGTACCAGCGCGGATTGCGCGGGGCGCTGCCGGCATCGTAGTGGTGATGCTTGCGATCGAAGGCGGTAGGGTCGGGGTAGCCCTGCTTCACGATCTGCATGATGGCGACGATGCCGGGAACCTCGCAGCTCGAATAGTAGAGAAACGCCTGATCGCCGCGGCGCATCTGGTCGCGCAGCATGTTGCGCGCCTGGTAGTTGCGCACGCCATCCCAGGCGGTTGTGCGGCGCGGCGCGGCGGCCAGATCCTCGGCGCTGAAGCTCGCCGGCTCCGTCTTCATCAACCAGTATTGCATCGGATGATCTCCGCTTCGGTCACCACCGCGTCCATGAGCACGTCGTGCGCGGCGGCGCCGATGCTCTCGAGCTCCTGGAAGGCGTAGGCGAGACCAACCAGCCGCGGCCCATGCCAGCTGCTGCGGCTGTGGCGGAAAGCGAAGGCGCGATCATAGAAACCACCGCCCGCGCCGAGGCGCACGCCGCGGCGGTCGAACCCCGCCAGCGGCAGGAACACCAGGTCGAGCCAGCGTGCCCCGAGCGTAGCGCCGCCGGCAGGCTCGGCAATCCCCAGGCGATTGCAGCGCCAGCGATCGTGCATCTCCACGAAGCGCATGCCGCGCGCGGCGCGGCGCCGGTCGATGCGCGGCAGGTAGATGCGGCAGCCGCGGCTCGCGGCCAGCGCGATGAGCGGTGCGGCGTCGAGCTCCCAGGGGAGGGCGGCGTACACAGCAATGCGCCAGTGCGCCCGCAGGCGCAGGGCGCGGTCGGCGTTACGGGCCACCATCAGGGCGGCGCGCGCTCGCTCGTCCGCCGGCACCCGGCGGCGGCGCGCGTTGAGGCGCGCCCGCAGGGCTCTGCGGGCGGCACTCAGCGTCGCTGAATCAGGTAGCGCCACCCGCCTGTGCCGGTGCGGACCGTTGCTCTCGAACCGGAGCAACAAGTGGGACAAGCTGCGGCAGGTAAGGCTTTCCGCTCACAGGCGGACTTGCACAGCGCTGCGCGCAAGCGTGAGGTCCCAAGGGTGTTTCAATTAGGGTCCGAGGTAACCCGGCCCGCTTGTCGAACACCGCAGGCGACGCCATGAGCACTCTACACCAATTGCGCCGTGCTTAAACGTGCGAGCGCGTCACAGCTCCAGTTGCTGCCCCTTCTCCAGCGCGCCCTCGACGCGCTCGCGCAGCGCCCGTACCTTGTGACCGACGCCGTTGTCGAGCCGCGACTCCCGGTCCCTGCCCCTGAGGTACTCGTGCGCCAGGTTGAGCGCCGCCATGACCGCGATGCGCTCCAGTCCCAGCACCTTGCCGCTGTCGCGGATCTCGCGCATGCGGGCGTTGAGAAACTCGGCGGCATCGAGCAGCGCCGAGCGTTCATCATAGGGGCAGGCGACCACGAACTCCTTCTCCATGATGCGCACGCTGACGCGCGCCGGCTCCTGCTGGGTCATGCGCCGTGCTCGAGCGTCTTCAGCCGTCCGATCATCGCCTCGACGCGGGTGCGCACCTGCTCGTTCTTGTGCATCAGTGCGGCGCGTTCGCCGGCCAGCGCCTCGTGCCGCGCACGCAACGCGCGGTTCTCGTCCCGGAGATGTTCGAGCAGCGCGATCAGCTCGTCGATCCGCTTCGCCAGTCGCACGAGCTCCAGATCGATTTGTGTTTTTGTAGTGTCGCTCACGGTGGCGACTATAGAGCCGCCCTCTTTCGGTGGTCAATTATTTATAATGACGCAATCGACATGCTGCAGCCGGACTACAGCCATATCCAGCAGCTGCTCGCGCAGGAGCATTCGCTCGCCGAGGCAGCCGAAGCGCACGGAACGCTTACCGGCTGCCTGTGCGCCGCCGCCGGCTATGGCTTCGAGGACTGGCTGCGGGAGATTCTGCCGGAGGGGCGTGCCGCCCCGGAATCGGCCGCGACGCTGCAGCAGCTGTATGCAGCGACCGCCGGGGCATTGCAACAGCCGGACATGGAGTTCGAGCTGCTGCTGCCGGCGGATGAGCAGCCGATCGATGCGCGCACCGCGGCGCTCGCTCAGTGGTGCCAGGGATTTCTCTACGGCCTCGGTGCGGGCGCCATCCCCGACGCCGGCGAGCTGCCCGGAGAGGTGGGCGAGATCGTCCGCGACTTCGCCGAGATCACGCGCGCCGGCGTGGACGCGCAGCAGGGCGAGGAATCGAACGAGAGCGCCTACGCCGAGCTGGTGGAGTTCGTACGCGTCGGCGCGCAGCTGCTGTTCGAGGAGCTGTCCGCCGCGCGCCGGCCGGCGGCCTCGCCGGCTCCGCTGCACTGAAGGTGACGCGGCCCATGAGGCAGGAGGAGTTTGCGCGCCGGCGCCGCCAGCTGATGCGGCTCATGGGACGCGACTCCATTGCCGTGCTGCCCGCAGCTCCGGTGAAGCACCGCAACGGCGACGTTGAGTATCCATACCGCCAGGACAGCGATTTCCACTATCTCACCGGCTTCGGCGAGCCGGACGCCGTCGCGGTGCTGGTGCCGGGGCGTGCACAGGCGGAATACATACTGTTCGTGCGCGATCGCGACCGGGCGCGCGAGGCCTGGGACGGCCGGCGCGCGGGGCCGGCGGGCGCCGCGCGCGACCATGGCGCGGACGACGCCTTTCCCATCACCGACATGGACGAGATCCTCCCCGGGCTGCTCGAGAACCGCAACCGCGTCTTTTACACCATGGGCGTGTATGCGGACTTCGACCAGCGGGTAGTCGGCTGGATCAACGGTCTGCGCACCCAGGCGCGCAACGGCCGCCACCCGCCCCAGGAGTTCGTGGCGCTCGATCACCTGCTGCACGACATGCGGCTCTACAAGTCGCGCCACGAGCTCGAGCTGCTGCGTGCATCGGCGCGCATCGCTGCGCAGGCGCACCAGCGGGCGATGCGCTTCTGCCGTCCCGGCGTGACCGAGTACCAAGTGATGGCGGAGCTGCTGCACGAGTTCCGCCGGCACAACGCCGACACGGCCTACCACCCGATCGTGGGCGGGGGCAGCAACAGCTGCATCCTGCACTACCGCGACAACGACCGGCCGCTGGTGAGCGGCGATGTGCTGCTGGTGGACGCGGGGTGCGAACTCGAATGCTATGCCTCGGACGTCACCCGTACGATTCCGGTCAACGGACGGTTCTCGGGCGCGCAGCGTGCGATCTACGAGGTAGTGCTGGAGGCGAATCGCGCGGCCATCGCCTGCGTGCGTCCCGGCAATCACTGGAATGCACCGCACGAAGCGGCGGTGCGCATCATCACCCACGGTCTGGTGAAGCTCGGCATCCTCAAAGGGCGCGTCCCGGCCCTCATCCGCAGCGGCGCCTACCGGCGCTTCTTCATGCATCGCACCGGCCACTGGCTCGGCCTCGACGTGCACGACGTCGGCGACTACCGGGTCGGCGACCAATGGCGCGTGCTCGAGCCGGGCATGGTGATGACCATCGAGCCGGGCATCTATCTGCCCGCGGGCGCCCGCGGCGTGCCGCGGCGCTTCCGTAACATCGGCATCCGCATCGAGGACGATGTGGTCGTGACCCGGCGCGGGGCGGAAGTGCTCACCGCGCGCGCGCCCAAGGACCCCGACCAGATCGAAGCGCTCATGGCGCGCGCCTGAGCCCTTGCATGGCTGCCCGCCGCGCCGCTGAGCTCCTCGAGGCCGACGTCGCCATCGTCGGCGGCGGGATGGTCGGTGCGAGTCTCGCCGCAGGACTCGCCGGGACGGGCCGGGCGGTGCTGCTGGT
>DASPPI010000173.1:0-26647 GCA_035625615.1 Steroidobacteraceae bacterium | reverse complement strand
CGGCATTGCCGATGCCTTTCTCGATCACGACCGCAGGATCACCCGCCCCGCTGACGATCCGGTACTGCGCCGCTCGCGCGGCGCCCTGCGCGCCATCCGCGTCGGTCGCGGCCTCGCGCCACTGGAGCTCGAGCTGTCGCGGGCGGTGCCCGAACCGGTGCTCGCGGTCGGCGCGCATCTGAAGAACTGCGTGGCGATCGCGAGCGGGCGACGCCTGCTGCTCTCGCCGCACATCGGAACGTTCGGCGCGCCGCGCACGCTCGCGGTATTCGCGCAGGTGATCGCCGACCTGCAGGCCCTGCATGGGGTGCGCGCGAGCACGGTGGCGTGCGACGCCCACCCGGGCTACGAGAGCACGCGCTGGGCGCTGCGCTCGGGGCTCGCCGCGAGGAAGATCTGGCATCATCACGCTCATGCTTCGGCGCTCGTCGCCGAGCATCCGCAGGCAGGGCCGCTGTTGGTCTTCACCTGGGACGGCGTGGGACTCGGCGAAGACGGCACGCTCTGGGGCGGCGAGGCGCTGCACGGCGGTCCCGGTGCCTGGCAGCGGCTCGCGAGCTTCCGGCCCTTTCGGCTGCCCGGGGGAGACGCCGTGGCGAGGGAACCGTGGCGCTTGGCGGCTTCGCTGTGCTGGCATGCGGAACTCGACTGGCGGGACGCGCCTGCCGAAGCGCCGGTGCTGCACGAGGTCTGGGGACGGCCGCGCTTCTCACCCGAATCGAGCGCCGTCGGCCGGGTGTTCGATGCGGCCGCCGCCCTCGTCCTCGGCAAGCACCGGTCGAGCTACGAAGCCGAAGCGCCGATGCAGCTCGAGGCCATGAGCGACCCATACGCCTGCGGCGAAGCGCTGGCGCTCGAGGCGGACACCGCAGGCGTGCTGCGCGCCGACTGGGCGCCGCTACTGCCCGCCCTTCTCGATACGCGCCGCTCCGCCGCCGAGCGTGGCGGTTACTTCCACGACAGTCTCGCGCGGACGCTGGTCGCCATCGCCGAGCGTATCGCGGCGACGCGTCCCGTCACCCACGTCGGTCTCACCGGCGGGGTGTTCCAGAACCGCCTGCTCACGGAGAAGGCCGCGGCCGCCCTCCACGCGGCGGGCTTCGAGGTGCTGCTGCCGGCGCGCATTCCGGCGAACGACGCCGGCATTGCCGTCGGGCAGATCATCGAGTTCGCGCACGGCAGCGCGCACAGAATCGGGCACGGACAGTGATGCAGGACACGCACGTCAGTCTGGCCCACGGCAATGGCGGACGCTTCATGCGCGAGTTGATCCGGGAGATCTTCGTCCGCCATCTGGCGAATCCGCAGCTCGATGCCGACGCCGACGCCGTGGCGGTCACCCTCGGTGAGGGCGAGATCATGCTGACCACGGACGCGTTCACCGTGCAGCCGCTCGAGTTCCCCGGCGGCAATATCGGTTCGCTTGCCGTACACGGCATCGTCAACGACCTGGCCGTCAGCGGCGCGACCCCGATTTACCTCACCCTCAGCGCCATCATCGAGGAAGGGCTGCCCGTCGAGCAGCTCGAGCGCATCGTCGCTGCGCTGGCGGAGGCCGCCCGCGGCGCACAGGTGCGCGTGGTGGCAGGCGACACCAAGGTCGTGCGGCGGGGCGAAGCGGCCGGCCTGTACCTGACCGGTGCCGGGGTGGGTTTGCGCGCGCGCCACCACGATCATCTCGCGCTCGCGGCCATCCGCGACGGCGATCGGGTGCTGGTCAGCGGCCCGGTCGGTGATCACGGCGCCGCCGTGCTGCTGGCACGCGAGGAGTTCGGCCTCATGGGCCAGCTCGAGTCCGATTGCGCGAGCGTACTGCCCCTCACGCAGGCGCTGCTCGCGGTCCCGGGCCTGCGCTTCATGCGCGACCCGACACGCGGGGGCCTCGCCACCGTCACACACGAGATCTGCCGCGCGAGCGGACTGGGCCTGCGACTCGAGCAGGCGGCGATCCCAGTACGGGCCGCAGTGCAGTCGGTGTGCGAGATGCTCGGTTACGATCCGCTCTATCTCGCCTGCGAGGGTCGCGTGGTTGCGGTCGTCGATGCCGGGAGCGCGCCTCAGGCACTGGCGGCGCTGCGCGCCCGGCCGCAGGGGCAGGACGCGGCGGTGATCGGTACGGTCACCGCGAGCCACGCACGCGTCGTACTGGCCACCCCCCTCGGCGGCGAGCGTCATCTAGAGGAACTCGAGGACGACCCGCTGCCGCGGATCTGCTGAGGCGCCGGCGCGAGCTCCGCTTCGCTACCAACATCCCCGAGCGGGCTCAAGGGCCCTCGGGCAGCGTCTCGATGTAGGCCACGAGCTGCCAGATCTGCTGGTCACTCAGGGTCGGCCAGGAGGCCATCGCGGTGCCGGACACCCCTTGGCGGATCGCGAGGAAAGTGTCCGCCGCGCCTGAGCGCTCCGACCAAGGCGTCACGGTGAGGTCAGCAGGCGCCGGTATCATCCCTTCGTGCCGCAGTCCCTGTCCGTCGCCGCGCAGGCCGTGGCAGATGGCGCAGTGGGCAACAAACAGCTCCCCGCCCGCGCGCTGTGCCTGTGTGGAGTTCAGCAGCCCCTCGGGCGGGCTGGGGGTGGCACCACTACATCCCGAAATGACGGGTGAGAGCGTGGATAGGGCGAGCGGCAGCACAGCCGTGCGGCCGCAGAACCAGTTCATAGCCAAGCGTCTGTACTTCCCGAACAACGGCCGAAATCAGCCCATCCAGCGCTGCGTCCACCACGCGAGTGCGTCCCACTCCAAGACCGATCGAGCCGGGCACGAGGCCGAGCAGGACCACCGAGGCCGGATAGCGGCCGATGAGGCGCGCCGCATCGAGCAGGTCGGCAACGCCCACCTGATGCACCGACAGCCGCTCGCGCACCGCATCCGTGACGTCCGCCCCGTCGAGCCGCACCAGGGTGCCGGGTGGTGCATCCGCCGCTACCGCATCGACGAGGATTACATGCTCGGCCCCACCGACCTCATCGAGTAGCGACAGGCCGAGTGTTCCACCCTCGACCAATCGGACCTCCGGGGGGACACGGTAATCGCGCTCCAGGCGGTCGATCGCCGCGGCGCCGATCCCGTCGTCGCCCAGCAGCACGTTACCGAGCCCGAGAACGAGAACGCGGCTCGGGCTGCCTGCCCCGGTGGCGTGAGCTGGCGTTTTATTCACGGCCGTGCGGTTCCCGGAATTTGTAGCCCGAGAAGATGGAATCGAAGACACCGTTACGCTCGATGATCGAGTACAGCACGGGGAAGTAGATGTGGGCGACCACGAAGACGAGGATCACCCACATCCCGATGTGATGGATGAGGCGCGCCACCTGCAGGCCGTTGAACAGTGGGATCAGAAAGCCGAACACTTGCATCGGGGAGCTTGTCGGGGCGTACACCGTATAGAGCGCGAAGCCAGTCGCCATCATCACGAAGTAGACGCCGAAGATGGCAGCGTAGGTGAGGCCCGCAAGCGCGTTGTGCCCGAGATAAGTCACCGGCTCCCGGCTCAGGAAGGTATAAAAGAGCGCCGCCTGCTTGAAGCTTCGCCAGCGCTCGCGCGATACGGGAATGAGCTGCGACCAGCGCGCATAGCGGTTACCGGCGAACGCCCAATAGACGCGCACCAGTGCCGCCAGCGTGAACACGATCGATGCGTACAGGTGCACGCTGCGCATCGAGCCCATGACGAAACGCGCACGCGCCTCGCCCGGCACACTGATGAAGGGGTGGCCGATGTAGTAGCCGGTCGCGGCGAGGGTGAGGATCGAGAAGAACAGCAGCCAATGCGCGAGCCGCACCGGCAGCTCCCAGACGTATTCGCGCTCAAGCCCCACGCGGGGCGCGGCCTCCGCCGGCACCGCGCTCACGACACCCTCACGTGCGCCAACTCGCGCCGCGTGGCATCGACCACGTGCACGCCGCAGGCCATGCAGGGATCGAAGGAATGCACCGTGCGCAGGATCTCGAGCGGCTGTTCGGGTTTCGCGACCGGCGTACCCACCAGAGAGGCCTCATAAGGACCGGGCTGCCCCTTGGCATCGCGCGGTCCGGCGTTCCAGGTGCTCGGTACGACGCACTGATACCTGGCGATCTTTCCGTCCTTGATATGCACCCAGTGGCCGAGCGAGCCCCTTGGCGCCTCGTGGAAGCCGGCACCGAAGCAGTCTGCCGGCCAGGTGCTGGGATCCCATTTGGAGGTGTCCTGGATGCGATAGTCGCGTCGCGCCATGTTGTCCGCGAGCGCGTCGACCCACATCCCCATCGATTCGACCAGCACCTGCGCCTCGATCGCGCGCGCGGCGATGCGCCCGAGTGTCGAGAGCAGCGCCGTAGGCGGTGCGCTGAGCTGCTTGAGTGCCTTGTCGATCAACTCCTTCACGCGCGTCGGTCGGCCCGACACGTAGGCGACCAGCATGCGCGAGAGCGGTCCAACCTGCATCGGCAAGCCGTCGTAGCGCGGCGACTTCAGCCAAGAATACTTCTCACCGGTATTGAGCCGCTGATATGGCGGGTTTGGCCCGGTGTAATGGGGACGGGTTTCGCCCTTGTAGGGGTTCAGCCCCTTGTCATCACCGACCGAATAGTCGTACCAGGAGTGCGTCACGTACTCGTCAACCTTCGCCTGATCGACCGGATCGACACGCGACAGGTCCGCGCCGTGAATGATGCCCGCGGGAATGTAGAGCTGCGGCTGCGCGTTGTCGTCCATGGGAAAATCGCCGTAGCTCAGAAAGTTCGTCACCCCCGCGCCGATCGAGAACCAGTCCTTGTAGAAGGAGGCGACGGCGAGCACGTCCGGTATGTAGACGCGCGTCACGAAGTCCACGCCCTCGGCGACCAGCTTACGCAAGGCGGCGATCGTTCCCACGTTGAGCGAAGTCTGCGCGTCAGGGTCGACTGGCGTCGCCATGCCGCCCACCAGGAAGCTCTGCAGGTGCGGATTCTTGCCACCGAGGATCGCGTGGATCTTGATGAAGCGGCGCTGCCAGTCGAGCGCCTCGAGGTAATGCGCGACCGCCATGAGATTCGCTTCCGGCGGTAACCGGTAGGCGGAATGACCCCAGTAAGCGTTGGCGAAGATGCCGAGCTGGCCGCGTTCGACGAACGCCTTCACCCGGTCGCGCACCTCGGTGTAGTACTTGGCGCTCGAGAGCGGCCAGTCGGAAATCGATTGCGCGAGGCTCGCGGTCTTCACCGGATCGGCGTTGAGCGCGCTCACGATATCGACCCAATCGAGCGCCTGCAGATGATAGAAATGGACGACGTGGTCCTGCACGTTCTGCGCCGCGATGATCAGATTGCGCAGGATCCGCGCGTTCGGCGGCGGGTTGGCACCGATCGCGTGCTCCACTGCGCGGATCGAAGCAATGGCGTGCACCGTCGTGCACACGCCGCAGATGCGCTGTGCGAACGCCCAGGCATCGCGCGGATCGCGGCCCTCGAGGATCAGCTCGATGCCGCGGAACATGGTGCACGACGACCAGGCCTCCTTCACCGCGCCCCCATCCACCTCGGCCTCGATGCGCAGATGCCCTTCGATCCGCGTCACCGGATCAACGACGACGTGAGTCATTTCTTCGCCCCCGTTTGCTCGCCCGCGGCCTTGGCTGCCGGCTTCTCGACCACCAGCCGACCGCGGCGCCGGCGCGCCACCTCGCCGACACCGTGGACGATGGTGCCGGCGGCGACCGCTCCGGTAAGTGCCACACCAACCGTATCGAGCCAGCGGTCGGTGTTGAAGCCGGCGATGTTCGGCAGTCGCTGATAAAAGGGTGTCATCACGTCCCAGAAGTTTGGCTCCGCACAGCCGATACAGGGATGCCCGCAGCCGATCGGCCAGTTGGTGTGCTCGTTCCAGCCCACACTGGGGCAGTTCTGCGACGTCGCCGGCCCCTTGCAGCCCATCTTGTAGAGGCAATGGCCATGCCGGTGCGCCTCGTCGCCCCAGGCCTCGACGTACTGGCCGGCGTCGAAGTGGGCGCGCCGCTCGCAGTTGTCGTGGATAAACTTGCCGTAAGCGAACAGCGGTCGACGGTAGCGATCGAGCGGCGGCCACTGCTTGAGCGTGAGGTAATAGACGAGGAGCGCGGTGATGTTCTCCGCATTGGCCGGGCACGCCGACATGTTGATGAGATTCTTCACGCCCGGCACCGCATCCGCGACCGACAGCGCGCGGGTCGGATTGGGGCGCGCCGCCGGAATACCGCCGAAGGCGGCGCAGGTGCCGACCGCAATCGTGGCCATGGCGTTGCCGCAGACCTCACGCGCGATGTCGAGCGCTGCGCGGCCGCCGATCGTGCAATAGCCGCTGTCGGCGTCGCCGGGAATCGAGCCCTCGACGAGCGCGACGTACTTGTCCTTGTACTTGCGCACCGTTTCCTCGAGAGCGCTTTCGGCCTGGCTGCCGGCGGCGGCCATGATCGTCTCGTGATAGTTGAGTGAAATGGTGTCGAGAACGAGGTCCGCCACGGTCGGATGGCTCGCCCGCAGAAAGGATTCGCTATTGCCGGCGCAGTCCTGGAACTCGAGCCACACCAGCACGGGCCGCGTCTCGTTCTCCACCGCAGCCGCGATGCTGCCTGCCGCGGTCTTCGGCAGACCCAGCACGGCGGCCATACTCGCGCAGAAGCCCAGGAAGTCGCGGCGGGACACGCCTTGACGCTCCAACTCCCGCATCAGACTGGTGTGCCCCATGTATTCCCCCTTTTTAATCGCCGCCTTCAGCTGCGCTGCAGCCTGTACGAGCGTCCTGGACACGGGCTGCCCCCCAACGCGCGGACCGTACTATCTTTCCTGCGGGCCGTGTATACGGGAAAGGCGCAGTGCGGCGTGTGATCGCTTTCCGTTGCGGCGGGCGGCGGCGCGCTCGCCGTCTCCACCAGCGGCGTTGGCTGGCAATGGTTGACGACCTCGCCTGGTGCGTCGCCTTACTGCTCGCTGGCGTAATAGTTGGCGAGCGCTTCGATGTCGGCGTCGGAGAGCTTCGCGGTGGCGCTCTTCATGTTCTTCGGCTGGTCGAGGGCGCCCTTCTTGAAGTCTGCGAGGGCGCTCTTCATCCAGGTGAGGGGCTGGCCGGCGAGGATTCCCGCATCATCCGCCGGGTCACTGCCGCCAGCCGAATGACACTTCTTGCAGTCGCGCTCGTGAATCGCCTTACCGGCCGCGGCCTTGGCGGCATCCACAGGCTGCTTCATGGCGACAAACTTCTTACCGGCGAAGTAGGCGGCCAGGTCGGCGATCTGAGCGTCGCTCAGGTCCTTGGCGACCGCACACATGTCGCCCTCGCGCTTGGTGTCGCCGCGCTTGTGGGTGACCTTGGGGCACGGCCGCTTCTTGGCCTTGTAGGCGTTCAGCGCATCCTTCTGCACTGTCGCCGAGACCCCGGCGATCGTGGGGACGTCCTGGGCCGTGGTAACACCGTTCGCGCCGTGGCAATCCTCGCAGCCCTCGACGACCTTCGGATCGGCGGCCGCCAGGGCCAGCGCCGGAAGCAATGCCAATGTTGCCGTTGCAGCCCATAACACGCCTCTCATGATGGCTCCCCTTGCGTGCGATTAGATTAGTGTTGGCGCCCCCGCAAGACGGGGACTCGGGTCAAGGTCTGCGTACCGAACTTGATTACGGTAGCGAGAGGGAGCGCGCCAAGTCAACCCAGCGAGTGAACGCGCGGTGCTCGGATCGAGGAAACAGTCCGCTTTGCGGTAAGTACGTATTCATCATCAACACT
Source organism: Steroidobacteraceae bacterium (assembly GCA_035625615.1). Classification (GTDB taxonomy): domain Bacteria; phylum Pseudomonadota; class Gammaproteobacteria; order Steroidobacterales; family Steroidobacteraceae; genus 13-2-20CM-66-19. The sequence continues at coordinate 18,938 of DASPPI010000173.1, read as the reverse complement.
TGCTGAGGGGAGCATGATACGATCCAGGAGGGCCGGCAATCCGCGCCAGACGGTTACAGCTGGTTACGAATCGGGGACCTCACATGCGCATGAGAACTGCCCTTGACGCACGCGCGCAGCGCGTCGCCGCACTTGTTGTTGCCATGGGGTTCGCCGCCCTCCTCGCCGCCTGCACCGGCAGCACCGGCTCGTCGGGCGCCGCGGGGCCCGCCGGGCCTCCGGGCCCGCCCGGACCCACGGGTCCGAGCGGCAACACGGCGATCGTGGTGACCGATCCGTCCGTCACCTCAATCACCGGGACAATCAGTAGCGTAACCATCGGCTCGCCTCCGGTCGTGAAGTTCTCGCTCGCCGACCAGAACGGCACACCTCTCAAGGGACTGCCGGCGTCGAGCATCAGCTTCGCCATCGCCAAGCTCACCCCCGGCGTGAACGGCGGCTCGAGCACGTGGCAGTCCTACCTCTACAAGTCCGTCACGGCATCGGGGTGCCCGACCGGGGCGACGAGCTGCCTGACGACCACAGCCAACCAGGCCACGACCGAGAGCGGCACCTCAGGCACCCTCGTCGATAACGGCGATGGTACCTATCAATACACCTTCAAGACGGACATCACGACCGTTGCGGGGGTGACCTACGATGCGACGCTCACGCATCGTGTGGGCTTCGAGATCCGTGGACTCGCGCAGGCCAACAACGGCAGCTATACGTTTCAACCGTCGACCGGCGCAACCACCGGAATTTTCAGCCGCGAGATCATCGAGCTGCAGACCTGCAACGGCTGTCACACTCAGCTGATGCTGCACGGCGGCGCGCGCGTCGAGACGCAGTACTGCGTGATCTGCCACAACCCGAGCACGACCGACCCGTATACCGGCAATCCGCTCGACTTCAAGCAGATGATCCACAAGATCCACCAGGGCAACTCGCTGGCGAGCATCCAGACGCCGCCCGGTCTGGCCCTTACGGGCATGAGTAGCTTTCATGCTGGTTCTAACATTACGCCGACTCTCGCCCAGGGCTACTGGATCGTCGGCTACATGAAGTCGCTGAACAATTTCAACACGGTTCTCTTCCCGCAGGACACGCGCAACTGCACGACCTGCCACAACCAGAACCTGCCGGCCGCGACCGAGGCCGCTAACTACAAAACGGTGCCGACGATCGAGGCCTGCGGCGCCTGCCATGACACGACCACGTTCTCGGGAGCGGCCCCGACCCACACGGGCGGCGCTCAGACCGACGCGACGTGTACGACCTGCCACGCGAACACCGCGCTCGCGCAGTGGGAGGTCGTCAACGTACACCAGATACCGGACTCGGTTGCAGCGAGCCACTACCAGTTCAACGTCAACAGCGTGACCTTCTCGGTCCAGGCCGGCAGCACCTATCCGCTGGTCAACATCTCGGTCACCGACCCGACGAATAACAATCAGCCCTACAACATCCTGACCCACCCGACGTTCGTCGGGAACGGGCTTCTGGCCGGCGTGGGGTACCAGGGGCTTCCTCCTCCGACGGTTGGCACGGCGCCGGCGGCACCCGTGTGCACTGAGTCGGCGCGCCTGGCGCTCGACATCGGCTGGGATACGAGCGACTACACGAACTGGGGAAGCGCGACTCTCACTTTCACTGCAGCCCTCGCTGCGGGTGCGACGAGCGGAACGCTCTCAGCCGCATGGTCCAATCCGACGGGCTCCTATCTGGTCACCTTCAGTGACGGCGAGAGCGATTCCGTCACTCTCACAAACGGTGCGACCACGGCGACCTGGAGTACGGCACTGGCAAATGCCGTTACGGCGAATGCCAATGTCGCGACGCCCTCGAACTGGGGCCAGCCGGTGTCGGTGAATCCGCTCGTTCCGGGCGCGGGCGGTGTGCCGGCTGGTTGTTCAGCCTCGACGCTCAGCTACGGCGGCACGACGATACCCGTGCCGCCGGCGCTGCCGGCGCCGAGCACCTTGTACGGCCCGCTCGCGAATGGCAGCTTCACGATCGTCGGTACGGCGCTGCCGACGCCGCCGGCGGTGGATTGCCCGCCCGGCAGCAGCACCCCCTGTGCGCCCATCCAGAACGTCGTGGCGGTGCTCGAGGGACACCCGGGCGTCGTCACGACCACTGTCTCGAGCGGGTATGCGAGCGCTGACTCCGTCGGGGTAACTACGGCGATCGGTTACGGCAATACCACCGGCGCCGCGCCCGTGCCTCGCCGCACGGTCGTCGACATTGCGAAGTGCGATGTCTGCCACAACGCGCTGCAATTGCACGGCAATAACCGTAACGACAACGTGCAGGCCTGTGTCGTGTGTCACAACCCGGCCTCGACCGACGTGAGCGAGCGTGGGGGGCTGAAAGCGCCGGGCGTCGATGGGCTGTGGGAGCAGTCGATCAACTTCCGATTCATGATCCACGCGATCCATGACGCCGGCGGGCCGAACGGGCGTGCGGCGGCCGGCGTACCGACTGTCATTTATAGCTACGGGGTGTATTTCCCGCCCTTCGGCTTGCCACCCAGCGACTTCAGCCAAGTCGTGTTCCCGGGACAGCTGAACGACTGCGCCATGTGCCACAACTCCGGAACATACTACCCGGTGGATCCCGCCGTGGTGCTGGCGACGACCTTCGACACCGGCCTGTCGCCCAATCCCGCGATTCCGGCGGCGCCCGCACCCGGCTCGCCCGGCAATCCGATCTCCACGTCGGCGAACATGACGGTGTGCTCGGCCTGCCATTTTGACAGCACGGCGGCCGCACACATGATGCAGATGGGCGGCTCGACGACGGTCCTCAAGGATGCGGAAGGACGCACCGTGCCGGGTGCCACACAAGAGACCTGCACGATCTGTCACGGCCCGGGTGCCGTGGCCGACCTGGCGGTGGTGCACAACATCCCGGTGGCGGATCGCTGAGCGATGCCGCTGCCGCGGGGCGCCGGCATGGTCATCGTCATCGCGCTGCTCGTGGGCGCGATGGCGCCGGCCCTGGCCGCAGCCGCTAATGAGGGTGCGGACTCGGTACCGACCTACAGCGCCAAAGGGGCCGACAGCTGTCTCGGCTGCCACGACGATGCGCCGCTCATGGGATTGTTCCGCACGAAACACGCCCGCCCCGGCGACCCGCGCAGTCCCTTCGGCCACGGCGGACTGCAATGCGAGGCCTGTCATGGGCCTGGAGGCGCGCACGTCAATGCACGCGGCAAACAGCCGGCCGGCATCGTGGATTTCGGTCCCAAGGCGATGGCGCCGGTCGCGAAGCAGAACGGCCAGTGCCTGAGCTGCCATCAGACGAACGCGGCGCACGCCTGGGCCTCGGGTCCGCACGCGGCGAGCAGCCTGGCGTGCGCGGGCTGCCACAGCGTGCACGCGGCTCAGGACCCGGTGCTGAGCGCCGCGACTCAGATCGAGGTCTGTACGAGCTGCCACCAGGCGCAGCACACCGACCTGTTCAAGCCGTTCCGCCACCCGCTGCGCGAAGGGAAGATGGCCTGCACGTCCTGCCATTCGCCTCACGGCTCGACGGCGCCCGCGCAGCTGATCAACGCCACGGTCACGCAGACCTGCACCAGCTGCCATGCGCAGTACCGCGGGCCCTTCCTGTGGGAGCACCAGCCGGTGAGCGAGGACTGCACCAACTGCCACAACCCGCATGGTTCCGTGCAGCCCGCACTTCTCAACGTGCGCCCGCCGTTCCTGTGCCAGATGTGCCACGAAGGTTCCGGACATCCGTCCATCGTCAACAGTCCGCAGGGGCTACCGGGCACGGCGGGCGGCACGCCGAGCGTCTTTCTGCTCGCCGGCGGTTGTGTGAACTGCCACCCGCAGGTGCACGGCTCGAACCATCCCTCGGGCCGCGCCCTGATGCGTTAGGGCGGAAGCCGTGAGGACAGGGACCATGAAACCGCTCTCGCAACCGCGCGGCGCACTGCGCGCGCTGAGTGCGCTCGCGCCCTTCGCCTTCGGCACGGTCTGGGGGGATGCACCCCCTCCCCCCCCGGACACCAGCAAGTGGAAATGCGAGCAGTGTCCGTTCTTCCAGGGTTATCAGGGCAACGTGGAATCGGGCCCCCTCTACGCGAACGGCGCGAAAGATGCCTATGGGCGCTACACGGGAATCGACAAGAACGGCACCTGGCCCGACATCGGAGGTGCCGGGCAGTATCGCCGCGCGGACGGACTCGATGCGAGCTTTGAGGCGCAGCAGCTCGGGCTACCGGGGCCCGAGGCCAACGCCGAGCTCACCAAGGAAGGACGCTTCAGCCTCCAGGCGCACTACGACGCGATTCCGACACGCCTCTACAACACCGGTGCGACACCCTTCCTGGGCGGAGGCAGCAACAACCTGACACTGCCCGGCAACTGGGTGCCCGCGGGCAGCACCACCGGCATGAGCGCGCTCGGCTCGACGCTTGGGCCGCTCGAGATCGAGTCCAACCAGCGTACCGCCTCGCTCATGGGAGCGTACGTCGCGAGCTCGGCCTGGACGCTGCATACCGAGTTCCGTCATCAGGAGAACGACGGCACGAGCGTCATCAGCGGCAGCTTCCTCACCGAGTCGGTGCAGCTTCCGCAGCCCATCGAATACGTGACCAACACGCTCGAAGCGGGCGCCACCTGGACCAGCCGCCACGCCAGCCTGCGACTCACCTACACCGGCTCCTGGTTCCAGAACGACATCGATTCGCTCACCTTCGCCAACCCGTATCTGCCGATTGTCGCGGGCTCCACGCAGGGGCGCCTGGCGCTGCCGCCGAACAACAACCTGCAGCAGGTGTCCGCCACCGGCACGATCGTGCCGGATTGGTTCGGAACCTCGCTGAACTACGCCTTCTCGGTGGGAACGCTTCGCCAGGACGACGCCTTCCTGCCTTACAGCACGCTGCCGGGGGCGACCACTCCCACCATCGGCTCACTGGATGGCGATGTGCACCTCTCGCACTATGCGCTTGGGCTCGCCTCACATCCGCTGCCGAAGCTCTCCCTCCACGGCAACGCGGCCTACGACGGACGCAATGACCAGACGACTCCGCTTACCCTCGGTTATGTTGCGACCGACACGGTCACCGGCACTCCCGGGGTGACGCCCCGTTACAGCTACGACTGGACCCGCCTCGATGGCGGCGCCGACTACGCGGCCTGGCGCTGGCTGCGCCTCGGTGTCGGCGGCAAGTACCTCTACACCAACTACGGACCGGGCGCGCCGGTCCCCGACACGCATGACAGCCAGGCCTGGGGTCGTGGGACGGTGGGACCCTTCGACGGGTTCACGATCACACTCAAGGGTGGCAGCGCTACGCGTACCACCTCGGGCTTCAACGCCGCCGCGCTGCCACCGGCCGAGAATCCCCTGATCCGTGACTTCAACTATGCCGCACGCGATCAGGAATTCGGCGCCCTCACCAGCTCCTGGGCCGCGACCAGCACGCTGACCTGGTCGGTCGAGGGCTTCGCCGCCAACGACGCCTACCGCACCTCCCCGCTCGGCCTGCAGGACGTGCACGAGCGCAGCGTCGCGAGCACGCTGGCGTGGACGCCGCGTGAGACACTGAGCGCCTATGTCAACGGCGGCTACCAGCGGCTCTACACCCTGCAGAACGGCTACACCGGAACCAACACGCCGAATTGGGCGGTCAATCAGACGGATCGCTTCTGGAACGTCGGCGCCGGTGGGGAGTGGGCGATCGACGAGCGCTGGAAGCTTTCGCTCGACTACGTCCATGCGCCCTCCTCCGGTGACACCGAGACGCAGCTGGGCTCACTCTCGCAACCCTTTCCCCAGAACTGGACGCATCTCGATACCGCCCGGCTCGACCTGCGCTACCGGTGCACGTCCCGACTGCAGCTGCACCTGCGAGTCATCTACGAGAAGTACGATTCCAGCGACTGGGCCGTGGACGATGTCGGGCCCAACACCGTCCAGAACCTGCTGGCCTTCGGCGTGCTGCCCTATGCCAACACCGTGACCGTGGTGGGCCTCACCGTGCGCTACGAGCTCGGAGCGGCCGCCAAAGCGTCCGGGTCCAAGGAGAGCGAGCCCAAGGAGTGAGGAAGGCTCGCAACCCCCGAGCGGCCATGTCGGCAACCACCCTGGCGTATGCCGACGACGCCTGCGAGCCGGCGGCCGCCGCAGCTGATTCCCCGGTCGCCATTCCGGACTACCTGAGGCACACCTACGGCTGGGCCTATCTCCACCCGCGATCCTTACGCGTGCTCGACCGTGAGATCGTCGTCAATGCCATCCTGTGGGGCAACTACCGCCGGCTGGTCCGCGCCGCCTGCACGCAATTCCGGCCCGGAGAGCACGTGCTGCAGGCGGCCAGCGTGTACGGAAGCCAGCCCGCGCGGCTGGCCGACCGGCTCGGTCCGAGTGGCCATCTGGAGGTCATCGACGTCTCGCCGCTGCAGGTCGAGCATCTGCGCCGCAAGCTCGCCTCCCGATCCAACGTGAGCGTGCGCCTCGCCGACGCTGCGGCACCGGGCTGCCACACCCGCGATGCCGTCTGCTGCTTCTTCCTGTTGCACGAGCTGCCGGACGGCTACAAACGCCGCGTCGTGGGCGAGCTGCTCGCGTGCGTCAAGCCCGGGGGAAGGGTGGTATTCGTCGATTATGCGCGCCCGCGCTGGTTCCATCCGCTGCGGGGCCTCATGTCGCTGGTGAACCGGTGGCTCGAGCCCTATGCCGCGAGCCTGTGGCGCAGGCCCATTTCGAGCTTCGCCGACGAGGCTGCCTCATTCCGCTGGACGGAACGGCGGCTGTTCCTCGGGCTCTACCAGATCGTCGTGGCGGAGCGGCGTGATCAGGCCATGCGCGGGGTGTCGCCTTGACATCGACCCCACGACGAGCGGGCCGCGGCCCGGCCGCGCACCACTCGACTGCGCTTCATCCGGGCTGAAGTCTCTTCAGGCCTGCCACAGGAGCGGGAACAGCGCATGCTCCAGCGGCGCGCCGGCGGGCAGCGTCTCGGCCAGCCCCGGAAAATCCGGTGAGGTCGGCCAGCGTCGCGGAGCGTGGCGCATGTCATCGCCGAGGAGCCTCACGGAGAACACGCGGCGACGCTCGGGCCCGACGCCGCCGGAGGCATGCAGCGTCAGCATGTGAAAGCACACCGCATCTCCCGGCTCGAGCTCCCAGCCGAGGATCCGATAGCGCTCCCGATGCGCGTCGATGTCCGGCAGGTCAGCGAGGCTTCCTTCGGGGAACCACTTCGCCTCGGCGTCGAGGAACGAGCGCGGCATGAGCCACGGGCCGCGGTGCGACCCGGCGACGAACTCGAGCGTCGAGGCACGGCTGACCGGATCGACCGGGATCCAGAAGCTGCAGTTCTGCGTGCCGACGATGTTGTAGTACGGCTGGTCCTGGTGCCAGGGCGTGCGCGCGCGCGTGCCCGGCTCCTTGGTCAGCATGTGATCGTGGTAAAGCCGCGCGGTGCGGCTGCGCATGAGCCGGCCGCCGACTTCCCCGATCCTCGAGTCGAAGATCACGCGGCGGTAGGCCGCGTTCTCCTGCCAGCAGCAGAAGTCCTCGACGAAGCAGCCCGGATCGTCACGGCTGCTCGCGACCTTGGCGCGCGGGCTGGGGTGCGCAAGGTTCTCCTCGATCCCGGCCTCGAGGAGCTCGACCTCGGCCGGCGTCAGGAGCTGACGCAGCACCACGGCGCCGTCGGCCTGAAAGGCATCCACGAGATTGACCCCGAACAGGCTCATGGACTCCTCATGGGCAGGTAAGCGGACGGCGGCCTGACGGCGCTCTGTCCGCGGGTGCTGGCGCAACCGCGGGCGCAGCCATTGTCGCCGGGAGGCGCCACCCGCACAATGTCGCAAGGCCGGTGGCCACATGAACTCATCCAACTCCAGATCGATCGCCGATTCGCCGTTCATGGTCGGGGTGTCCGGCCACCGCGATCTCGACCCTGCGGACCTGCCGCGCCTGCGCGATGCGGTGACGAGCTTCGTGCGCCAGCTCAAGAAGCACCTGCCCGACACCGAGCTGCGCCTGACCGTCGGCATGGCGGAGGGAGCGGATCTGCTGGTCGCGGAAACGGCGGTCGCCCTTGGTGTCACCGTCGAGGCGGTGCTGCCGATGTCGATCGATCACTACGCCGCCGACTTCGATGCCGAGACGCTCGCCCACCTCCGCACGCTGCTGCATCACCCCCACGTCCGCTGTGTCGAGCTCGCCGCTCCCGCGGGCGAGCGCGCCGAGCCGCACTCTTCCGCTCAGCGCGAAGCGATGTACGCCAACCTCACGGCCACGCTGGTGCGCCGCAGCAGCCTGCTGCTGGCGCTGTGGGACGGCCGGGTCTCCCAGCTCCCTGGCGGGACCGCCGACACGGTGCTGCGCTTTCTCGGCATTCGCACCGATGAGCATCCGGGACCCGACACGCTCGAGTTCATCGAGACCCACGACGAGGACGATCACATCGAGCGGCTGGTCTACTGGATGCCGACCCCGCGCAGCGGCTCGCCCGTGGACCCGCGCGAGCCGTGCTACCTGAAGGCAAGCGGCGACAGTGCCCTCAAGGTCGAGCATAGCCTGCCGGCGCCGCTCATGCGGCAGCTGGCCGAGCTCAACGCCTACAACCTCGAGTACCGCCAGCTGAGCGATGCCGGCCGCCTGCCCTCGCGCGCCTCCCTCATGAGCGGCCTAGCCCAGTCGCCCCCGCCCGGGGATCGCCCGTTGCTCGAGGAAATCGATGCGCAATACGGCAAGGCCGACACCCTGGCCGTCTATTATCAGCGCCGCTCGGATCGACTGTTCCATCTATTCGGGGTCATGGCGTTCACCATGGGCGTGGCGTACCTGCTCTACGAGCAGGTCACCGAGTCACGGCTGGTGCTCGTCGCCTACGTGCTCGTTCTGCTCACCAGCCTGTTCGTGTACTACGTGCTGCAGGGCAAGCGGTGGTTCGGCAAGCACCTCGCCTATCGGGCGCTCGCCGAGACGCTGCGCGCCAAGTTCTATCTGCGCCTCGCCGGTGCGGATCAGAGCGTCGATGCCACCGAGGTGCTGTCGCTCTCCCGGATCGACCGCTTCCGCGGCTTCGGCTGGATCACCTTCGTCCTGAACGGCATCGAGCCGGCCGAGGCGCCGTCCGGTCCCGTGTGCCGCCTGGACGCGCTCGAGCCCGGGGGGGTGGGACAGGCCTGGATCGACAATCAGTACGCGTACTTCGTCCGCAGGGTCGCGCGCCTCGAGAAAGCCAGCCGTCGCGTGAAGATCTTCCGTCAGGGGCTGCTCATCGCCATTCTCGCTTCGATCTCGGTGCTGTTCCTGTTCGGCCGCGCGCTGCACCACATCGACATGGGGCTCGGCGTGCCGCTGACCAACATGCTGACCTTCAGCATAGGGCTGCTGGCGGTGCTGCTCGGCGTCTGGGAGCTGCACCAGGACAAGATGGCCACGCGCGAGCTGCTGTGGCAGTACCGCAATCAGCTCAACCACTTCGCGCGCGCCAAGGCACAGCTCGCCCGCATGATCGTGCCGGAGCGGCGCAACCAGCTGCTGGCGGAGCTGGGCAAGGACTCGCTCATGGAAAGCTATCTGTGGGCCATCCACCGCTATCACCGCGAGCATGAGCCGCCCGCCGCCGGCGGCTGAGGGCGGCTCCCGCCGGCGCGACCGCGGCCGGCCGCAGCGCGCGACCGGGCCCTCGCTCGCGCCCCTGCCGCGCCTGGCGAACCCGTGGCCGCCGCTCGAGATCCTCAGCGCCGAGCAGCTCGAGCGCATCCTGCTCGCCGCGTTCCGGGTCCTCGAGGAGGCGGGGCTGGAAATCCGCAGTGCCCCCGCTCGCGAGGTCTACCGCCGCGCCGGCGCGCTGGTGGACGAGGCCTCGCAGATGGTGCGCCTGGGGCGCGACATCGTCGAGGCGCAGCTGCCGCACGCGCCCGAGCGCTTCGTGCTCCACGCCCGCAACCCGACCCGGCATCTGCACGTCGGCGACAACGTCGTCAATTTCGGCCCGGTGACCGGCGCGCCGAACATCCGCGATCTGGAGGGCGGGCGCCGCTACGGTGACCTCGAGGCTTTCCGCAACATCCTCCGGCTCACGCACGCGCTCGGGGTGCTCCACTGGCAGGGCGGCATCGTGGTCGAGCCGGTCGACGTGCCGGTCCCGGTGCGGCATCTGCTCACCTATCAGGCGCACATTGAATGCGCCGACACCGTGTGGGCCGCGCGGGGCATCGGCGGCATACAGGCCCGGGACGCGATCGCCATGTCCGCCATCGAACATGGCTGCAGCATCGAGGCACTCAGCGCGCGCCCGACGCTCATGACGGTGACCAACGTCAACTCGCCCCGCCGAGTCGACGAGGAGATCCTCGAGAACATCATGACCATGGCGCGGCACGGGCAGTGCGTGGTGATCACGCCCTTCACCCTGATGGGCGCCATGGCGCCGGTCACCCTCGCCGGGGCCCTGGTGCAGCAGACCGCCGAGGCCCTCGGCGTGGTGGCGCTCTGCCAGCTGCTGCGCCCGGGAGCACCGTGTGTGCTGGGCGGCTTCACCTCCAACGTCGACATGCGTACCGGCTCGCCGGCTTTCGGCACGCCGGAGTACGTTCATGCGGTGTTGGCCGGCGCGCAGCTCGGCCGGCGCCTCAAGCTCCCGGTGCGCACCAGCGCCGTGAACGCCTCGCCGGCGGTGGATGCGCAGTCGACCTACGAGACGGCGTTCTCACTGCAGGCGGCGGTCCTGAGCCACAGCCACCTGATCAACCACGCGGCCGGGTGGCTGGAGGGCGGCCTGTCCGCTTCGCTCGAGAAGATCGTCGTCGATGCGGAGCTGCTGCGCAACTGGGCGCAGATCCTCAAGCCGGTGAGCTTCAGCGACGACGACCTGGCGGTCGAGGCCATCAAGGACATTGCCGCCGGCGGGCATTTCTTCGGTTCGGCCCACACTCTCGCCCGCTACGAGTCCGCGTTCTATCGCCCGCTGCTGTCGGACTGGTCGAGCTTTGAGAACTGGACGCAGGCCGGCGCGCACGATGCCACCGAGCGGGCCACCGCGATCTGGAAGGGATTGCTCGCCGGATATACGCCGCCACCCCTCGACCCGGCGGTGAAGGAAGCGATCGGCGCCTACGTGGCGCGCAGGAGCCGCGAGATCGGCGCTGCCGGATAGCGCGCCCGCGAATCGCTCGGCCATGAGAGAGCGCATCATGAACGCCCGCATGTATGCGGTGACCCCGGGGGTCGAGACGCTCTGGCGCACGCTGCTCACCGAGGTGACGCACGCCGCGGGTGTCGAGCTCAGTTACCTCCCCTACCCGGCACCGCAGCCGCTCGAGCAGCTGTGGGGGCGCGCGGACCTTGGTGCGGTCTTCATGTGCGGGTACCCGATCGCGACCGAGCTCGCCGCGGTCATCCCCATCGCGGCGCCGATCCCCAGGGCTCGCTGGGCGGGGGGGCGCCCGGTCTACCGCACGGACCTCATCGTGCGCCACGACGCCCCCTACCGTTCGCTCGAGGACACCTTCGGCGGCCGGGCCGGCTGGACGGTCGCGCACTCCCACTCGGGGTTCAACGCCTTCCGGCATCACCTGCTCGGCTTTCGCACCCCGGAGCGCTCCACGCTGTACGCCGAGATGCACGGCAACCTGGTGACCGCGCGTCACGTGCTCGACAGCGTCCGCGAGGGACGCATCGACATCGGCCCCCTCGATGCCTACTGGCACCTGCTGCTGGCGCGGCATGCTCCGCAACTCACCGCGGGGGTGCGGGTGCTCACCTCGACGCCGCTGGCTCCGATCCCTGCCTTCGTCGCCGCGGCGGACGCCCCGGCGGAGCTGATCGCGCGGCTGCAGGCCGCGTTCGTCGGCGCCGCATCTCAGGAGTGGTTTGCGCCGCTCGCCGATCAGCTGCTGCTCGAGGGCTTCGCGGCGGTCTCGCCCGACTCTTTCACTGTGCTCCTCGAGCAGGAGCGGGCGGCGCGGGCCGCAGGCTATCCGCTGCCGGCCTGAGGGTGCGACGCACCGTCGACAGTGCGGGGGCGCGGGCAGCGCGGAGGACCGCGCACCGGCTCAGGCGGCTGTCACCGGCACCCGGTTGGTCGGATGCACGGGGGCATCGTGCGGGCGAAAGAGGAAACGGCGCGCCACGTCGAAATAGGTGTGGTACACGAGTCCGCCGTTCTCGGCGATCAGCCGCTCGCGGATGCGGCGGTAGCGGCCCGGATACCGATACCAGGGTACGCCCGGCGCCTCGTGGTGCAGTGCATGCAGATTGTTGAACAGGAACAGCGGACCCAGGATCCAGGACCCCTCGACGATGGCGATCCGCTGGCGCACCAGCGGCCGCGCGCGATGCTCGGCGAACGAGCGGATCAGCGTGAGGCTGGTCCCCGGGATCGCCATGGTGAGGAGGTACACCCATAGTGGTATGCCGCACACCAGCGTCACCCAGGCGATCACCGGCGCGCACCACAGCAGGTGCTCGAGCCACACGGCCCGCACCCCGTCTCGGCTGGCTCGCACGGCACGCCATTCCGCGTGCAAGAAGCGGCCGATGTACCAGTACGCCCCGACCGTGACCCGCCCGGCGAGCGTCTGCTGGATCCGCACGACGGCCCGCGCCAGCGGACTGAGCCGCGCCCAGTCGCGCGCGGTCCAGTAGTAGGACTCCGGATCATCGAGCGGATCGGTGAGCCGCTCGTCGATGTGGTGCGCGAGATGACTGGCGCGATAACGCTCGTACGGCAGGTACAGCGACAAAGGCACGATGGCAAGCAGCCGGTTGAAGGCCGGCCAGCGGGTCGGGTGACCGTGAACGATCTCGTGCTGCAGCGAGCCGTGCAGCGTGATCAGCACGGCTGCGACCGGCGCGACGACCACCAGCGGCCAACGGCCGTAGGCGTACGTGATCGCCAGCCAGCCGCCGTAGGTGGCCAGAACGAGAAGCAGCGTCGGGATTTCCACCAGGACGTGCGGGGAGTCGCGCGTCGCAGGCGCCCCGGGGGAATCCCGCGCGGGCGTGCGGGTCGCAGTCAGCATCGGATTAATTCTAGCCAAACTCATGCTGCGGCGCCTCGCGGATCGAGCCGCCGGGCGTCTCAGTCGAGCTGCACCGTGCGGCAGACCCGCCGCTCGAGCGCGGCGAGCGCGTCGTAGAGCAGGATCGCCATGAGCCCGGTCACCAGTCCACCCTGCAGGATGAAGGCGGTGTTGTTGGACAGGAGCCCCGCGATGATCACTTCGCCGAGCCCCTTGGCGGCGACCGTCGAGCCGATGGTCGCCGTGCCGACGTTGATGACCAGCGACAGGCGTATCCCCTCGAGTATCAGCGGCAATGCCAGCGGCAGCTCGACGCTCATGAGCCGCTCACCCGGGCTCATGCCCATGCCACTGGCCGCCTCGAGCACGCTCGCCGGACAGGTCCGCAGCCCGGTGACGGTGTTCTCGAAGATGGGCAGCAGCCCATAGGCAAACAGCGCGATCAGCGTCGGCTTCTCACCGAAGCCGACCAGCGGCACCGTCACGGCGAGCACGGCCACCGGCGGGAAAGTCTGACCGACATTGACGAGCGTACGCGACAGGGGCAGGAACTGCGCGCCGCTCGGGCGCGTCACCAGGATCCCGAGTCCCACGGCCACGAGCGTGCTGGCGGCCGCCGCGCAGCACACCGTGCCCAGCTGTGCGAGCGCCAGCGTCAGCAGATTCCCCTGGTCGTAGATCGGCGGCGCACCGTACTGGGTCAGCGGCGCGAACAGCGGCGCGAAGCGCTGCGGAGACAGCAGGAAAGCCAGCAGCAGGCCGAGGACCGCGAGTCGCAGCAAGGTAGCGCGCGACATGCCTACGGTCGCCCGCGAGCGAGTATCGCCGCCACCGTGAGCTGGCCGCAGGGCTGTCCGTCGGCGCCGATCACCACGGCGCCGGCGGCCCCGCTCCACACCAGCTCGGACAGCGCTTCCCGCAGCGATGCCGATGCCGGCACGGCGGGTCCTTCGCAGCGGCCCGGCAGCGCCGCCTCACCGGCCGTGGTCAGCGACAGGAGCTTCATGGCGCGGTCGGATAGACCGGTCATGCGCGACACCAGCGGATCGGCCGGATGCGTCAGCAGTACCGCCGGGCGGGCGTATTGCAGCAGACGCCCCTGGCTCATCACGGCGACCCGACGCCCAAGACGAAACGCCTCGTCCATGTCGTGCGTGACGAGCACGATGGTGGTACCGAAGCGTCGCTGGATGTCGAGCAGATCCTCCTGCGCCTTGGCGCGGATGATCGGATCGAGCGCCCCGAACGGCTCGTCCATCAGCAGCACGGCCGGCTCTGCGGCCAGCGCCCGTGCCACCCCGACGCGCTGCTGCTGTCCGCCGGAGAGCTGATGCGGGAAGGCGCCGGCGTAGGTGAGCGGGTCCAGCTGGAACACCCGCAGCAGCTCCTCGACGCGCGCGCGGATGCGGGACTCCTCCCAGCCGAGCAGGCGCGGCACGGTGGCGATGTTCTCGGCGACCGTGCGATGCGGGAACAGGCCGTGACCCTGGATGACGTAGCCGATGCGCCGCCGCAAGAGGTGCGCCGGCTCGCTGCGGGTGTCGGTGCCATCGAGCAGCACCCGCCCGCTCGTCGGCTCGACCAGGCGGTTGATCATGCGCAGCAGCGTCGACTTGCCCGAGCCCGAGGTGCCGACGATCACGCTGATGGAACTGCGCTCGACCGCGAAGGACACCTCATCGACCACGGTCGTCGTGCCGTACTGCTTGGTGAGCTTCTCGACGCTGATCATGCCGGAGCCCGATCCGTGAGCTCAGCCAGCGCATCGAGCAGCACGGCGGCCGCAAAGGCCAATGACACGATCGGGATCGCGCCGAGCAGCACCAGGTCGATGGCCGTCTGCCCGATGCCCTGGAACACGAACGTGCCCAGCCCGCCGCCGCCGATGAGCGCGGCGATCGTCACCATGCCGATGTTCTGTACCAGCACCACGCGGATGCCCGTCAGGATGACCGGCAGCGCGAGCAGCAGCTCGATGTGGGTCAGCACCTGCCAGTTGGTCATTCCCATGCCGTGGGCGGCCTCCACCGCAGCGCGTGAGACGCGCCTGAGTCCCGCCACCGTGTTGGCCACGATCGGCAGCAGCGCGTACAGGAACAGCGCCACCGCCGCGGGCGCCGCCCCGATGCCGCGGATACCGAGCTCCCCGGCCCAGGGCAGCGCCGCGGCGAGCGCGCCGAGCGGCGCCATCAGGATGCCGAACAGCGCGACTGCCGGGATGGTCTCGATGACGTTGAGCGTCGCGAGCACTCCGGCGCGCCAGCGCGGCAGGCGGTGGCAGGCGATGCCGATCGGCAGCGCCACCACGACTGCCGCGGCGAGCGAGCCGAGCGACAGCCACACGTGCTGCCGCACCTCGTGCGCGAAACGCCCGGCGTTCACCGCGTACTCACGCATCACGGAGAGGTTGTCGAACGTGCCGTGGGCGAGCGCGGCGCCGGCGATCGCGACGAGCACCGCCAGCAGCAGCACGCGCGCGAGCGGCCCGGGGCGCAGGCGCGTGATCGCATCGGTGGCCATGAGGCCCAGGCACACGAGCAGCAGCCAGAACGCCGCCCCGGGGGCAACGCGCACCACCCGATTGCCCGCCGGTGTGAGCGCATCGGCCGCGGCCGCCACGGCGAGCGACAGTACGCCGACGCCGAGCAGTGCCGCCGCGAGCCGCAGCTTCGCCCCCGGCACGGTGAGCGCTACGGCCGCAGCGAGCACCAGCGCCGCCAGCGAGCCCCACGCTGCCCACGCCGGCAGCACCTCGAACAGCCCGTGTGGTTCGCCTGGCACGATGCGGTTCGCCTTGAACACCACGAACGGCAGCAGCACGAGCGCCGCGGCTCCGAGGGCCGACAACAGCAGCCCCAGCCGGTCGATCCGGCGCCACGGCGTCATGGGCGATCCTTCAGCAAGCCCCGGCTCCGGAGGTAATCGGCCGCGACCGCCTCGTCGGACTCGCCGTCGATCTGCACGCGCTCGTTGAGCTGCTGCAGCGTCTCGGTATCGAAGCTCTCCATCAGCGGCTTGACGATGCGGGCGATCTGCGGATTGGCCTTGAGCACCGCTTCGCGGATGACCGGCACCGGAGCGTAGACCGGCTGATCGTGGCGGTCGTCCTCGAGTACCAGGAGGTTCGCCGCCGCGATGCCGCCGTCGGTGCCGTAGACCATCGCGGTGTTGGTGCCGTTGGTGCCGGCCGCCGCCGCACCGATGGTGGCCGAGGTCTCACCGCCGGCCAGCACGATGAGCTGGTCGGAGCGCAGCGTGAACCCGTAAGTTCTCTCGAGTGAGCGCAGCGTCCCGGCATTGGCGAACTCCGCCGAGCAAGCGAGCACCACGTTGCCGCCGCCGGCCACCCAGCGGCCGAAGTCGCTCATGGCCCTCAGATGGTTGGCGCGCGCCACGTCGCGCCGCACCGCCAGTGCCCAGGCGTTGCTCGCCCGTGCCGGGGTCAGCCAGACGATGCGGTTCGCGGCATAGTCGAGCCGCGCGCCGAGCGCGTAGCCCCGCGCGAGGTCCTTCCAGGCCGGGTCGGCAGCGTCGTTGAAGAACAGGCCGGCGTTGCCGGTGTATTCGACGTACAGATCGATCTCGCCCGTCAACAGCGCCTTGCGCACCACTGGGGTCGCACCGATGCGCGTGCGGTCCACCGTCTGAATGCCCTCGGCGTTCAGCAGCAGGCGGATCATCTGTCCGATCATGGCCGATTCGCTGGAGAGCTTCGAGGACACCACCACGGCAGCCGCAAGCGACGGCGAGGCGCTCAGTGCGAGCGCCGCGGTCACGCACAGCGACTTCAGGAAGCTCGCCACCTCAGTCACCTCGCTCAGCGCGGTCGGGTTCGTGTCGGATTCGCGCCGGCACGTTGTCGGTTGCCGCCCGGCACGTCAAGCCCGCCGCCACCTGCCCGTTTCACTTCGCCCGTGCACCCTGCCCGCCGCTCTCGGCCGTGGGCGCGCCCGGCGAAGCGCCTTATGATGACGCCACACATGCCTCCACCGCCGCACTCCCGAGCGCACCCGCAGCGCGCCCGCCGCGCCGGCGGCGGCCGTTACTCACTGTGGCGGCTGCTGCGCGAAGGCGTGACCGGCCAGCGCGGCTGGTCGCATGCCTGGGCGAAGGCCACCCCGCGGCCGGCTTACCGGGTGATAGTGGTGGGCGGCGGCGGACATGGGCTGGCGACCGCGTTTTATCTGGCCACCGAGTTTGGAATCCGCGACGTCGCGGTGCTGGAGAAGGGTCCGATCGGACTCGGCAACGTCGGGCGCAACACCACCATCATCCGCTCCAATTACTTTCATCCCGCCAATATCCGCTTCTACGATTTCTCGCTCAGGCTGTGGGAGAGTCTCGAGCGCCGGCTCAACTTCAATGCCATGGTCAGCCAGCGTGGCACGCTGAACCTCTTTCACACCGAGGCGCAGCGCGACCTCTTCACCCGCCGCGCCAACCAGATGCTGCTGCTGGGCGTCGACGCCGAGGCGCTGAGCCGCGAGGCCGTGAAGCGCCTGGTACCGCTCGTCGACCTCGACAACGGCCGCTACCCGGTGCTCGGGGGGTTCCTGCAGCGGCGCGGCGGCACGGTGCGCCACGATGCCGTCGCCTGGGGCTACGCGCGTGCCGCTTCGCAGGCCGGCGTCGACATCGTCGAGCACTGCGAGGTGACCGGCCTCAGGCGCTGCGGCGCACGGGTGATCGGAGTCGAGTCGACCCGCGGCTTCATCGCCGCCGACACCGTCTGTCTGGCGGTCGCCGGACACTCCTCGCGCCTTGCGGCCATGGCGGGCGTGCAGCTGCCGATCGAGACTCACGTGCTGCAGGCCTTCGTGAGTGAAGCCGTCAAGCCGCTGCTCGATATCGTGCTCACCTATGGGGCGGGTCATTTCTACGTCAGCCAGTCCGACAAGGGGGGCCTGGTGTTCGGCGGCGCCATCGACGGCTACAACAGCTACGCGCAGCGCGGCACGCTGCCCATGGCCGAGGAGGTGGCGGCATCGGCCGTGACATTGTTGCCGGGGCTCGCACGTCTCAAGGTGCTGCGCCAGTGGGGCGGCGTCATGGACATGACGATGGACGGCTCGCCCATCATCTCCAGGCTCCCGGTCGATGGACTCATCCTCAATGGCGGCTGGTGCTACGGCGGCTTCAAGGCGATTCCCGCCGGAGGCTTCACCACCGCACACCTGATTGCGCGCGGCGCGCCGCACCCGCTCGCCGCACATCTCGATCTCGGGCGCTTTGCGGCCGGGCGCACGGTCGATGAGCGCGGCGCCGGCCCTTTCCCCTACCTGCACTGAAACGACCCGATGCTGCGAATCCCCTGCCCCTGGTGTGGCGAGCGCGACGAGGTCGAGTTTCGCTATCGAGGCGACGCTACCCGGGCGCGACCCCCTGCGGAAGCGGGGATCACAGCCTTCAACGCCTACGTCTACGAGCGCGACAACCCCTGCGGCTGGCACCTGGAGTGGTGGCTGCACGTCGGGGGCTGTCGGGCGCTGCTCAAGGTGCTGCGCCACACCCTCACGCACGAGATCGGCTGGGTGGGGGAACCTCAGGATGCGCCTCCGCCCCCGCCGGCAGACCTGTGATGCGCGGTCCCGCGCGTATCGCTCAGGGTGCGCTGACGGACGCCTCGCGCCGCGTCGGTTTTCGCTTCGACGGTCGGCCGCTGCACGGTCTCGCCGGCGACACCCTCGCCTCGGCGCTGCTCGCCAACGGCCGGCAACTCGTCGGTCGTAGCTTCAAGTACCACCGGCCGCGCGGCATCGTCACCGCCGGTCCCGAAGAGCCGTGCGCGCTGGTGGATGTGATCGGCCCGCGCGGGCGCGAGCCGAACCGGCTCGCGACCACGCTCGCACTGCACGAGGGACTCATCGCCGAAAGCCAGAACCGCTGGCCCTCGCTCGGGTTCGATGCGCTGGCGCTGAACGACTGGCTCGGGCGCTTCCTCCCGGCAGGCTT